>CADEGN010000294.1 GCA_902826865.1 uncultured Myxococcales bacterium
CGGCGCTGCTGGCAGTGCTCGGCATGTTCTGGCTGGCGTTGACGCCGTTGCAGCCGCTGCCGCGGGTCGCCGCCGCGGCGATGGTCGGCGCGGCGGCGCTGTCGCTCTGGCGCCCGGCGCGGCGGGCGTCGAGGCTGGCGAGGAACACCTCCTCGATCGGCTCGTTCTCGATCGGGATGCAACCGATCGTCGCGCATCCACCGTGGACTATGATCGCGCCGCCGAGGTTCCACCGGTTGCCGCGGGCGCGGTCGGACGCGTTGGGATAGTCGACGCGCATCGACAGGTGAAAGCCGCTCCAGGCGTTGTAGCGGTGGATCGTGTAGCAACCCTCGGGGACCTGCTCGTCGCCCTGCTCGCGTTTGGGACCGAGCTCCCCCGAAGGCGCGCAGATCGGATAGGTCTGCACGAGGGTCATCGCATCGCCGCGATGCGCCGCACCCCACAGCTCGAGCTGCGCGTCGTGCTTGAAGGCGCGCAACATCAGGCTCGGGCACGGGTATGTCAGGCCGGCGTCGGTGAACAGCTTGGCGACCCGAGGCTCGGCGCGCTTGCGGATCTTCACCAGGCGCGGGATGTCGGCCAAGGCCGCTCTCGCGTGTCCCGCCACGATTGTCAGCGCGGCGCCAGCCGCTCCACCACACCACCATCTGCGTCCGTACACGCGGGGCAATACGCACGGCCCCGCGACCCGGTCTGGCGAGCGGTCGCTCGCTCGGACTGAGGACGGAGCGGATTCCGGCGGCCCGGCCGTCGAGGTCCGCGGTACCACGCGGCGTGTCCGGCACACGCCGCGCCGTGCATTCGCGCTCGTCCCCTCGCCTATTCGTAGTGAAGGATCCTGTGGCCACTCCCAGGGGGGCCGAAACCGATCGCCCAGACATCGTTGGGCGCGGCAGCGAAGATGCCGGTTGTGAATGTATCGCTTGCGTTCTCCGGCACGGGCGTCTCGGACCATGTCGAGCCGTCGTAGTGGAGCATCACCGTGGCGCCGAGCAGATCGTCGCCGGTCAGCCACACATCGGACGCCGAAGTACCGCTGATCCCTCCGATTCCGATATCGGGCAACACCTCCGTCCAGTCCGTTCCATCGAAGTGCAACAGCGCGTCGTCGCCCTGCAGCCAAACGTCATCCGCTGCCGCTCCCCAGATATTGCCCATCACGCCTTCACCACGAATAGGAATTGGCCAGGCCGACCAGCTCACGCCATCGAAGTGCTCGAGCACCGGAAGCTGTTCGTCGCCCGCGAAGTTGAATCCGGCGGCCCAAACATCATCAGGCGCCGAGCCCCACCCCCTCACGAACGTCGCCTCGGGATCCGCGGCGGGCACGGTCGACCACGACGTTCCGTCGTAGTGCGCGAGAGTTAAGTCGCCAAAGGCCCACACGTCATCGGGCGCGATGGCCCAGACGGCGTTGTAGAAGGCGCCGAGTTGTCCGGCGGCTTGCGTCCATTCCGTTCCATCGTAGTGCCAGGCAACGCTGGCCTCGTCAGCGAGCTCGATTCCCCAAACGTCGTCGGCAGCGGTGCCTCCGAACGCGCTGAACACTGGGCCGGGGACGGACGTCCAGCTCACCCCGTCGTAGTGAAGGTACGAAGGCGGCACCGCGAACTGCGTCACCGCGTAGATGTCGTCGGGCCCAGATCCCCAGATCGAAAACGGCTGTACTTCCAGGCTGTCTTCGACGAGGGTCCACTCCGGCATGACGGCCGAGCCGGTGCTCGAGCTCCCCTCGCTGGCGGTTTCACCGCCCGAGGCAGTCTGCTGTGACCCGGAACCCGAGGAAGTCTCCTGTGGCCCCGAACCCGAGGAAGTCTCCTGTGGCCCGGACGTCGGCGTCTCATTCGACGTTTCGGACACTGAAGTGTCTTCGCCGCTACTTGCCGTCACCATGCCGACCTCCTCGGTCGATGGGGTGCATCCGGAAAAACAAAACGTTGCTGCGGTAGCGCAGCCGACCCACGCATATGTAGGTGCCCACTTGTGGTTCATGGACCTACTAGCGCCGCCGCTTTTACCATCCGTCACGTCCGAGGATGTGACCTTCCGAACACTCCCACACCTTCCTTCCGCGCGCCCTCGCGGACGTGTCGCCCAAGAGCCAATCAAGGCGAGTGAAGGCATCCGCCGCCGCTCCTACGATCCATCCGCGCGCGCCGGGAGCCCACGGATGTGACGTTCTAAGCGCTCGCGCTCTTTGCTCAACGCGCCCTGGCGGAATCGTCGGGCGTGCTCGGCGAGTAAGCTTCGTCCGCCCGCTCGATCGCCGGCGTCGATGCGACTGGCAGCGCGGGCCAGAAGCTCCGCCTCATCCGCGAGCGTTGAGGGAACATCGCGGGAAGAAAGCGGCTCGGTTTCCAAGCTCGACTCCGCAGCAGAAGTCGGCGCGCCGGAGTCCTGCGATCGGGTTTTTGGCTTGGATGGCATCCGTGCAGCGGCACCGCGCGGCGCGGCGACAGCCTGCAGGCGCGGGGTTTCGGCGACCGTGCTCGGTGACGGGCGCTCCCCGATCACGCTCGGGCTGCCTGGGTCCCCACCAACCGAGCGCGGCGCGCTCGCGGGCGTGACGATCTGCGTCGTGGTGTGAGCGGGCTCCGGCGCCCCGCGAGGACCTGCGAGCGCGGTCGCAAACACGGCCGCGGAGGCAACGGCGAGGCCGATCCCTCCGCCGATCCACCCCACGGCTGGCGTCGCCACCATCCCCACGCCCGGCGCGACCAGACCCGCCTTGGCAGCGATGATCGCCCAGGTTCGGCGTACCTGTGCTTGAGATCGTGGGCCGCCCTCGCCCGCGCGAACGGTCGCGGCGTCCGCGAGCTTGCGCCTCGCCAAGCGCAACCGCGAGTTCACTGTGTTGACGGACGATCCCGTGCGCTCTGCCGCCTCGGGGGCCGTCAAGCCCCGATACTCGATCAGGACGAAGACTTCACGCTGTGCCGGGCTTAGCTGCCGCAGAGCCTCGTCCATGCGCCGCAACGCCGCACGATGGTCGAGGACTGCCTCCACCGGAGGGTCAGGCGACGGCACCTCAATCGCGCTGACGCGAGCTTCCCGACGGATCGCCGCGCGCTGATGGGAGTGGACAACGCTTCGCGTCACGCCGATGACCCACATCCGCAGCTCGTCTGCGGGGGCCTGGCCCAAACGGCGATGGATCGCCAAGAACACGTCTTGGATGGCGTCATCAACGGCCGGCGGCGGCAGTCGAGTACGGACGAGCCCCTCCACGAGGCGGTGATAGCGCGCGTAGATCCCCGCGAGGTTGGGCGGCTGAGCCACTCGAACCGAGTTAAGCACCGCCGACCCGAGCAAACATCACGGAAATCGAACTTCGATCCCCGCAAGCACCAGGGCGGAGACCATCGATGTGCGGAAACGACCGATTGCGCCCGATTCTGCGCGCAAGTGAAAGCCCGGCCGCCGCAGCGCAATGGTTGGCCCCGCCAGCGCGCGAACAGCGAAACGTGGCGTCGGGGCCCATGCGATCCCGACCGTCACGGGCACCGCCGCCCACAGCTGCCGGCTCGTCCGACTCGACTGCACGGTGCCTGCGCCACGACCGGTTGCCACGCCCAGTTCCACCCCGCTGCACAGTGGGAAGTCCAGTGGGCCCACGCGGGGCGCCCAGCATCCGACCACCCCAACCCGCGTCAGCGCTGCGCTCACCCTGCCGATCACCACGCCGTCGGTTGCGGTCGTGGTTGCGAACGCGTGTTGGGCGGAGATCTCCGCCCGCGCGTGCGGCAGCAATAGCGCCACGCCACCGCCTATCGATCCGGTGGGGCGCGGCGTACTACCGAACGCGCCTCCTGCGAGTACCGAAACGCCCAGGCGCAACGGCACCCGAATCCGCGAGCGAGGGGTGGGCCGGACCGGCGGTGGCTCCGTACGCGCCAGTGGTGCTGGCGCAGGCGGCTGCTCGCGTGTTTGCGCGGGCACAAGCGGGACGATCGGTGTTGGCGAATTCGACGGTTGTTCGGGTGGCGGCGCGGGGACGGCCGGGAGCGTCGCGGGCTGCTCCGGCACCAGCAACTCCGTCAAGACGACCAGGGAGCCGGCCTCGATCAGCGCCGCACAATTCGGCGCCTCGAATCGCCGCGTTTGGGCGCGTTGCGGAGAGGTCAGCTGCAGGCGGAGCTCGTAGCCGGACGCCTTCGCTTCGACGCTCACATCCACTTTGAGCCCAGCTTCCGCCACGATCGTCAGGTCTTGCCCCGAGAGCTTGCGCAACGCATCGACAAAGCTCGAGCGCGGGGGGCACTGTGGCGGCGCCGACCAGTGCAGCTCCAGCTCCTGCGTTGCCACAACCGCCGTGTGCGCTTCGGCCGGAGGGTCAGCCTCGAGCGCGGGCGGCTCGCCCAGCCCCGCGGCAAGCAAAAGCGCGAGCATCCGGCGACGATACTCCAGCCCCCGTCGCGAGCGCGCTGCCCTCGACGGGCGAACATGAACGCGTTCGGACTCAAGCGCAGCGCGCGGTTAGGGGTTGTACCTGCGAACGGGGCGAGCGTATCCGAGGCGATCGCGGCAGCCGATGGCATGCACGTAAGAATCACCACGCGCGCGTCAACGATTAATGGATGTCACGGGCGCGGCGGGCGATTCTGAATCGCTGCGACACTCAGACGAGCTGGGCGCAGCCCGGGCCGAACAGCCGCTCGAGGGCAACGAGCAGGCCCTCGTCGGCCGTGACGCCGAAGCGATCGCCGAACATCACGGTGCTTTGCCAGCGTTCGTCGGCCACGACCTGCAGCTCCATCTTGCAGGCACCGCTGTGATCGCTGACCACCTGCTTCAGGGCAAGAACGCGGGCATCGTCGAGCTGCCCCGCCCGCAGACGGAGCAGCACGCCGCGGGTCCGCGCCGCCCGCACGTCCGCGATCGGGCGGATCGCCTCGAGGATCATCTTGTATCGGCACTGGCTTTGGTTGATCCCGCCGTCGTCGCCCTCGAGGATCTCGACTTCAACCTTGCCCGTCACCAGCACCGGCTCGTCACCACAGCGTTCGAGCTGCTGCGCGACCGTCAAGCCAGACTCGTCGTCCAGGCGTGCGTACGTCCTAGGAAACGCCACGACCTCCACGCGCCCGTACTGATCTTCGAGCTGAAAAAACGCCATGGGTCCGCGCCCACTCTTGGTCTGAACCTCGCGAAGATCACAAACCACGCCGCCGATGATGACCTCGGCGCCGTTTTGATCGCGACGCAATCCGCCGACGTTGGTGGTGGCAAATCGCTCGACATCCTGGGCGAAACGATCGAGAGGATGCCCGGTGAGGTAGAAGCCCAGGGCCTCGCGCTCGCCGACGAGCCGTTCCTTGGCGGTCCACTCCGGCACGTCGGGGTACTCGTCGACGTGCACGGTGGGGGTGTCCTCGACGACCATGTCGAATAACCCGCGCTGTCCGCTCTCGCGGTCGCGGGCGGCATCCTGTCCCTGCTGCAGCGCACGATCGATCGCGCCATCGAGCTGCGCGCGCGCGCGTCCGCGCAGCAGACAATCGAGCGCGCCCGATCGTGTTAGACCTTCGAGCGTGCGCTTGTTGACCTTGCGCGGGTCGACGCGACGACACAACTCGAACAGGCTCGTGAACACGCCGTCTTTGGCCCGCGCCGCCAGGATCGAGTCAACCGCGTGTTCCCCGACGTTGCGCACCGCGCCGAGCCCAAATCGAATCGCCTGGGCGCCATCGGCTTCCTCCACCGAAAAATCGCGATCAGATCCATTCACCGACGGCGGTAGCACGCGAATGTGGGCACTGCGAGCCTCGGCGATGAACTTGACCACGTTCTCGTTTTTGTCCTTGTCGCAGGTCATGAGCGCGGCCATGAACGCGACGCGGTAGTGGTGCTTGAGATATGCCGTCTGGTAGGTGATGAGCCCGTACGCCGCCGAGTGCGACTTGTTAAACCCGTAACCGGCGAACTTGTCGATCAAGTCGAAGATCTCGCCCGCCTTCTTGGCGGGGATGCTGTTCTTGCTCGCGCAGCCCTCGACAAATAGCTGGCGCTGGTGATCCATCTCCTCCTTTTTCTTCTTCCCCATCGCCCGGCGCATGAGATCCGCGCCGCCGAGGCTGAAGCCGGCGAGGATCTGCGCCGCCTGCATGACCTGCTCCTGATAGACAAACACGCCGTAGGTCTCGCGCAGAACGTCTTCGAGGAGGTCGTGCGGGTACTCGATCGCACGTTTTCCGTGCTTGCACTCGATGAACTGATCCACCATGCCCCCCTCGAGAGGGCCGGGGCGGTAGAGCGCGACGGCAGCGATGATGTCGCCGATGCAATCGGGCCGGAGGCGGATCAGCAGGTCGCGAAACCCGCTCGACTCGAGCTGGAACACGCCGGTGGTGTCGCCGCGAGCGATGAGCTCGTAGGCGCCCGCGTCAGCGAGGGCGATGGCGTCGACGTCGAAGTGGCCGCTGACCCAGGCCGGGTCATCGGGACGCGTCGGCTTGCCCGAGACATCGATGAGGCGCACCGCGGTGGCGATGACGGTCAGCGTCTTGAGACCGAGGAAGTCGAACTTGACCAACCCGGCTTTCTCGACGTCGGTCATGGTGTACTGCGTGACCAACTTGCCGTCCGCGCGGAAGCACGGCACGTGTTCCCACAGAGGTCGGTTACCGATCACCACGCCGGCCGCATGCATCCCGGCGTGGCGGTTGAGGCCCTCGAGTGAGCAACCGACGTCGAGCACCTCCTTGGCCCGCGCGTCAGCGCCGATCCGCTCGCGCAGACGCGCGGAGCCCTCGGCCACGAGCAAGGTATCCTTGAGCTTCGCGGCCGAACCCGGGTCTTTCTTGATCTTGTCCTTGAGGGCGTCCGGCTCGGCGACCGTGGCCGAAAGCGTGACCTTGGGTCCCTCGGGGATCAGCTTCGCCAGCTCGTTGGACTCGGCGACGCTCCAGCCCATCACGCGGCAGACGTCGCGCACCAGCCCCCGGGCCTTCAAGCTGTGGAACGTCGCGATCTGTCCGACGTGATCCTCGCCGTAGCGGTCCATCACGTAGCGGATCACCTCGTCGCGCCGATCCATGCAGAAGTCGACGTCGAAGTCGGGCATGCTCACCCGCTCGGGATTCAAGAACCGCTCGAACAGCAGCGCATACGCGATCGGATCGAGATCGGTGATCCGCAGGGCGTAGGCGACCAAACTGCCCGCACCGGAGCCGCGACCGGGGCCCACGGGCACGCCGATCGACTTGGCGTGGCGAATGAAGTCCCAGACGATGAGAAAGTAGCCGGGGAACTTCATCTGGACGATCACGTCGAGCTCGTAGTCGAGCCGAGCGCGGTACTGATCGGGATCGGGCCGCAGACCCCGGCGACGCTGATCGGCCAAGCGGACAGCCAAACCCTCGCGCGCCACCTTGCGCAGGTATCCCGGCAGGTCGTCGTCGATTCCCTCGGGCAAACGGAAGTCGGGCAGCTCGGGCCTACCGAGGTCGAGCTCGACGTTGCACATCTGCGCGATCCGGGCCGCGTTCTCGAGCGCCTCGGGGTACTGAGCGAAGTACGGCGCCATCTCTTCGGGCCGCTTGATGAAGAACTCGTCGCAGTCGTGCTTCATCCGCTTGGGATCATCGAGTGTGCGCCCCTGCCCCATGCACATCAGGACCTCATGGGCGTGGGCCTCGCTGCGATCGACATAGTGGCAGTCGTTGGTCGCCACGATCGGCACCCCGCAGTCCTTGGCCAACTGGGCGAGGACCGGGTTGAGCAGCTCCTGCTTGGCAAGGCGATTGGGCTGAAGCTCGAGGTAGTAGCTCCCCGGCTCGAAGATGTCCTTGTACTCGAGGACCCGCTCGCGGGCCTCGTCCATCTTGCCGTCGAGGACCAGCCGCGACACGTGCCCCGACATGCAGGCCGACAGACCGACGAGCCCTTCACGATGCTTGCGCAGGATCTCTCGATCGATCCGTGGGCTATAGTAGAAGCCCTCGAGGTAGCCCATGCTCACCAGCTTCTGCAGGTTGCCAAAGCCGGTTCGGTTGCGGGCGAGCAGCACGAGGTGGTAGTTTTTGCGGTCCGTTTTGGCCGTCATCGGGCCATCGGAGACATAGGCCTCGCAACCGAGAATCGGCTTAATCCCCCACTTTTTGGCCTCTTCGTAAAACTGGATCGTGCCAAACATGTTGCCGTGATCGGTGACGGCAACGGACTTCATTCCACGCTCGCTGACGGTCCGGCACAGATCCTTCGTGCGGATCGCCCCATCGAGCAGCGAGTACTGCGTATGAAGATGCAGATGGGCGAAATCCGAGAGATCGACGCTCACCTCGGGCATGACCCCGGAGAGTACCCTTGTGTCGCACGCGATGGGGCCACGCCCCGGACGCCGGGAAACACCGGCGAGGACGGACCAGAACCCGGGGAGCAACCGATCTACGCGGCAGGACGCAGATCAGCCGGCCCCCTTGCCGAGGTGGCCGCGTCGACGGATGGGCGGGCGATCTCTCGACCACGCGCGCCGGGTGACCAGGCACCGCAGCCGCCCTGGCGCACGCACGCGCACACTGCGCCGTGACAGGCGGGCCTCGGGCCTGCTAGAAGCGGCCCGCCCGCGCGTTGCTTGCGATTGCGCGGCACAGGAACATTGCCATGCAACGCACCCTTGCCCTCGTCAAGCCCGACGCCTACGCGGCCGGTCATCACGGCGCCATCGCGGCGAAGATCCAAGAGAGCGGCCTCGTCATCGTCGCGCTCAAGTCCCTGCACCTCACGCGCACCCAGGCCGAAGGCTTCTACCACGTGCACAAGGCACGCCCGTTCTTCGGCGATTTGTGCAAGTTCATGAGCGAGGGCAAGATCCTCGCGATGGTGCTCGAAGGCAACGAAGCCATCGCCCGCTGGCGCGCATTGATGGGGCCGACCGACGCCACCAAGGCGCCCAAGGACACCATCCGTGGCATGTTCGGTACCAACGTGGAGCGCAACGCGACCCATGGATCCGATGCGCCCGAGACGGCGACGTTCGAGATCGGGTTCTTTTTCTCGGGCCTCGACCTCGCCTGATCCTGGGCGCTGCGGGGGCGGAGGCC
This sequence comes from uncultured Myxococcales bacterium, assembly GCA_902826865.1. Lineage (GTDB taxonomy): Bacteria > Myxococcota_A > Polyangia > Nannocystales > Nannocystaceae > Xiheibacterium. The sequence goes on from CADEGN010000294.1 coordinate 9,045, forward strand.
GGCGGTGAGTGAGCTCGTGGCACTGCGGCCGCCCATGCGCGGGCTCCCGCGTCCGGCGAATCCGAACCTGCGCGGCTTCGGGCGCGACGAGTTGCCCGCGTTCTCCGGGGCGTCG
>CADEGN010000295.1 GCA_902826865.1 uncultured Myxococcales bacterium
ATGGACCACGACCGCGCGCAACCACGAACGTAGGGTCCCGCGCCCGGCGTAGTCCTTTACCAAGGGAGGACGATCTGCGCGCGATACGAATAGACCGATGCGTAGGTCCTGCTCGAGGTCGGCTCGCGCGGCCGTGGGGATTCGCATCCGCGATAGTTGACTCGCAATGCTGTCGCCGTACTCGGCAAAGAAGGCATGGATGGCGTGGGCATCGCCCGCGGCGCAGGAAAAGGCGAGGTACAGGTCTGACGCGTGGACCCTAGCGAGGGCCTCTGGGAGTGGTTCGTCCCGAGGGAGCTGATGGGCCAGGTGGGCCACGAAATCGTCCATCGACACCTGCAGGCCCGGCCACCGCGCGGCGACGGCTCGGCAGATCGCATCGACACGCACCGCAATCGCGCTCCGGTCGACAGTCTCGTCCAACCGGTCAAGCAACTCCGGGGGCAGCACCGCGGGACGCTAGCATGGGGCAGCAGGCGTTCGCAACGCGCCGGCAGCGTGGCCGCCGTGGTGAAACCGGGCGGCGCGAGAACGATCGTCATGGGGCCCGAAGGAGGCGCAGGACGAAGAAAACAGGGCGTGTTTCGCCCTCCGAGCAACGGTCCCAGCGGGCCGATGACGGTCGTTCTCGCGCCGCCCGAGGTCAACACGGGCGGCCGCTGGCGAGCATCCGCATGCGGCCCACCGCCGCCACGGTGTCAGTGTGAGCGCGGCACATGTGCGGCACAGCGAAAGCCAACCGTGCTGTAGCCGTACTGCGGCGAGAGGCCGTAGCGATAGGACACGCGCAGATCGGTCACGTCGTCGTAGAAGCTGCCGCCCCGGACCACGCGCACCTCGCCCTTCCACGGGCCGCGCGGCGACCGTCCGCGACCGGGTCGCGTGTACGCGTTCTTCGAGTACCAGTCGCCGACCCACTCCCAGACGTTGCCAGCCAGGTCGTGCACGCCGTACCAACTCGCGCCCTTCGTCGCGGTGCCGACCGGCTGCGTCGAGTCGACACAATCGTGCCAGTGTACGTGCTTGCAGCTCGGGGGCTCGTTACCCCACACGTAACGCGTGCGACGATCGGCGCGGGCTGCTCGCTCCCACTGCGCCTCCGTTGGCAGGGTGCCGCCGCGATACCGACAGTACTGCCGAGCCTGCGCCCAGTTCACGCACACCACCGGCAGATCGGGGCCGATGTTCTCGCCCGATAGCCCGGCCCCGAGCACGAAGCGGCGCTTGGCCGCGTTCCATACGTAGCAGCTCGCGGTGAAGATCTTCGTGCACCTACCCGCGTCGACGCACTCGGCGTAGCGCTTCCAGGTGACCTCGAAGCGATCGATGCGGTACTCGGGCAGCTCCACCGTGTGCGCGGGCTGCTCGTCCACTTCGCAAGCCTTGTCGCGGTCCACGCAACCCATGGTGAACGCGCCGCTGGGGATCCCCACCTGAGGATCGGCGGGGCCGCGGAAGAGCATGCCACCGGATGGGAGCCCCGCCCCGGTGCCACCCCGCTCCGACCGCGTGCGAACGCCGACCATGCGCACGGTCTCGGTGCCGTCGGGGCTCACCGCGCAACCTGCGGTTGCGAGCGCGGCAGCGAGCCGCCACGCGGTCATCGCGATGACAACGTCCGACCCTCGGACCGCTTTCACGCCTGGGGAGCTTGCGGCTGCGCTCGGCCACGGCGGCCTCGTGGAAGGAAGAATCCTAACCATCGCCGATTCGTCCCGCGACGCGCGGTCAGCGAGCGAGCGCCACGACGACGACTTGGAGCTCCCACGCGTCATGCCCAGGGTCGACCTTCGTCTCGGCCAAGCCGAGCTCGACTCCGAAGTCTCGGCTCGCCGCCTGCAAGAGGCCGTCATTGCCACCATCGACCTCGAGCGTTGCGTCACCGAGCGCGAGGTGGAGGCGACCACGCTGGTTGCCGCCAGGCTCGATTTCCCCGCAGGCGCCCATCTCAAATTCTGTGGCAAGTGGCGCGATGATCTCGGCATCGATGCCGTTATTGTTGGTGTCGATTCCTACGAATAGCAACTCGCCTTGGGGGCTGCGGAGTGATGCATTGACATAGCGCTCGTTCGAGAGGTCGCTCCATACATAATCGTCGATCGAGAACACGACCGCGTCGCCGACGGACCAGGCGGGTTCGCCGAGATTGGTGACAGCATGCTCGATCGCGACGGTATGACCCGATGTATCAGGTGCGGTGCACGCCAGCTTCGTACGCACGAGGGTTGCCCCGATATCGACAACCGACACGGTGCATGGTGCGTTCTCGATTCGATACGCGGTGGGTTCCTCTGGCGGCGAGTTGACCGGGAAGTCGCCAACGTCGATGACGAGATCGGTTCGGGTACTGGGATCGACGGGCTCGCACGCATCGGTCCCGGACGTTCCCGTCGTGTAGGGATCAGCGGTCGCTCCACCGTCACTGCTGCTTGTATCGGCGCCTCCGATGTCTCTATCAGCCACGCACGCGGCCACGACGCAAAGAGGGGCAAGAAGTCGTCGTTTCGCGCTCATGCCCCGTCCTATGTCCGGCCGGGCGGGAATCTCGGTCGATGTTTTGTGTGGGTTCGCCGAGGGCGCGACTCAGTCGTCGCGCCCCCGGCGCCATCGAGCGGCGGCCGCTGGAGGCGTCAGCGCGCGCGGAAGCCTCGCCGGTCCGAGCGCATCCGTCACTTGAGTCGAAGGAGGCAGGCGTCCGCGCCGGTGACTTCGATGCCCTTGCTGGTTTCGACTTCCAGCGAGGTGATCTTGCCGTCCTCCAGCGTCGCGACGAACCGCTTGCAGCGCGTCCCCATGTTCGCGACGGCCAGGTCGACCTCGAGGCCGAGCTGGCGGGTGAGCTCGGCATTGCCGTCGGCCAACATGTCGACCTTGCCCTCGGCATCCTGGTCGTCGGCCCACGCGCGCATCACCCAGTGGTCGGCGACGGACATGCAGACCACCGTGTCGATGCCCTTGGCGGCCAACTCGCGCGCCCGCGCGACGTAGCTCGGCAAGTGGTGCTTGTGACACGTCGGGGTGAAGGGGCCCGGCACGCCGAAGAGCACCGCCTTCTTGCCGGCGAATACAGCCGCGCTGTCGAGGTCTGCGACGCTGCCATCGGCGAGCACTCGCTTGAACTTCACCGACGGGATCTTCTGTCCGATTGCGATTGGCATCGCGCGGACGGTAGCCTTGCTCGGCCCGCGTGACAACCGTCCGGGCCGCATGGCGGCAGGGAATTAGCTCGGGTTCTCGAACACGCCCTGGTAGAGGAACTCGTCGACGAACGCGCCACCGATCTTGGCCACGCCCTCGAGTCGGCCGACGCGACGAAAACCCTGCCGCTCGTACAACGCGATCGCGCGATGATTGTAGGTCCGGACGGAAAAGCGGAGATTCCAGATGCCCAGCGCCCGGGCCTCGGCGATGCACCGTGACAGCATCGATCGCGCGATCCCGCGGCCCTGGTGCGATTGGAGCACGCCAATGGCGAGCTCGCCGCAGTGCGTCGACACAGGGACGTCAAACGCGGTGAACTGAAGGTTGCCGATCATGGTCGCACCGTCGAACGCGGCCAAGTAAAACGCCCGCTCGCGTCGGAGCATTCGCTCGAGGGTGGCGACTTGGCCCGTCTCGCTGACGGTGTCGTAGGTCTTGCTGGGGGCGTTGAGGTACTCCGACGATTCGTGGAGGAGCTGGCGGAGGAACGCGAGCATGATCCCGGCATCCTCTGGCCCGGGGGAACGCAGTTCGAACGGGGTTCCATCGTCGGCGGCGAGGACAAGGGGGGCAAGCCTCACGGCAGCGGTCCCCGGTGGGCAGCGGGCGCACGGCGCATCGAGAACAGGGTTGCATGGGCGGCTGGTTTTCGGCAAATCGGCCGGACGCGCCGGGGCCGGGATGAAAGCCCTTGCCTGGGGCTTTGGCGGAATTCAGGGGGCCGCGATTCGCCAAGGCGGCGCGCTGCCGCCGCGGGTCAACGCCCGCTTGCGAACCGCCGGGCGCGCACACGAATGCCTCAGCCGTTGTCCGCGGCGGGGATCTCGAGCAGCTCGAGCACGTGCTGCGCGAGTGCGACAGATGCGGTGAGGCCTGGGCTTTCGATACCAAACATCTGCACCAGGCCCGGCACCCCGTGGATCGCTGGGCCTTGAACTTCGAAGTCGCGGGCCGGCTCACCGGGTCCGCTGATCTTCGCGCGAAATCCAGCGTAGGCAGGCTGCAGCCACTCGGTCCGTAGACGCGGCAGGTAGCGACGCGCGGCGGTCGCGAACACCGCCGCCCGCGTAGGATCCACACGGTAATCGACGACGTCGCTCCATTCGACATCGGGCCCAAGCCGGATCGACCCGGCGATGTCCAGCGTCACATGGATCCCGAGGCCACCTGCCACGGGCAGCGGGTAGACGAGGTGGGACAGCCGCAGCGGTCCGCGCACGGCAAAGTAACTGCCCTTGGCGAGCCAGGTCCGTGGGATCGTCGTCGGTGTCACACCGGCGATGGCCCGTGCGCAGGTTGGCGCATCGCGACCGGCGGCGTTGACCAGCAGCGCGCAATCGATCGCGTCGTCTTGGGTTCGAACCCGGATCCCATTTGCGATCGGCTCGGCCGCCACGAACCTCGTACCGCGGGCCAGGGCGGCCCCGGCGTCCTCGGCGTCGCGCCAAAGCGCGTGGACGAACGCGTGGCTATCGACGACGGCCGTGCCGGGGGACCACAGGCCAGCACAGGCGGCGACCTCCGGCTCGCGCGCCGCGATCTCCTTGGCGTCGAGCCAATCTAGGGCCACGCCACAGGCCGCCGCGCGCCGATGTAGATCGACCAGTTTTGTGCTCTCGGCGTCGTCGGTGGCGACGATGAGCTTGCCGGTGCGGCGCACGGCGATTCCGCGCGTCTCGCAGTAGGCCAACATGCGCGTGCGACCCTCGATGCAAGTGCGCGCCTTGAGGCTGCCGGGCTCGTAGTAGATCCCGGCGTGCACGACCTCGCTGTTGCGCGATGTCGCGTGCTGAGCGATCGCGGTCTCGCCCTCGAGCACGATCGTTTCGCGCCCCGCCAGGGCCAGCGCCCGCGCGACGGCGATGCCGATAACGCCGGCTCCGATCACGATGGCGTCGGTCCGCATCGATGGTTCCGTGCGATGACGGTGCCACACTCGCAACCGCAACGGGCCGCTGACGCGTCGGCGGCCGCGGACGCGTCGGCGGCGACGGAGGAACGAACCGCATCGCACCGGCAACCACCGGCGGCCCCGCTGCAGGTGCGCTGGCGCGGCGACCCCTGTCCTGCATCGGGCCGTTCGGAGAACCAGCGAGGCGATCGCGCCTCCAGACTCGGCCGCATCCGTGCGCGTCCCTCAAGTCGCGAGCGTTGGGTGCCGATGCCGCGTTGGGGATCCGTGTCACTCGGTCGTTTTCGCGTACCCGCCTTCGTCTCCGCCTTGCGTGGATCCTTGGCTTTGCTCGCCCTGGCGGTCAGCGTGCTCGTTGCCGCGCCGACGGGGGCAAATCTTCAGCCGTACTACGTGGTCCGCGGCGTGGGCACTGTGCGCGTGCAGCCGCGCGTGTTGTTCGTGCTCGATACCTCGGGATCGATGGCCTGGAAATCGCAGTCGACCGACGAGCAGTGCACGTGGAATAGCTGCGAGAGCGGCTCTGGGGCCTCGCTCAGCCGGATCGCGGCGGCCCGCGGCGCCGTCAAGTCGGTGATCGAGTCGATCGGCGACAACGCCAGATTCGCGCTCATGACCTTCGAAATGGCGGGGCCGCCCACCACCTTGCCACCCAAGTGCGCGGATGGCCATCGCTTCGCGTGGGCCACCCACTTCGGCCACTTTGCGTTTGAGGACCTCACCAAGTACAGCGGCTATAACGGAAGCTGGTACCTGTGCGAGGAGATCAAACGGCCCTATCCGTATCTGCGCCACGACGAGCTCGGGGTTGGGTCCGTTATTCTCGGCGACGATCTAACTGACCCGGTGCCAGATTCGCCGCTGATCAGCACGGCCGAGGCCGACATGAAGTCGACCACCAATGCGGACCGGCGCGTGCAGTGGTTTCCCCAGTTCATGGGCGTGCGGGCCAATCTCAACGCGGTCACCGATCCCGACGGGACGATCCTGGCCGCGACGATCGGCGACTGGGCCGCTGACGATACGGCGCGGGCCACCGAGGTCCTCGGGCACGATTTCTACTACTGGCCCTACGTCGATGGGTTCCCCGGCTACTCCGCCTACGTCGGCTATCCGGCCGACGCAGGCGCGTCGAGCTATCCAATGCTTGGGACAACCCAGACAACGGGCTCAACCCAGGCGACGCTGTACGCGCCGTTTTATGTCGAGCTGCCGTCGTTGCCATCCGCCGATCAGGGCCCCGCGACGGAAGTCGTCGCCCGCCAGGCCGTGCTCGACGCGGTGTCTCCGTTCATCTCCGGGGGCATCGATGCCGAGGGTGAAACGCCGTGGGCAAGCTCGATTGGCAGCACGTCGGATGCCGCGGTCGAGAGCAACGCCGCCTATTCGCAGCCGACTGTGGCCTCGTATCTCAAGTTCCTCAAGACCGCTGGCGACGCCGATGTCTGCGCGCCGACATCGGCTGTGCTCATCACCGACGGCGTTCCGTCGCCCGCGAGCGAGGGTGGCGCGCCGCTGTACGAGCGATTGGCCGACCTCCGCCGCGAGCTCGACGTCAAGGTCTATGTCGTCGGGATGTTCCTTGCCGCGAGCGAGCTCGAGAACATGGCGTGTGCCGCCGCCGGGGCATGCGACGGCGTATGCAGTACGCCGTGCGATGATACGCCCGCCCACGACTGGGATACCTGCGCCGACGATGCCAATCCTGGGACCGCATGCGCTTATCTCGCGGACTCGGTCAGCGCGCTGCACAGCGTGCTGACGAGCATCGTCGCCGATGCAATCGCCCTCGATATCGACGCCGGCCCGGGCGCGACGATCAACGACTTCGGCGTCGGCGCCGGCGGCCAGGTCGGCCACGGCGAGATCGTTCAGAGCACCCTGCGCGCTTGGACCGAGTGGCCGAGCTGGAAAGGCCATGTCGAGCGCGCTCCGTGTACCGACGAGGACCCCGCCAATCCCGGTAGCCCGGCCAGCTGGTGCGTCGATCCGGGGTTCGCCGCCGCCGAGGTCGAGGAGACCTTTGGTCCGTGTCCGCAGAGCCGGACGTGGGATGCCGGCGAGTGCTTGCAACAGACCGCGTGGGACGCTCGCCGCGTCTACTCGTACGGCGTGGATCACCAGGTCTTCGCGCTTATCGACAACGGACTCGTCACCGACGAGTTCAAGCAGGCGCTTATCGACACCGGTGCGATGTCGGCGGCTGAGGCCGATACCGAGGCGCAGTCGGTGGCCGAGTTTGCGCTCGGTCGTGATTTCCCCGGGGGCTGGAAGCTCCCCGGCCTCGCCGCTTCGGCGCCGGTGGTGGTGCGGCGGATCCCGAGGCTGCAGCAGGCGCTGACGCCCTCGGTGCCGATCCGCGACCCGCATTGCGCCGGTCGCCGGCTCTCGACGGTCGATGCCGCGGGGTTGCCCGATTCACTCGAGGATTTCGCCCGCGAGTCGTGGTCGCCCGCCGGCGTGATCGCGAGCCCCGCGCCGCATCGCGAGTACCAAGAGGCGGTGCTGGTCGGCGACGATCTAGGGATGCTCCACGCGTTTCAGTTCGACAGCGGCAATGAGCTCTGGGGGCTGATCCCGCGCAATCAACTGGTGGGACTGGTGGACAAGTGGCGCGTGGGCCCTGCGACGATGGGACAGGGCGCGGACATAACGACCCACCGTTACGGCATCTCGGCGACCATCAACCAAGGTTGGGTCTACGATGCGACCGCAACCCGTTGGCGCCATCTCGGCGTGTTCGGCTTCGGCGCCGGCGGTAGCGAGTTCGTCGCCCTCGATCTCTCGCACATGAGCCCGGAGTCGAGTCTCGGTCCGTTCACGGTGCTCTGGACCAGCGAGGACGCGGCCCTCGCGGCCGACTACGATGCCTACGCCGGCGAGACCTGGGCGCGACCTGCCCTGACGTATCACGTGCCGGGCGATGTGTTGACCGCGGAGCCCGAGGGGCGCCTCGTGTTCGGCACCGGCTACGCCCCGGCCGGCGCCGCCGCCTCGGTGGGTCGGACATTGATGGTGGCCGACGCGTTGACCGGGGTGATCCTCGAGCACGCCACCATCGACACAGTGCCGAGCGCCTATGGTCCGGGCTACGGCACCGTCGTCGACCCGGCGATCGCGAGCCACTGCATTTCGCGCTATTGGGGCGAGGTCCAAGAGGCCTACATCGTCGATCCGGCCGGCCAGCTCTTTCGTTGGGACCTCGGTGGGTCGCACGTTGCCGACAGCGGCGGCGCGTGGGGCACGACGGCGATCCCGGTCGTCCAATTTCAAGCCTGCGAGGGTGCGACCACCTGCACCGTGGGCGAAAGTGGCAAAGGCGAGCCCTTTGCGTTCGGCCCGGCCGTAACGGCCAACGGCCGCATCGATGACGTTGTCGGCGGCCAGAGCGGTGAAGTGCCCGAGGGCGTCGATCAGTTCCTCATCGCCCTGGCCAGCGGTTCGCCGGCGGACGATGCCACGGACATCGCGACTTCCACCTTCCATGCCAGCCTCTACCTCCTGGTCGATGATCACTCGAGCGGTGATCCGAACGAGGGCTTCGATATCCCCGCCGGGGCGCCTACGGTCGACCCGGCTGCCCTGACGTCGTACGCGCACTACGCTCGCATTGCGGTCACCGATTTGTCGCGCACGCGTACATTCACGCCGTACCCCGGTGCGACCACGTACACCGAGACTGCGAAGTTCTCCCGCGGGACCCGCCCGATCCGGGCGCCGCGCATCGAGGTTCGTGGCGCCGTCGATCAGGATGCCGGCGCCGGCGCAACGCCGGCTGTGATCGATGGCGTCGAGGTGATCGAAGTGGTCTACACCCTGTACGAACCGCCAGCGGCCGAGTGCGACGAGCGCTGGTACGATGCGAGCACAAGCACCTGGTACTTCGACCAAGGCGCGAGTTACGAGGTCCGGTTGCGACTCACCGCCCTCGACAACCAGGGATTCGACTTCACGCTGGGCGCAACCGGAGGGCCGGCTGACTTCGGCGCGGGGGTCGCTACCGGGCTGACGATGACCGGCGCGAGTCAGGTGACGGACGG
>CADEGN010000296.1 GCA_902826865.1 uncultured Myxococcales bacterium
TCTCGTCTGTCGTGGGCTCGACTTCTCGCCCGCGTGTTCTCCATCGACGTCACCGCCTGTCGACGCTGCGGCGGCAAGCTCCGCGTCGTCGCGGCCATCACCGACGCCGATGAGATTGCCCGACTGCTCCACGGGGCTCGCCCCCCGCCCAGGCCACAGCCGCACGCTCAACAACTTCTCTTCACATGACCCCAGGCGACGTGCCGGGGCAACAGACCTCCGGCCAGTTCGTACCGGCAGGCTCGGTTCCCCGCGCGCCCGACCCCATGGGATAACGGGCCAGAACTCCCCATCCCCGAACTTGCCCCGCCTCGCCCGACCCAGCCGCCCAGCGTCTCGTTCTGTTGTTGACACCTCTGTAATGTCGAGCACGCCCTTGCCCGCGTCCGCCGCACCACGGCCGCCGCGGCTCGCACACCCTCGTGGCCGTTCGCAGGTAGAATCACCTAACCGCATGAGCGGGTACACCGACGACGCGGTCATTCGCGCCGGCGTCGAGGCCAATCGTGACTGGTTCATCCAGAAGCCATTCACGCCGCTGTCGCTGGCTCGTCGTGTGCGGGAGGTGCTCGATGGCTCCCACCGCGGACCTGGGCGGTAGCGGGCTCTGTCGGGCCGAGCGCGCGCGACTTCGGCCGCGGCTTCTTGCTCGCCGCGTGTCGTCGATGCGGCGAGCAGTTGCGCGTGCCGTTTTCGTGCAAGGGCCGCGGCTTCTGTCCGTCGTGTATGGGCAGGCGCATGAGCGAGGGCGCGGCGTTGCTCGTGGATCGCTTGCTGCCGCGCTGTGGGTACCGTCAATGGGTCCTGTCGTTCGGCGGCCAGGTGGCGGTACGGCTCGGCTACGACGCCGCACTGCTCGCACGTGTGAGCCGCTGCTTCGCGCGTGCCGTGATGGGTTCGCTGCGCCGACGTACCGCGCGGCACTATGGCAGCGCGACCGCATCGGGGTTGCACCCCGGAATGCTGGTGGTCGTGCAGCGCTTTCGCTACGACCTCGGACTGTTCGTGCACCTGCATGCGCTCGCGACCGACGGCGTGTTCGTCGACTCCGGGTCCGGATCCGGATCCGGATCCGGGTCCGGGTCCGAGTCCGGGTCCGGGTCCGAGCACGAACACGAAGGCGACGTGACCGTGCGTTGGCTCGCCGCGCCGGCTGCGACAGAGCATGACCTCACGGAGGTGCTTTCCACCGTTCATCGCCGACTTGGCCGCATCGACGACGACGACGATGTCGACCCTGCACTCGTCGGCTGCGCGCAGCTCTCGCTCGATGGCCCAGCGCGCGTCGCCCTCCCATCGGCACCACGGCCGCTCGAGGTCTCCGCCTTCGGCATGTCGCTGCATGCCGCATCCGTCATCGACGGCTGCGATCGCAAGCGGCTCGAGCGGATGCTGCGCTACATGCTGAGGCCGCCGTTTGCCCACGATGCTGTCCGCGCCCTCCCTGATGGTCGCGTGCGGCTCGTCTTCAAGGCGCCGACACGCGCCGGTGCGACCCACGTCGATCTACTGCCCGACCGCTTCCTCGCGCGCTTGGTCGGTCTCGTGCCGCCGCCGCGCCAACATCAGGTGCGGTACTTCGGTGTCTTCTCCAACCATCACGCGTTGCGCTCGCGCATCCGGGTCGCTCCGAGCCCGAGCTGCGCGTCGGCGCTCGACCCCACGCAGGTGCCGTTGGGAGGCGCCACTGGCCAAGGAGCGTGGCAAGCCTCGGCCTCGCACTCCGGCACCCACGCGCCTGTTCCGACCAGGGCCCGCATCGGCTGGGCCAAGCTTCTGGCCAGGGTGTTCGCCATCGACGTCTCCCTGTGTCGCCGATGCGGCGGTGCGGTGCGCGTCGTCGCGGCGATCACCGATGCCGACGAGATCGCCCGCGTGCTCCACGGTGCCAGACCGCCCCCGCGACCGTGGCCGCCCGAGCAGCTGTCCTTCCTCTGTCTGTGAAGCGACGCAGGTGCGCCCACGCGGCGGCGCACCTGCGGGTCGCCGCGTCCGTCGCATCCACTCACCGGCCGCTTGGGCCCCATCACTCCCACCACGCGCCCGTGCGCAACACCAACGGCAGGGTTTCGAGCTCCGCCATCCGAACTTCGGTGAAGTCCCGGCGTGCGCGGGCTTACGCTCCTTGCCCCTGATCAACCACGCTCCCGCCCCCCGCCCAGCGCCTTCCCCACTTCGAACCTCTTAACTAGCACGTGGATTGTGCCAGCGCACGGACTTCCGGTCGGGGTGGAGCCGCAGGTGGACCCCAGCGACCCCACCCGACGCGACCGCGGCTGGGGAGTCTCCCCGACGCTCGGTGCCTGGGCCGCTCACGGACGGCCGTGTCGGCGTCCGCCACCACCGAGCGCGGCGACCTCGTCGAGCGTCACCTCTCGCCCGTCGATCGTCGCCTCGCCGCACTCCGGGCCAAGCACGATCTCGACGGACTCGCCGTCGGCGGAGCTCCGCGTCGCGGTGCCGGCAGTCGGCCACGCGCACGCGGGGTCGCGGACCACCCCCGCGAGCTCCAACTCGAACGCCAGGTTGCCCCGCCGCGGATTCTCCATTGCCATCGACACGAGCCCGTTGGTCGTGCGCGTACCGGTCGCCTCGTCCATCGTGACGACGAGGTCGCCGTCGACCGTCGCGGTCATCTGCCGATCGCCGCGTGAAGCCTCGCGTCGGAGCGAGAGGTGGGTCGCCATCACCGGCGCATCACCGCCAACGCCGGCGATGGTCGTCTCGACCGATCCCTCGAGCGACGCCTGCATGCCGTGCCCCGGCGACAGGTCGATCGCGAACTCGGCGCTTCGCTCGAGGGAAACGTCGGGATCGCCACAGTCCCCGACGAGGTTGCTGCGCACGCCGAGCGTGCCCGACGTCGTGGCGTGGGCGAGCCACGCCGGTCCATCCGATTCGTCGAGCGCGCAATCTTGCCAGGCGAAGTCGAGCGCACCGGGTACCTCGCGCCCACATGCGTCCATCTTCGTGAGATCCGGGTCCGGGTCACAGGCCGCGGCGATCCGACCCGCACCGAAACCGCGATCGTGAGCGACCTGGTCGGTCGAGTACGACGCTTCGCCATCGAGCGCGCCCTCGAGCATCGCGATCGCTGCGACCGCGGGCTCTTCGCTCGCCTCCTCGGCGCAGCCGGCCGCCGCCGGTGAAAGCAGGGCGAGCGCGAGCCACCGATGGCGATGGGCCCAAAGGTGGCGGTGACGAAACTGACGGGGGTGTTGTCGTGACATGGTCGCTTCAGTCCTTTCGGCCGCGTCGCGTGGCGGCCGCATTCCCAACCGTGCACCTCGATTCTTGCGAACCTCCGAAGGCCGGCGCCAAGGTGACGTGGATCACCGGGCACATCTGAAGCTTCGCTTTAGACTCTTCGCGGACAATCGCAACAGACCATGGGCGCTTCGATTCTGCTGGTCGAGGACGATCCCGAGCTTGGTCGCCAGATCGCGACCGAGCTCGAGTCACAGGGTCACGCGGTGACCTGGTGGCGCGAAGGACGGCCGATCGACGCCGACCTCGCGCGCTCGCTTCAGCTCGTGATTCTCGACCTGATGCTGCCGGGGTCCTATGGTCTCGACATCCTCGACGACCTGCGTCGGACCAGCGACGTGCCGGTGCTGATCTTGAGCGCGCGCCAAGATGCGCGCGACAAGGTCCGAGCGTTCGAGCTCGGCGCCGACGACTACCTCACCAAGCCGTTCTGGCCGCGCGAGCTGGTCGAGCGCGTGCGCGCGCGGCTGCGGCGGCCGACGATGCAGCGCCACGACGTGGTCGAGCACGGCGTTCTTCGCATCGACGCCGTCCACCGTCGGGTGTGGTCGGGCGACCGCGAGGCCGAGCTGACCCGCGTCGAGTTCGAGCTCCTGCTCGCGCTGGCACGTCGGGGCGGCGAGCCGGTGAGCCGTCGGGCGCTGGTCGACGCGGCCCTCGACCCCGAGCGCGAGGGCAACGAACGCACGCTCGACGTCCACGTCTCGCGGCTGCGACGCAAGCTCGGCGATTCGGTGCCGATCGCGACGGTGTGGGGCATCGGCTATCGGCTCGGGCAAGCAAGCGACCGATGAAGATCCGGACTCGCGTGGTGCTGGTGACACTCGCGCTCACGATCCCGAGCGCCGTCGCGGCGTCGGTCCTGTACGGGAACACCCGTCGCGAGTCCGAGGTCGCGGCGATCGCCGCCGCGGTGCGGATGGGTGTGCCGGCCGACTTCGCCGGCGAATGCGAGCCCGGTCGCGCGACGCGACTCGAATCGCTCGAGATCCCCACGACCGCGCGCGGTGGGCCGCGCAGCCGCGTCGCGATCCGCCGCTTCGAACTGTGGGCGCTGCCGCCGACGTTGGACGGGCGCGGGCTCGGACCGAGCGTCGATCCCGCGATGATCGAGCTCGTCGCGGCCGGCAGCCTCGAGGCTTCGCGCGTGGTCGACGAGCCGGATGGCCAACGCATCGAGGTGCTCGTCGCGGCGCCACCGCGGCTGGGCGGCTGCGCCTACGTGTTGGCCCGCGACGCGGCGGCGACTACCGACACGCGAGCGTTGCCGATGCCCTGGCTGGCGTTGCCGATCTTCTCGCTCGTCGTCGTGCTGGTCGGTCTCGCGCCGGTGGTCGCTCGGCTCCGGCGGCTCGCGGCGACCGCCAGAGCGTTGCCAGACGGCAGTGGGGCGGTCGATGTCCCGATCACCGGCGACGACGAGATCGCCGATTGCGCCCGCGCATTCGTCGACGCCGGCGTCCAGCTCCGAGCGCGCGCGGAGCTGATTGCGGTCCGCGAGCGAACGCTGCGGCAATACGTCGACGACACGAGTCACGACATTGCGCTGCCGCTGTCGGTGCTCCGCGGGCACCTGGCGCGCCTGTTCGACGCGCCGCAACGCGACGAGGGGGAGTATCGCGCGACCGTTCGCGCAGCAATCGACGAGGCGCACTACATGGGCGCACTGCTCCACGATCTCGCCACGTTCGCGGCGCTCGAGCGCGGGCTCGATCCTCGCGACCACGCGCGTGTCGATCTCGGCGCGATCGTCGAGCGCGCCGCCTCGCGGCATCGCATGTTGGCCGAGCTGCGCCGGGTCACGGTCGAGTGTGCCGTGCCGGACCGCCCCGTCGTGGTCGACGGCGATCCAACGTGCATCGAACAGGCCGTATCGAACCTCGTGCTCAACGCCGTGCGCCACCACCCGGGCGACGGCAACGTCGCGGTGGTGCTCGATCGCGACCACGACCGATTTGCGCTGCGCGTCATCGATGACGGTACCGGCGTACCCGCCGGAATCCTCGAGTCGGTGCGGGCCGGCGCATTCGGCGAGAATCGACCCAGAGGCAGCACCGGCCGTGGGCTCGGTCTGCGCATCGTCGACCGGGTCGCGAGCCTCCACGGCTGGGAGTTCGCGTTGCGCGGTCGGTCGCCGAGCGGGACGCATGCCGAGCTGCGCGGGGCGATCGCGACGTAGATCCTTCACTCGGGCAGCGCCAAAGGGTCGCTGAGCGTGCTCCCGCCCCCCGCCCAACGGCTTCCCCACTTCGAACCTCTCGAGCGTCGGCCGCGATCGCATCGAGCGCGTCGAGGTGCTCGCGCAGCGCTGCGGACGTCACGGCGCCGGGAAGATCGTCGCACCACGCAGGCGGTGTCGGATCGCCGGTCGAGGTCTCGCCCTGGGTGTCGACGCCGCTGGCCTGCGACGTCGACGTCGCGTCGGTGTCGGTGGCCTGGGAGGACGACGGCATCGCCGAGGTGCCGGCGGTCGTCGTGTCGCCGCCCGCGCCGTGGTCGCCGCCTCCACAGCCCACGACGAGCGCCGTGTTGAGCGCCAATCCACCGAGGCTTCGTCGCATGCGCGGCGGCAGCGTAGTGCAGGACCGTGACGCGCTGGGTTCCAAGCGAAACGTCGGGCCCATCTGCGGCTCGACCTGGCGCAGACCTACGCGGACGTCCACGCGCGCCGCACTGTCATCACTCGCGGCCGCGTCGTTCGACGTCGGCGAGCGCGACGCGGCCCAACATGCCGCCCAACGGGCGCTGGCGATCTACGAGGAGACGGTAGGGCCCGATCATCCCGATGTCGCGGTCATCTGCCGCAACCTCGGCGGCTTCGCGCTGACTCGCGGCGAGCTCGACGACGCCGAGCGGTATTACCGACGCGCCCTCGAGATCGCCGAGCGTACGTTCGGCCCAACCGACGTCGCGGTCGCGGGTGCGGCGCGGGGCCTCGGCGCGGTCGCTGCACGACGCGGCGACGATCCGCTCGCGCGATCATTCCTCGAACGCGCGCTCGCCATTCATGCGCGCCCCGGCGGCGACGTGCTCGAGCTCGCCGAGACCCGCTTCGAGCTGGCGAAGTCGCTGTGGTCCGACATCGACCAACGGGAACGCGCGCGCGAGCTGGCAACCTCCGCGGCCGACGGCTACCAACGCGCCGGCCGTCCGACCGAGGTCGCTGCGGTGCAACAGTGGCGCGACGCGACCCCGCAAGCCGACACGCCCGCACGCTGGCTCCGTGGCGCCGAGCACCACGAACAATCGCGGATCCGGCGCGAGCCTCACCGACGCGGCTTCCCCACTTCGAACCTCTTAGACGCTGACGACCCGCGCTCCCGCCCCCCGCCCAACGCCTTCCCCACTTCGAACCTCTTAAGCGCCCAACACGAAGCGCTCCGGGAGGGCTTGCGCCTTCACCCACGCGATCGAGCGCGGCGTCGGATCGAATCCATACACGGTCGCGCCGGTGATCTCGATCAGCTCGAGATCGAAGCTGATGTCCTCGCCGAGCCCGAACGAGTACACGACGCTGTCGCGACCCAGGCGATCGACGCACACCGCGTGGCGGCCGTACGCACTGCCCAGCCCACGGCAGGGCACCTCCAGATCCACGCGACGTGACAGGCCCGCGGCGCGGTCACGGAGGTGGGCCAGGCTTCGCGTGATCGTGCGGGTGAGGCCCACGGCGCGGACGATAGCAGATCGTCGCGGCCGACCGCCCCGCACACGGCCACCGGGTCGCCGCGCGTACGCGCTCGGGCAAACCCGAGGGGCTCGCGGTCAGGGGTCCCCCGACCGATCACCGGTAGAGGGCCCGGCCGGTCGAATCGATTGCGCCTGCGGCGATCGGCGTCGCAGAGGTCACAGGGGACGCGCAGGCGGCTTGCGGCCCCACCCGCGTCACCTACGATGCGAGCATGTCGTTCCGATTCCTCTCCGCTACGTTCATCGCCGCAGCCATCGCTTCTTCGCACCTCGCCGCGTGCGATGACGAGAGGCCGACCCTCGACTGCGTCGAACTGTGCGACGAGGCCCAGGCGGGCAGCTGCACCTTCATCACCGGCGACTGCGGCGACTTCTGCGGCGCCTTGACCAACGTCCAGGACGCGGCGACCTGTACCGACGAGCGACAGGCCTACGAGCGCTGCCTGAACGAGGACGAGGTCTGCGACACGTCGTGCGACGACGCCGAGGCGGCGCTGACCAACTGCCTCATCGTCTACTGCGTCGCGAACGCGTCGAACGCCGACTGCGCGACCCTGACGGCGTCGATCTGAGATGTCCTCGACCTCGCCGCCCGCCGTGCGCCAGCGCGCATGATCCAGCGCTCAGAAGTCCACCTGACACTGGCCGGTCAACGCGTGGCCGCACATATGGAGCGCCGCGCATTGGGATCCTCCGGCCGGCGATCTGCGGCCATGATTCAGCGTGCCGCGGCTCGCCGATCGGTTCCGCATCTCGGACGGAGGCTGGGCACCGCAGCGAACACCGAGGTGGACACGACCGACGCGTCGGTCAGCGCCGACGCGGCCGCGCGCGCCCCAGGGTGTGGTCAGTCCATGCGGCTCGAGAAGCGCAGGGCCCAGGCGTCGATCTGCCCAGCCTTGCCCGTCTTGGTGTCCTCGACGACGAGCGTCCAGCGTCCATTGAGCGACTCGTCGCCGGGGTGGAGGATCGGCTTGTCGATGACCACGGTGGTCGTGCCCACCGCCGCGGGGTCGGTCTTCCCGTCGAACACCACGAACGGCGTGCCTTCGTCCTGCAGGGCTGGGATGAGGGTGATCTTGATCTGCTTGGGGTCGGGATGGAGCAGCCGCAGCTCGATGAATGCGTCCTCGGGGACCGTCGCGAGGCCCCAGACGAACAGGTCGCGGGTGATCTTGCCCTTCTTGGGGAGCGCGATCGTGTGCTGATCACGGAAGCGACCGAGGACCCACGCCGGTCGACAGAACCCCTCGTCGAAGATCGACAGGCCCGAGCAGACCAGACCATCCTGTTCGTGCACCTGCATGCCCTCGTGACCGACGGCGCGTTCGTCGAGCACGGCGACCACTCGGTGCGTTGGTTGGCCGCGCCGGCGACGAACGACGGTGACCTGGCTGCTGTGCTCGCGGCCGTACATCGCGGTCTCGGTCATGTCGACGACCTGGATGGGGACGATGACGTCGCCGCTGCCGAGCCGGGCCTCGCGGCCTGTGCGTCGCTATCGCTCGCGGGGCCCGG
Organism: uncultured Myxococcales bacterium; assembly: GCA_902826865.1. Taxonomy (GTDB): domain Bacteria; phylum Myxococcota_A; class Polyangia; order Nannocystales; family Nannocystaceae; genus Xiheibacterium. Next base: position 8,476 of record CADEGN010000296.1, read on the forward strand.
GCCCCGCGCAGACGCCGACGTGCCTGCGCCCATTCGCCCGCTCGAGGTCTCTGCGTACGGCATGTCGCTGCAAGCCGCGACCTTCATCGATGGCCGTGACCGCAAACGTCTCGAGCGGATGCTCCGGTACATGTTGCGACCGCCGTTCGCCCACGATGCCGTCACCGAGCTTCCCGATGGCCGCGTCCGGCTCGCCTTCAAACGCCCGAGCCGCACCGGCGCGACCCATGTCGTGCTCGAGCCCCATCGCTTTCTCGCGCGTCTCGTCGGTCTCATCCCTCCGCCGGGCCAACACCAGGTTCGGTATCATGGCGTGTTCGCCAATCATCACGCGCTGCGTCCGAGACTCTTGCCCGCGAACTTGCCCGAGCTCGCGAATCCACCCCGGCAGTTGCCGATGTTCGATACCGCAGGCCTCGCAGTCGCTCGTCCCGCCGACGCGACCGCGACTGCGCGAACGTCATCTCGTCTGTCGTGGGCTCGACTTCTCGCCCGCGTGTTCTCCATCGACGTCACCGCCTGTCGACGCTGCGGCGGCAAGCTCCGCGTCGTCGCGGCCATCACCGACGCCGAT
>CADEGN010000297.1 GCA_902826865.1 uncultured Myxococcales bacterium
GCTGCACCGCCAGCGCGCCGGCGATGACCACGAGGCTGACATCGACGAATCGCTGAAGCCAACGTGAGAGCTCGCGCCGACGATTGCCGAGCAGCCAGCGGCCCACTGTCGCCGCGAGCAGCACGATCGCGAGGATTTTCGTCGCCACGCACCAAGCGTACCGCCGGCGCCGGTCCAACGCATGGACCTCCGCGCGAGCGCTACCGCCCGGGCCTTTCCGTGGAGATGGCGCCGGGTGACGGCGCAAAGGTCCACGTTCGCCCCGCTTTGCTCGACCGATCCGAGCGCGGGTCACGGCTCCGGAGGAGTTCGCGCGTCGGGCCCTGGCTCACCCTCGGACGCATCGGCCCAGCGCCGCAGACGCTGCTTGAGCTTCTGCTCGGCGCCACGGCCACCAAGGTCTCGCTCATCCTGCGCCCATCCGCGCACGATGCGTTTCAGCTTCGCCTCGACCTTGCGCCCGATCTCCTCCCACTCTGGGTCGGGACGCGCTCGGCGGCGCGTTGCGTGGTGCCCCGAGCCCCATACGCACGCGACACCGACGAGGAATCCGAGATCATACCAACCTCCTGTGTTGCGAAGCTCGTACACGAGAACATCGTCGTCGAAGACACCGATGACGAGCGTGATGAACGAGATCGCTCCGTGCCATAGCCCGACCCAGAAGCCCGCGGGCGCCTCGCTCGTGAAACGGGGATCACCTGCCGCGCAGCTGGCGAGCGTTGCCATCACCACCGCGCTGGCCGTAACAATGAGTGTCCGCCGCGTTTCGTTCGAGAACTGCATGTGCTACCCGCTCGCCGAAGCTTGGCCGCATGGCCGCCATCTCGCCGGCGCAACGATGGAGTGCTCGGGACGCGCACAGCGCACAGAGTGCGTCGGTGACGGCGTGCCCTGGAAAGCCGCGGCATCATGACGAAGGACCGAGTGCCTGAGGCCAGGCAAGGGCACCCGTGGCGCGAGGTTGCGCGCAGCACGGCACGCCGGTAAGCCACGGCAGGCACATGCACGACGACGCCATCGAGCGCACGCGCCGCAGCTGGAACATCGCCACGCGCAACCACAATGCCCACAAGGGCGATCAGGCCGCGCGCCTGCGCGATGGGCATGAGCTTCTGTTCGACGAGGAACTCACCCTGCTCGGCGACGTCGCGGCAAAGCGTTTGGTCCACCTACAATGCAACAGCGGCCAGGACTCGTTGTGCTTGGCCCGCCGCGGCGCCAAGGTCACGGGCGTTGACTACAGCGACGAGGCGATCGCATTCGCCCGCGATCTGTCGCGCGACTCGGGCATCGCTGCGGAGTTTGAGCACGCGGAGGTGGTATCGTGGATGCACAAAACGAAGGCCCGGTTCGATCTCGCGTTCTGCAGCTACGGTGTGACCGGATGGCTGCCTGATCTTCGCGCGTGGGCTGCGGGCGTCCACCGCATCCTTGCGCCCTCGGGGCGCCTTGTGTACGTCGAGTTTCATCCGATCGTGTGGTCGTTTGGCGCCGAGTTCACCCTCGCCGGCGACGATTACTTCATACGCACACCAATCGTCGCGCCAGTTGAGGACTACGTCGCCGCCGCGGGCACTGCCCTCGCAGCCGAGCGTGACGACGCGATCGCAGGTCGCAACGATGAACCCGCGGTCAGCTGGCAGTGGACCCTCGCCGACGTGGTCGACGCGATCGTCGGTGCAGGTCTCGAGCTCGAGCACCTCCGCGAATATCCCCACGCCAATGGATGCCGAGTGGTCGCGGGACTCGAGCCCGAACCGGGCACACGCCGTTGGATCTGGCCCGCGGGCGTGGCCCGCCTGCCGCTCATGTATGGGATTTCGGCGCGGCGGCCGAGCGGCTGAACAACCGATCGGCGTCGGCGAAAAACGCGGCATCACTCACGATCTCGCCGACGCGGCGGGCCTTTGCGCGCGCCGCGCGAGCGTGCATCGGCGTGCGCGCGCCGCCATGCGAGCAGCGCAGCTTTGCCTGCATTGGTGGCTGCCGCCGCGGCGCAACTACCCCTTGGCAGCTCGGCCCGTGGCGGTGCACACCAATGGCCCCACCCAAGGAAGCCCACTCTCCATGCCCGGTAGGACCACGCACGCGCGACTCGCGACCTTCATCGAGGAGATGAAGGCGCTGTGCAAGCCCGACAACGTCCACATCTGTGATGGGTCGCAGGCGGAGTACGACCGCCTGTGCAACATGATGGTCGAGTCGGGCACGCTCATTCGGCTCAACGCGACCAAGCGCCCGGGCAGCTTTCTTGCGCGCTCCGACGTGCGCGACGTGGCGCGCGTCGAAGACCGCACGTTCATCTGCAGCAACAACAAGGGCGACGCGGGACCGACCAACAACTGGGTCGAACCGACGACGATGAAGGCCACGCTGCGCAAGCTGTTCGACGGCTGCATGCGCGGGCGAACCATGTATGTGGTGCCGTTCTCGATGGGGCCACTCGGTTCACCGATCGCGAAGCTCGGCGTACAGATCACCGACAGCCCCTACGCCGTCGTCAACATGCGAATCATGACGCGCATGGGCCAGGGCGCGCTCGACGTACTCGGTGACAACGGCGAGTTTGTTCCGTGCGTGCACTCCGTGGGTCGCCCGCTCGCACCCGGCGACCAAGATCCGCGCTGGCCGTGCAATCCCGACAGCATCCACATCGCCCACTTCCCGGAGACGCGAGAGATCTGGTCCTTCGGGTCGGGTTACGGTGGCAACGCTCTGCTCGGCAAGAAGTGCCTCGCGCTGCGCATCGCATCCGTGATGGGTCGAGACCAGGGCTGGCTCGCCGAGCACATGCTCATCGTCGGGGTGGAGAACCCGTCGGGCGACAAGGCCTACGTTGCGGCGGCGTTCCCGTCGGCGTGTGGGAAGACCAACTTTGCGATGATGGTGCCACCACCAGGCTTCGAAGGCTGGAAGGTGTGGACGGTTGGCGATGACATCGCGTGGATCAAGCCCGGGACCGACGGCAAGCTCTATGCGATCAACCCAGAGGCTGGGTTCTTTGGCGTCGCCCCGGGGACCGGCGCCAAGACCAACCCCAATGCCATCGCCACGCTGCACGCCAACTGCATCTTCACCAACGTGGCGTTGACCGACGATGGGGACGTGTGGTGGGAGGGGCTCACCGAAACGCCGCCTGCGCACCTTATCGACTGGAAAGGCGAGGACTGGACCCCAAGCAAGGGTTCGCCCGCCGCCCATCCAAATGCACGGTTCACCGCACCCGTGTCCCAGTGCCCGTCGGTCGATCCGAAGTGGGAGGATCCGGCGGGCGTGCCGATCTCCGCCTTCATCTTCGGCGGACGCATGTCCAAGGACCAACCGTTGGTCTACCAGGCGTTCAACTGGTCCCATGGCGTTTACCTGGCCGCGACCATGGGCTCCGAGGCCACGGCGGCAGCTGTTGGGCAGGCGGCGATGCGTCGCGACCCGTTCGCGATGCTGCCATTTTGTGGCTACAACATGGCCGACTACTTCAATCACTGGCTGAACGTCGGGCGGAAGATCCCCAACCCGCCGCGGATCTTCCGGGTGAATTGGTTCCGCAAGGGCGACGACGGCAAGTTCATGTGGCCTGGCTACGGCGAGAACATGCGCGTTTTGGCTTGGGTCATCGATCGCGTCAAAGGCCGCGGCTATGCGATCGAGAGCCCGCTCGGTTGGATGCCGCGCCACGAAGACATCCAGTGGAAGGGCCTGGATTTCGATGCAGAGAAGTTTCAAGAGCTCATGGGGGTGGCCAAGGAATCCGGTAACACCGAGGCGCACCAGCACGAAGAGCTCTTCGATCGCTTCTTTGATCGCCTCCCCAAGGAATTCGTCTACGAGCGCGAGCTACTTCGCTCGCGGCTGTGGCGCTCGCCCGATCGCTGGGATGGCCTGCCCGGCGGGCTGTGATGCGGTCGCGGTGGGGTGAAGGCCGTGCGACCCGCCCTTGGCAACACGCGTTCGCCGGGGTTGAGTCGCCGGCGGGCGACGCTTTTAGGATCGCGATTGTTGCGGACACGCATTCGCAACCGCACGTCCGGCTCGACGAGCACCTCGAGCGCTACGCCCCGCACGCGATCTTGCACGCGGGTGACATCGGACACCGTGATGTGCTCGATCGCCTGGCCCGGCATGCAACGCTTCACGCCGTTCGCGGCAACATCGATGCTCGCGATCACGATCTTCCGGACTCGCTGTTGCTCGATCTCTCCGCTCCCGCGGGTCGACGCTTACGGGTGCTGCTGATGCACATTGCGGTGAACGGGCCTCGGCTCCGTGCCGATGCCCACCGCCTGGCCAAGGCCCACGGCGCCGAATTGGTGGTCTGCGGCCATTCCCATGTGCCCTTCATCGGTGCAGATCGCCAGATCGCCGTCTTTAACCCCGGCTCGGTGGGCCCGCGACGTTTTTCGCTGCCGATTGTATTTGGCACCCTGACGTTCAACCAAAGCGGTGGCCGGCTCGCGCACGTCGATTGTGAGACCGGTGCGCCGTGGAGTCCGCCATGACCCAACCGCGGCAGCGGCTCGCCGTGATCACGATGGAACTCGGTGCGGCCGCACCGAGTGCGTGCGAGGAGCTCTGTGCACTCGCCCATGTGCAGATTGCCAGCGACGATGCCGGTCGGTGTGTCGTCGTATTCTCGACCGACAACGACGCCACGTTGGCGCGGTACACCGAGCTTCTCAAGCCTTGGCTCAAACGCAGCCGCGCCTCCACGCAGTGGCACGGCGACGTCTATGCGCCCCGTCCATCGCGAGCAGACGGTGCTCTCGCGCGGTTCGTCGCCGAGGTGACCGCGACGGATCAAGCCTGGGGTGTGCGCGATCGAACTTGGGCGCGATCGCGAGCCGCGGGCGAGCGGGAGGCCCTGCCGCTGTGGCCGAGTCGCGAGCTTGCGGCCCAGGGTTGCACGGGAGCGTGGGCAGCGTTTGTGCCGAAGGCGATTACCCTGGTCGACTTGCTCGACGAGTGGCTGCCCGCCATGCTCGAAGATGGCCTCGTCGTCGTCGTCAGCCCCCTCGACGAGGTGTCGGGTCTGGTGATGGAACCCGAAGCGCTGATGCGAGCGTTACTACAGCGCCGACGCCTCGACGCAACCTGATGATGTTGCCGGGCCCTGCCCGGATCGCGTGCTTGAGCGGGGTAGTGGCCAACGGGCGGAGCGCGGGCGGTGGCTCCGGTTGCACAGGCGCCAGCCCTCGGGCATCCTCAGCGACCGCGTTGCCGAAACGCCCCGCTCGCATAGCTCAGTCGGATAGAGCGACGGTTTCCTAATCAGCGTTGGCGTGGTGATCCCGAGTGGTCTATACTGCCCCGTGATGTCCCGCCGCTCGCATCGCAGGCCCGGTTTAGCGCTCGTTTTCGACACTTCGATCTGCGCCCGAGTGATCCCGAGTATCCCCCCCTACTCCGCGTTTCGCGGAACCCCGGGTGGAACCCCGAAAACGGGCGGTGGGATCGACGGTCTCGCAACCGTGATCGGGGGTGTCCGATGCTGACGACGAAGCAAGCCGAGGCCGCGCGACTGACCGGCGATCGATACGCGCTCCCTGACGGCAAGGTCGACGGGCTCGCCCTGCGCGTCGGCAGCACGTGCCAAGCGAAGGGGTGCCCCGGCGGTCCGCCCTGCCCCGCCCACGCCAAGCACGGGGCGCGTGCGCTGCGTGGCGACCACGGGCCGGTCAAGACTTGGACCCTGCTCTACTACTTCGCCGGCCAGCGGCGGCGGATCAACCTCGGGCGGTGGCCGGCCGTTGGCGTCGACAAGGCCCGCCGCGACGCGCACGACATGCTCGCGCGTGTGCGCAAGGGTGAGGATCCCGAAGCCGCAAAGGTCCGCGCACGCGAGACGCCGACCCTTGCGGCGGCGGTCGAGCTGTACCTCGTGGCGATCGCAGGGACGAAGGCCACGCGCACCATCGCCACGAACCGCCAGCGTCTGCGCACCTACGCCGTGCCTGCTTTCGGCCGGCGCTTGGTCACGGACATCAAGCTCGCCGACGTCCGGGCACTGCACGCGAAGATCACCCGGGAGGGGCACGACACGACCGCAAACCGCGTCGTCGAGGTTCTGCGGTCGTTCTACGCGTGGGCGCGCGTCGAATGGCCCGATGTCGTGGTCGCGAACCCCGCCCGTTTCGAGGGGTTCGAGCGTAACGCGGAGTCACCACGCGACCGCACGATCGACGACGTCGAGCGGACCAAGCTACTCCAGGCGATCGCCGCGGGTGAGCTACTCCCGGCACGGCGCGAGGGCGCGATCGCTCCGACGCACGCGAACGCGTGCAGGCTTGCGCTCGTGGCGGGATTCCGCCCGGTCGACCTGTGCACGCTGCGCCACGAGTACATCACGCGGCAAGTGGCTGCCGGGGGGCGCAAGATCTGGATCGCGACGTGGCCGGCGAAGGCGCGGACCAAGAAAGCGAATCAGCGTAGGGTGTTGAACTCGGCAGCGATCGCGATCATCGAAGCACAGCACGCGATCACCGGCGGCGCGGGCTACGTGTTCCCGAATGAGCGTGGTGGGCAGCTCACGTCGAGCAAACTCGCGGCGGTGTTCCGGCGCGTGCGGGCGGCGGCGGGCATCACCGACGCCGAAGTCACCCTCTACACCGCCGGGCGGCACACTTACGTGACCGACGGCGTGATCGCTGGGATCCCGCTTGCGGTCATGGGCGCCGATGTCGACAACGCGCACGCGGTGCAACGCTACGCGCATCTACAGCGTGCAGTGGACGACGGGGTGAGCGAGCGCGTGCTCGCGTCGCGAGGTGCCCGATGACGGACGATCCCAAGCCGCCCTGGCCCGACCTAGCGGCGATCGTGGCCGACATCGACGCGCAGATCCGCGGGGACCGCAAGCTGATGCGCACGATTGAAGCGCTGGAGCGGTTCAACTCGCCTGAAGACGCTGGCGGTCGGCCGCCGTCGCTAGACGACAACGCAGTCCGCGATGCGGTCGTGGCGAAGTTTGCCCCCGGAGGCGTGTTCGCTGCCAACACGAAGCTCGGGGCGATCGACGCGTTCATCGAGGAGCGGTTCGGCGTCTCGGTCGACACCGCGAAGCGATGCCGGAAGCGCGTTTGGCCGCAAGGGGTTTTGCACCCTTCTGCCACTGACGGATCGCGATCGTGATCCGTAGAGTGTCCTCGTGGGCTTGACCGCCCCGAGGACACATGACGAACCCAAGCGATTACACAAACCTTCCCCCACGACTCACGACCGACGAGGTCGCCAAGATCCTGCGCGTTTGCAAGCGCACGTTGTGGAAACGCCACCGCGAAGGCCGTGGTCCGCAACCGGTGACCACCGGGCGCCCCCTGCTCTACGACCGCGACGAGGTGCTCGCCGCCGCCGGGATCGGAGGTGCGCGATGAACCGCCGATGGAGCCCGCGCAAGCCGAAGCGAGACCCGATGGCAGGCGTGCGTGAGATCGACGTAAGCGAGTCGGCCCTGCTGTTTGCACCGTTCTACGGTGCCGACCCTGATGACCATGACGCCTTCGGGCGTTTCAACGTGCTGCTTGACAACGAGTTGCGGCAGGGAGGCGCTCGCACCCTATTCGTGCGACTGCTCGCCGCGGAACCGGACTACGTCTCTCTCGCTTGCCATGACTTCGCCACGCTACGCGTGGTCGATCCGGGCGCGCGTCTGATCCTACGGCAGAACACCGATTGCGTGGGTCTGCGGATCGCGCCAAGTGACAACTGCACGTTCATAACCACCGAGCTAACACCCGTCGAGTCGATCGCCTTGTTCGCGGAGATGCGCGCCAACGGCAGGTTGCACCATGGGACGATAACGCTTGTTCCATCGGAGGGCGACGACCTCGTCGAACTGTGCGCGGCCGTCCGCGCAGCTGGGCTCGTGCCGTCCATCGACGGTGGGGCGCTCGTGATCTCCGCACCCGAAGGAGCCGCCGAATGAACGCCCCCGCTCTCGTCACACCTGCGGCGAACGACCCGACCGACGTGCGTGGGTGGGCCACGCTCTACGCACAGTCCGGCTGGCCGATCGTCCGCGTCAAAACGCTGGGGAAGGCCCCGATCGACGACGATTGGCCGAACGTCGCCTACACGCCCGACATGATCGCCGTCGGCGACAACGTCGGGCTCAAGCTCGGGCTCGGTCTGGTCGACGTCGATTGCGACTGTCCCGAGGCGATCGCCCTCGCACCGAAGTTCCTGCCACCGACAGCAACGTTCGGCCGTAATGGTGACGGCAAGGTGCAAGGCGTCGCGCTCACGTACGCGAAAGCCGGCCCATGCCGGCACTGGCTGTTCGCGTGCGAGGGGATCACGACCCGACAAGATCGAGCCGCGCACGTCGAGCTTCGTGGGCGTAGTCGCAAGGGCGAGGTGGGTCTGCAGACGGTGGTGCCCGGCAGCGTGCACGAGAGCGGCGAGCCGATCGTGTGGATCGACGCGGTGCCGCCGGCCGCGATCCCGCCCGCCGAGCTGTCCGCGAGGTTCGTCGCCCTCGCCCTCGCCACCGTGGTCGCTCGCGCGTGGGCGTCGCCGGTCCTCGAGGGACAACGACACGACGCGTGTCTGGCCTTCGCTGGCGCCCTGTGGTACGCGGGTTGGACCGCAGACGCCGCCCGGGCTGTGCTGCTGCCCGCGTGGTCGCTCGACGGACAAGACGCGCCCCATCGCGAGCAGGCGATCCGCGACACATGGGAGGACAACGATCGTCAGCGTTGGGGGATGCCCGCGTTGCGGCGGCTGCTCGTCGGGGAGCAACTCGTTGCGCTCGCCAACGCGTTCGAACGCCTCGCGAGCGACGTCGCGCTGCCGTTCCGCGCCAACGTGGCAGGAGGGACCCCGCTCGCGGTCGCGCTCGCGGGGACGCCCGCCGAAGTGTGGCTCACCTCGCCGCCGAACGACTCGGGCGCGGTGGACGTGCTGATCGAGCGCCACGGTGCCGATCTGCGTTTCGTCGAAGGCGTCGGCTGGCTGCGGTGGTCGGGCGCAGGCTGGCGCGAGTGCGACGGGCCATGGGCCGAGCTCGAACGACTCGCGCGCGAGATGAGCGACCCC
>CADEGN010000298.1 GCA_902826865.1 uncultured Myxococcales bacterium
GTTCTTGGCCATCGCCGCCCGCAAAGGGCTGACGGTCGAAGCGTACGACGATGCCGCCGCCGGCACCCTCGACAAGAACGCCGCCGGGAAGTTTGCGATGACGAAGGTCGTGTTGCGGCCACGTGTCCGCTTTGCCGACGACGTCGACCCGGCGACCGTCAGCAAGATGCACGCGGCGGCCCATGAGAATTGCTTCATCGCCCAGTCGGTCCGTACCGAGGTCTCGGTCGAACCGGGCGAGCTTTAGCAGCCCGTGGTGGATCGCGGTCCGGCCGGCGCGGGGTCAGTCGGTTCGCGTCGGCTCGGCTGTCGGCTCCTCGAAGATCTGCCAGCGGTCGAACACAGCCGGCGCGCGATCGATCTCGGTGAGAAATCGCGACGGTCGCAGGAGGGTCGCAGGCCCGTCGCGACCGTGTTCGATCGTTGGGTAGCACAGGTAGAGCTCATCCGCGGCGCGCGTGCAGCCGACGTAGAAGAGCCTGCGCTCCTCCTCGAGCTCGGCTGGCGTGCGCAGCGTCTGTTGGGTGGGAAAGCGACCGTCGACCAACCACAGCACGAATGCGATCGGCCACTCGAGGCCCTTGGCCTGGTGGATCGACGACAGAATCAGGCGATCGTCGTTCGGCTCTGCCGGACCGACGCTTTCAGCAGCAAGCCCCTCGAACAGGGCCAGTTCCGCGAGAAACTCCTGCACGTTGCCGTAGCGCTCGGCGTATGCCGCCAGGTGCTCGAGGTCGTCCTTGCGGACGTCGGCGTTGCTAAACGAGCGCTCGGCGTATTCGGCATAGTGCGCCTCAACGACCCGCCGAATCGCCGCGCCGGGGCTTGCCACCGCGGGATCCGCGAGGATCTCGAACAACGTCGCGAGCCGCCCCAGGGCCTCCGCTCCACGCCCGCGCATCCGCGCTGCATGGGCGCGAAGCAGGGCAATTGCATCGCCCGCAGGGGTGCTGTCGCGGGCGACCGCAAGGTCGACACCCGAGATCTCCGCGGCAATGCGCTCGGCCGACTGGACGCCGACGCCGGGCCACTGCCTGAGCAGTCGGACCCACGCCATCGAATCGCGGGCATTGTCGTGCGCGCGCAAGTACGCGACCACGTCCTTGATGTGGGCCTGCTCGAAGAACCGCACGCCGCTACGCACGGCATACGGGATCTGGCGCCGGGTGAGCTCGACCTGCAACTCGAGGCTATGGCTGTGGTTGCGATACAGCACCACCATCTTGCGCAAGGGCAGGTTTTGATCGTGGTGAAGCTCGAGCACGCGTTGGGCGACGAACTCGGCCTGCTGGTAGACATCGCGGAGCGGGATGACGGCCGGTCGCATTCCCGGCGCCTTGACCGAGCGCAGCTCCTTGGTCACGCCGGTCTTGTTGAAGGCGATCGAGCGGTTCGCGAGCTCGAGCACCTCCGGCGTCGAGCGGTAGTTCACCGTCAGCTTGAGGAGGGTTGCGTCGGCGTGGCGGCGGCGGAAGCCCGAGATTTGGCCGAAGTCCGCCCCGCGAAACGAGTAGATCGACTGGGCGTCATCGCCGACGGCAGTCAGTGAACCGCAGCGGGCCGCCATGCGATCGCAGAGCTCGCCCTGCAGCGCGCTGACGTCTTGATACTCGTCGCACAACACGTGATCGTACGCCGCCCGAAGCTCGTCACCGACGCGCGTGTGCTCAGGTGAGGCCACGAGCTCGTGCCAAAGCACGAGGAGGTCGTCAAAGTCGACGACGTTCATGGCCTTCTTGCGGACGGCGTAGCGCGTAACAACATCGAGGATCGCCGGTAGCTGCGGTACGAGTTGGGTGGCGCGGGCCTTGATCACATCGGCCAGGGGGGTGCCCGTGCCTTGGGCCAGGCCAATGAGGCCGTGCAGGACCTTGGGCTCGGGGAAGCGCCGGGCCGACAGGGCCTTGAGTCCGAGCTCGGCGATCACCTGGGCGAGGATCGACCGCGCGTCTTCGCTGTCGAGGATGCCGAAGTCAGTGCCGAGCCCGACGTGTTCGCCATAGCGACGCAGGATCCGGTGCCCGATGTGATGAAACGTTCCGGCGGAGCAGCGCTGCATATCGATCGCCAACAGCGCCTCGACCCGCGCGACCATCTCGCGCGCCGCACGGTTGGTGAAGGTACACAGCAGCAATCGATCGGGTGGACTGCCGCGGGCAACCAGCTGGGCGACGCGGTAGGTCAGCGTCCGAGTCTTCCCGGTGCCGGCCCCGGCGATGACCAAGATCGGCCCCGGCTCGGCCTCGACCACCGCGCGCTGCTCGGCGTTGAGGTCGCGCGTGGCGTCAAACGCAGCACGGCGCGGACCCTCGGATTTGAGGACGTACTTCACGACCCCCTGCGCAGATGCGCGTCGAAGAAGTCGCGCATCCGCTCCTCCATGTAGACGCGATCGCGTTCGGATCGCGGCATATGCCGTTCGCCAGGGAACAGCAGCAGCTCGTAGGGTTTGCGGGCTTTGATCAGGGCGTCGATGAAACGGGCGGCGTGGCGGAAGTGCACGTTCTCGTCGATCAGGCCGTGGACGATCATCAGGTGGCCCGCAAGCGCATCGACGTGGGTCATGGCCGAGCTCGACGCGTAACCCGCAGCGTTGCTGCTCGGCGTTCCCATGTATCGCTCGGTGTAGTGGGTGTCATAGCCGTCCCACGAGGACACCATTGCCCCGGCGATCCCGACCTTGAAGGTCTCTGGCGCGCGCAATAGCGCCATCGCCGTCATGTACCCGCCGTAGCTCCAACCGTAGATCCCGACGCGCTCGGGATCGGTGAGGCCCTGGCCTACGAGCCAGGCGACGCCGTCTTTCTGATCGCGGACCTCGAGGTCCCCGAGGTTGTTCTTGATCGCACCCTCAAACGCGAGACCGCGCCCGGCCGAGCCGCGATTGTCGAGGCGGAAGACCAGGTAGCCGAGGCCGCGGAGGTACTGCGCGCGCATGTCGACGGTGAGCTCCCAGCTGTTGGTGACGCGCTGGGCGTGGGGACCCCCGTATACGCTGACGATCGTCGGCCAAGGTGGCGGGCCAGCCTCGGGGCCAGGGCGGTAGATCGCCCCGTGCAGGGTCACGCCGTCACCGCTCGGCAAGGTGACGAGCTCGGGCGGGGTGAGCCCAAGCTCGGCAACGCGCGGATCGACGGGGACGTCGATCGTGCGCATGAGCTGACCATCGCTGCTCGACCGAATCGTGATCGACGGTGGTTGGTCGAGGCCGGTGTGGGCATCGGTGAACATCGAAAACGTGCGATCCATGTCGATGCTGTGGATGCCGGGCGCCTCGGTCAGCCGTTCGAGCGCACCGCCGGCGAGCGGTACGCGATAGAGGTGGCGCTCGGTGGGGCCGTCCTTGGTGCCGACGAACCACACCAGCTGGCGCTGCTCGTCGACTCCGACGAGGTCGGTGACCATCCACTCGCCGTGGGTGAGCTGACGCAGCGGTTTGCCGTCGGCCGCGAACAGGTAAAGGTGGCGGAACCCCGTGCGCTCCGACGCCCAAACAAACGCGCCCTCGGTTTCACCCTTGCCGTGCTCGAGGGGCTCGAACATTTCGTGGAGGTTGATCCACACCTCGGAGCGCTCGTCGACGAGGACGGTGCCCGTGCGATCACCTCGGGCGTAGCGCATGAGCTGGGTCCGGGTTTGCGCGCGGTTCTCAATCTCGGTGACGAGTGAACCATCGGGCATCCAGTGCACGCGCGCGAGGTAGATCTCGTCCTCGCCGTCCATCCGGAGGTCGACCCAGGTGGTCTCACCACCGGTGCGCGCGACGATGCCGAGCTTGAGCTTGGCGTTGTCGGCACCGGCGAACGGATAGCGGTGGTCCTCGAAGCCTGGTTCGGCCTCGCCCTGGTGGACGATGCGATAGACCGGGATGTGGGTCTCGTCGACCTCGGTGTACGCGAGCGCGTCGCCGGCATTGTTCCACCAGAACCCGTGCAGACGCCCCATCTCCTCTTGGGCGGCGTACTCGGCCAGACCGTGGGTGCGGCCTGTCCCGCGCGCGCCAGACGTGATCTGCACCGGTGCTCCGCCCCCCGGTTCAGCCGAGACGACATAGACCTCGTGGTCTTTCACGAACGCGACCCACCGGCCATCGCGCGTGATCTGAGGATCGATCGCACCGCCCTCGGCGACCTTGCGCGGCGTGCCATACATGCCGTCTTGGATCCACACATCGCCGCGTACAGGGACCATCACGCGCGCCGTGTCCTTGGCCCACGCGTAGCTGGTGATACCGAGCCCGCGCTCGCGCATGCGTTCGCGCCGGAGTTTCTCCTCGAGCGAGAGGTTGTCCTCCGTTGCGCCTTCGCCGGGGAGGGTGAGCATTTGCTGGCGGTCGCCCGTCTGCGGGTTGTGGGCGAAAAGTTGGCGGGTGAGGCTGCCGTCGGGGCTGTACAGATACGTCAACATCGTGCCAGACGGGTCGGCGCGCACGTGCGTCGGCACGCGAGCCATGCCCGGCAGCGGGTATTTCGCCACGTCTTCGATCGGGATCTTGGAAGTTCGCTCGCTGGGCATGGTGTCGGTTGGCGCCGTTGGCTCGGGCGCAGCCTGGGCGGCAGGTGTCGGCGCCGGCGCCGGCGACGAGCAGGCCTGGAGCGAGAGTACGGCCGCGCAGATCAGGGCTCGCATCGGCGGCATCATACGGCGTGGGCGCGCGCGTGGGCCCGCGTCCCTCGCGTGGTGCACGTGGCGGGCTGGCCCGGCTGGCCCGCCCGGCGTGCGTAGCCGCCCTACGACGAGGCCGGCGCTCCGGGGCGCCCGGCCGCCCCTTGCAGCGGGCGGCGAAATCGGCCAGCGTCCTCGCCACCGATGTCCAGCTTGGTCGATAAGCTCACTGCCCCCGAGGTCCGTCCCAAGGTTGTCGCTGCTTGCGTCGATCTTGTCGACCGGGAGGTCGATGCGAAGGGCGGCATTTCAGGTTTCGCGGTCAAGGCCGGGTACAAGGTGATCAAGACCCTCAAGCCGGGCTTTGTTGCGCAGGTGGTGGACACGCTTCTGCCCGAGTTCGCGGCCGCGATGCAGCCGATCTACGATCGCGAAGGCACGGTTGGGGCCGATGGATTCGTTCGCTACTTGCAGGGGCACCAGGCCGAGGTTGCCGATGCACTCCTTGGCGTGACCGACGCGCGAGCGCAACACGCCAAGAACGCGACCGTCAAGAAGACCTACGAGAAGCTGCGCCCGGCCGCCAAGGACAACGTCAGCGCTGCGGTGCCGAACCTGGCATCGACGTTGCGACCGTTCTTGTGACGGTCGATTCGCGCAGCACGACGGGCTGCCGGCGATGAGCGACGGTTTCATCGCGTCGGGGACTGCGAGCGAGTCGCCGCCGACGCTGCGCGACATCTGGTCGGCCTGGTGGCCGCTGTCGCTGTCGTGGTTGCTCATGTCTGCGGAACAGCCGGCAATGGCCGCCGTGATCGCGCGCCTGGCGGATCCGACGATCCAGCTCGCCGCCTGGGGCGGGGTCGTGTTCGCGTTCGCGCTGGTGATCGAGGCGCCGATCATCATGCTGCTGGCGGCGTCGACGGAGCTCGTGCGCGACCGGGCCAGCTACGTCGCTCTGCGGCGCTTCACGCACCGGGCCGGCGCAACGCTCACGGTGTGTCATCTCCTGCTGGCGATCACGCCGGCCTTCGAGTGGCTGATGGGCGGCGTGCTCGGGGTGCCCGACCAAGTCCTCGATCCCGGTCGAATCGGGCTCCTGCTTGTGTTGCCTTGGTCGTGGTCGATCGCGTGGCGACGGTTCAACCAAGGGATCCTCATCCGCTTCGGTCGCGCGCGCGTGGTGAGTCTCGGCACCGCCCTGCGGCTCAGCACGAATGCCACGGTGTTGGCCATCGGCTACGCGGTCAGCGGGTTCGGGGTGGTGGTCGCTTCGCTGGCGCTCGCCAGCGGCGTGGTCGTCGAGGCGATCTATGCCGCGATCGCGGTCCGCGAGGTCGTGCGGGTCCAACTGGGTCGCGATGACCCCGGGCGACCGCCGCTTCGTGGGCCGGCGTTTCTTGCGTTCTACGTGCCGCTCGCCCTGACGCCGATCGTCACGCTCGTCGTCCAGCCGCTTGGCACGGCCGCGCTCACGCGCATGCCCGAAGCCCTCGCGTCGTTGGCAGTGTGGCCGGTGCTCAACGGCTTTTCGTTCGTGCTCGCCGCGCCAGGACTAGCGTTCAACGAAGTCGTGGTGGCATGCTGGCGCGGTGGGCAGGGCCGCGCCGCCCTGGCGCGGTTCGCCGGCTGGCTGTGCTTCGGCTCGCTGGTGATCGTTGTCGTGTTGGCGGCGACGCCACTGTCGCGCCTGTGGTTCGAGAACGTCGCGGGCCTGCCCGCTGGGCTCGCGCGGATGGCTGTGATCGGGTTGTGGATCGTGGTGCCCGTCGCGGCGGCGCGTGCGTGGCAGAGCTGGACCCAGGGCGTCCTGGTGGTGGAGCGTCGAACGAGGGCGGTGAGCGAGTCGGTGGCGGTGTTCGCGATTGTGAGCGCCGCGCTGCTGGCGGTGTTTGTGCGCTGGTCGATCGGCGCGGGCCTCTACGCCGCACTCATTGCGTTTACGGTCGGCCGGCTGGCCCAAACCATGCTGCTAGCCTACCGAGCGCGGGTGCGACCGCCCGCTTCGCGTCGATCGTGATTCGTCCGTTGCTACGCGGTCGGCGTCGACGACGGACCATCGCAGCCAAGCAAGCCCTGCAGCATCGGCACGATGATGTCGCCCCAGGCGTCGCCCACGGTTTGCGCGAGCACGTCGTCGGGCAGGCGGCCATGGGCTTGGAGCAGGGCGCTCGACCGTGGGGAGGGTCGTAGTCCCAGACCGCCGTCGACCCGCGGCGCACGTTGAAGCAGCCCGTGGAGCATCTCAGCCACCGGCGCACCACCCTGGCCGAGCGCCCATGCGATCGTGCGCCAGGCGAGCGCGGCATGCCGGGCCTCGTCCTCCGCGATGACGCGCAGGGTCGAGCGTACGGCCTCGTCGGTGGCCACCGCCAGCGACCGCTCGGCGATGAGCGTGGCGATCGTCTCGCCAACGCAGCCCTCGAGGAAGGTGCTTTCGACCAGTTCGACCAGCGACGCATGGCGTGGAGCGACCGCGGGCAGGGGGCCCGGACCGACCTCGCGAGCGTGGTAAGTGGATGCCAGCGCAAAGCAGCGGCGTGCGTGGTCGACCTCGTCGGTGGCCGCTCGCATGCAAGCTTCGACGAGATCGGGGGGCGCACCGACCGCGAGCAACTCGGTGGCCGCGCGGGCGAATGAAGCGATGCTCGCGTGCTCGCGCAGCGCGTCGTCGAGCCAAGCGGTCGCCAACGCGGCGCGCACCTCGGAATCGAGGCCTTCGGTTCGGGGGATCACGGTCTCGTCGAGCCAATCGGCGTCGCCGCGGGCCGGCGCGACCACACTGTCCGTGCCGTCGAGCAGGGGCCGTCCACTGCAGTACTCAAACCAATGATAGCAACAGGTGTCCGCGCTGCCCTGCTTGCGCCACCTGACGGTTCGCCCCTCGTTGAAACTGCCCTGCATCTGGCGCTTGGCCGACAACCCGGCGTAGTCCTCACCCTTGATCGGGGTTGGATCATGGGCGCCGACGATGCGAGACGGGCAATCCATCACCTTGGGCGACGCATCGCCCTTGGGCGCGACGGCGGCCGCGCTCGCCAGGCTGCCGCACCAGTTGCCCGATGGGCACATATCCTCCTCGGGGTTGTAGCCGTCGACGTGGGGAGGATCGCCGGGAATCGGTAGGAAGCGCGGGTTGGTCGCGGCCTCCGGTGGGGGCTCGGGCGGAGCGTGGTTGCCGCGCCCCTGCCGCGCTGCCGGTGCCTCGCCGCTCTCGATTGCGCGCGCGGCCTTGCCTTCGGCTTCGTCGCCAGTCTCGCCATCTCCGCGGGCTGCGCGTGCGGCTCGCTTCGCCTCTCGGAGTTTCTCGAGTCGACCCTTGCGGTCGGCCTTCGCAACGGCCTTGCTCGGATCGACTTTCTCGGGCGCGGGCGGGGCATCACACCCGGGCACCGCAAGCAGCGGCAGCGCGGCGAGTGTGGCGAGGCGCAGACGGAGCAGCGAGCTATCGCGCATAGGACGACGGTAGCACCAAACCGCGAGGGTCAACCAGACGCTGCGCCGGCCGGAGCGCCGGCGAAGGTTGCGTTGAAGCGCACCGGCGGTCGCCTCGAATCGATCGCTGGCGCCGGTCGTGCGGCGCTGCCCGCGTCAGGCCACCACCGGCAGGTGGCGGCCACCACCGGCGAGAGGTGCACGCTCGCGCATCTCCGGCCGATCTGCACTGCACCGGCGTGGAATCAGGCCGAGGGCGTCGAGCAGCGCGAGGTCGTCGTCGACGCTGCGATTGGGTGTCGTAAGGAAATCACCGACCATCATGCCCGATGCGCCCGCACTGAACATCAGCGGCAAGAGCTGCCCGAGATGCATGCGGCCGGCCGCGATGAAGATGTTCTGCCGGGGTAGGAACAGGCGATAGGCGGCGATGATCCGCAGCATCTCGAGCGGCGCCAGCGGCTCACGCACCCCACGGGCGACCAGCGACGTCCCGTCGATGCTGACGAGGAAGTTGATCGGAACCTCGTCGACGTCGAGCTCGCGCAGTGTCTCGGCCATCTCGGCACGATCGTCGGCACTTTCGCCCATCCCAAAGATCCCGCCGACGCATGTGCGCAGGCCCTTGGCCTTGGCGCGTCGGATCGTATCGATGCGTTCGTCGTAGCTGTGGGTCGTGACGATCTGTTTGAAGTAGCTCCGCGAGGTCTCGAGGTTGTGGTTGAACTCCGTCAAGCCGGCGGCGATGAGGCGATCGAATCCGGCGTCGCTCACGAACCCCAGCGAGGCGTGGGCCTCGGTGTGGCCGGCCGCGCGCACCGCTCGCAGCCCGGCTTCGATATGCGCGAGTCCGAATCCGTCGTCCTCGAGTCCGCGGGTCGCGGTGACCAGGCCGAGCGCGCTGGCGTGGCGCCCGGCCGCAATCTCGCTATGGCGCACGATCTCGTCGATGGGGGTGAACTTGGACGGCACCACATG
>CADEGN010000299.1 GCA_902826865.1 uncultured Myxococcales bacterium
AGCCCGCCTTGTCGTTGGTGCCCGACGCACGCGCCCCGCCGAACGGCTGCTGGCCGACGACCGCGCCGGTCGGCTTGTCGTTGATGTAGAAGTTGCCCGCGGCCCACCGCAGGGCTGTGAAGGCCTCGTCGACGGCCCGGCGATCGTGGGCAAACACAGCTCCGGTCAGCGCGTATGGGCTGGTTGCATCGACCAGCGCGAGCGCGTCCGCCCATTTCGCGTCGGGGTAGACGAAGATGGAGAGGATCGGGCCGAAAAGCTCCTCGCACATCGTGCGGTACTTTGGATCGCGCGCGACGATCACGGTGGGATGGATGAACCATCCCTTGGCGTCGGAGTACTTGCCGCCGAGGACCTCTAGGACGCCGGCATGGCCACGGGCCTCGTCGATCGCCCCGCGGAGCTTGGCAAAACTGCGCCCATCGATCACTGCGCCCATGAAGTTGCGAAAATCCGCAATGTCGCCGACGCCGACTTGGCCGAGCATGTCGGCCAACCGTGTGCGGACCTCGGGCCACAGGCTCTCGGGAATGTACGCGCGCGAGGCGGCCGAACATTTTTGGCCCTGGTACTCAAAGGCGCCGCGAAGCAGGGCGACCGCGAGGGCGGAAACATCGGCGCTGGCATGGGCGATAACGAAATCCTTGCCGCCGGTCTCGC
This sequence comes from uncultured Myxococcales bacterium, assembly GCA_902826865.1. GTDB lineage: Bacteria > Myxococcota_A > Polyangia > Nannocystales > Nannocystaceae > Xiheibacterium. The sequence continues at coordinate 661 of CADEGN010000299.1, forward strand.
CGACCAGGCGCGGGTATTGGGCATACGACGCGATCCGCTGGCCGACGGTGCGCCACAGCGCCTGGAACGTATCGGTACTGCCGGTAAAGTGGACGCCGCCCAGCTCGGGGCTCTCGAGCACCGGATCGCCAACGGCGGCACCAGGACCCGGCACGAAGTTGATCACGCCTGGAGGCAGGCCTGCAGCTTCGAGGAGCTGCACGATGTAGTGTCCAGAGAGTACGGCGGTCGAGGCCGGCTTCCACACGACGGTGTTGCCGCACAACGCGGGGGCCGTCGGCAGGTTTCCGGCGATCGACGTGAAGTTAAACGGGCTCAGCGCGAACACGAAACCGTCGAGCGGACGATACTCGAGGCGGTTCCAGTTGCCGGGCGGCGAGAGCGGCTGATCGGCGAGAATCCGGCTGAGGTACTCGACATTGAACGTGAAGAAGTCGATGAGTTCGCAGGCGGCGTCGATCTCGGCTTGGTGGGCCGTCTTGGATTGCCCCAGCATGGTCGAAGCGTTGACGCGGTCGCGGTGGCCTTCGCGGAGCAACGTGGCGGCGCGGAGAAATACGCCGGCGCGCTCTTCCCACGGCAACGCCGCCCACGCCGGCTTGGCTGCGCGAGCGGCTGCGATCGCCGCCATCACCTCGTCGCGACCGCCTTGATGGAACTTGCCGAGTTCGTGGCCGTGATCGTGGGGCGCGACGATCGACGCCAGCTTGCCGGTTTTGACCGGTTTCCCGCCGATCCACGGCGTGACCTCAACCGTCGCATTCCACTGACGAGCGAGCTCGGCCTGCAATGACGAGCGCTCGCGGCTGCCCGGTGCATAGTCGCGGACGGGTTCGTTCGTGGCTGGGGGAACGCGGGAAGATCCGAGGGTCACTTGCGTGGTCCTTTCCTGGGGCGACGACGGAGGAACGCGAGGGCGATGAGCCACGTCGGCGCGGGCGGCCCGACGATCGAGCAGCCGCGGCCGCCCGCCGTGGAAGTGGGGACAGGGGGCGGTTCGATGCGCGGTGGCTCGCGCATCGCGGCTTTGCTGGGCGGTGGCGCCGGCGAAGCGTGGGGCGTCTGCGCGGCGCCGAGCAGCTCGAGGTCCTCACTGGCGTGGGTGCTCTTGCGGGTGCGCGAGCACAACGTGTCGGAGAGATCTCCGTCCAGTCGCTGGCCGGCGTACACGACATAGGGCACGCCCGTGTCGAAGGAGCGTCCGCACATGGCCGGCGACGCCGCGCTTCGCACCGTGACGCGCGTGCCGATCTCCCCCTTCCACACCCGGATTACCTCGAATTCGTAGCGGACGAAATTTCCATCGCGGGTGATCGCGAAGCTGCGGCCTTCGAAGACGGCGGTCGAATTGGAGGCGGCCTCGAGTGGGGGTGGCGGTGAGATGCACGAGCAGGCGCGCGCCGGCCGTGGTGCCGCAAGCAGCTGCAGCGCGCCGATCCCGGCCGCGACGACGATGGTGGGCGCCCGCATGGCATCGGGACGGTACCAGCGCTCGTCACGGGCTCGCTACCTCGTCGGGCTTTCGAGCTCCAAGCGACGCTGCCGTCTTGGGCGTCAGGCGTAGGCGTCAGGCGTAGGCCGTCAGGCGTAGGGTCAGGCGCAGGCCGTCAGGCGTAGGGCCGTCAGGCGTAGGGCGTCAGCCCGAGGCCGCCGGGCGGCGTCCCTCGCGTTCGGCGTCGGGACGGACAAAGGGAACCCATGTCAGCCCTCACGCGGCGCCGTCAGCCCATGCCGCCGTGCGCTCGCGCAACCGTGACGCGCGCTCCGGCGGTGGGTTGGGACTGGCGAAAGGCCCGGGTCTTGTCTACACACGCGGCTTACCGGCGTGCCCGCCGGTGGTAGTGCTGCGCGCCGGCCGCTCGCACGATCGCTTCATCCCGAGGAAACGCAGATGCTCACCGTTAGCAACGTCAGCAAGACCTACGGCGGCAAGAGGCTGTTCGAGGACGTGACCACCACCTTCGACGCCGGCAATCGCTACGGCCTCACCGGGGCCAACGGCGCGGGCAAGTCCACGTTCATGAAGATCCTCGCCCACGATCTCGAGCCCGATCGGGGTGAGGTGACGCGACCGGCCCGCAGCCGCTTGTCGATGCTCCACCAGGACCACTACCGCTACGAGAACGATCGGATTCGCGATGTGGTGATCATGGGCAATCAACGGCTGTGGCAGGCCATGGTCGAGAAGGATCAACTTCTCGCCAAAGGCGACGCAATGAGCGACGACGACGGCATGCGCCTCGGTGAACTTGAGGTCGTCGTCGCCGAGGAGAACGGCTACGAGGCCGAGACCGAGTCGGCGCGGCTTTTGACCGGCCTCGGGATCCCCCCGGCGCAGCACGAGGCGCCCCTGCGCGCGCTCGACAGCGGGATGCGCCTGCGCGTGCTGGTCGCCCAGGCGCTGTTTGGCGATCCTGACATCTTGTTGCTCGACGAGCCAACCAACCACCTCGATCTCGACTCGATCCGTTGGTTGGAGGGCTTCCTCCAGAACTACAAAGGCGTGCTTGTCGTCATTAGCCACGACCGCCACTTCCTCAACAAAGTCTGCACGCACATCGCCGACGTCGACTACGAGAACATCATTGTCTACCCCGGTGGCTATGACGAGATGATGCAGCAGAAGATCGAGTTCCGGCTCCAGTCGGAGAAGAGCAACGCAAGCAAGCAAAAGAAAATCCTCGAGCTGCAGGACTTCATCCGCCGGTTCGGCGCGAACGCGAAGAAGGCAAGCCAGGCCCAGAGTCGGCGGCGGGCGATCGAGAAGATCGACATGGTCGATCTCAAGCGGTCGAACATCCAGCGGCCGTTCATTCGCTTTGAGGTCAAGCGGCCGAGCGGAAAACTCGTGCTTGAGGTGGACAAGATCGGCAAGAGCTTCGACGGTCAAGTCGTGCTCAAGGACGTCTCGTTCACGCTTACGCGCGGTGACAAGTTGGCGATCATCGGGCCCAACGGTATCGGCAAGACCACTCTTTGCCGGCTGATCGCCCGCCAGCTCGAGCCCGACCGCGGGAAGCTCGCTTATGGGCACGAGACGACCTGCGGATACATGCCGCAGCACCACGAAGAGGGCGTGAGCAAGCAGGATCACAAGACCGCGTTCGAATGGCTGTATCAGTGGGACGAAAAATCCAGCGTGCAGGAGATTCGCGGACTGCTGGGACGGATGCTGTTTCCGTCGGAAGATGCGGATAAGCCGGTCAAGGCACTGTCAGGTGGCGAGACGGCGCGGTTGCTGATGTCGAAGCTTACGCTCACCAAGGACAACCTCCTCGTGCTCGACGAGCCGACGAACCACCTTGATCTCGAGTCGATCCGCGCGTTGACGGAGGCGATGCAGAAATACGAGGGCACGCTGGTGTTCGTTAGCCACGATCAGTACATGGTTCAGGAAGTGGCGACTTGCATCGTCGAGCTGCGCGGTGCGGCGGGCTGCGACTTCTTCCCGGGGCAATTTGACGACTTCTTGATCAAGAGCGGGCGCGGAGCCAACTGAGTCGCGGGCGTTGCTGTTGACCTAAGGCCCCCAGTGGCTAGCGAGGGAATGAAATCCGAGCGTCCTCGGTGGTACGCTCGGCGTCCCTCCGCATGGCCGACGACGAGCGATATACCGAGGAAGAGGTCGGGTTAATCCTCAGTCGGGCAGCTGCGGCGCAGGCCGGGCGCAGCATGACGTTGCCAGAGCTCGAGGCTGCCGCGAGCGAGGCGGGGATCGACACGGCGCTCGTGCGGCGCGCGGCCTCCGATATTCGTTCACGCTCGGATGCCCCTGCCGTGCCCAGTACGGGTGTCTTTGGACCCACGATACTTGTGTACGAACGCCGGGTGCCAGGTCGTGTCGACGCGGGGGCTTGGCAGGACATCGTCTCGGAGATCAAGCGGCGCACGAAAGCCGAGGGCGGCGTCGAGCAGCTGGGCAAAGAGCTCGTCTGGGCGTCGCGTCGACGCAACGGTGTTGGCCGCGAGTTGCAGGTCGTCGTCACGCCGCGGCGCGATCACACGCTCGTACGCGTTGAGGAGCGTACGGGCGCGCTCGCCGGGGGTGTGTACGGCGGAATCATGGGTGGCACGTTCCCGTTCGGACTCGGGTGGATCCTGCCGGTGTGTATCGCTGCGCTTGAGATGCCGGTGTTGATCCCCGTGTTCCTGGTGGCGTGGGTCTACGGTGCGTACCTATTCTCGCGGACGATCTACCGTACGGTCCTGTCGACGCGGCAGGCCGAGCTCGAGTCGCTCGCCAACGGGGTTTCCGAGGTCTGCTGCGATTTCCTCGACTCGTCGAGTACAAGCGGCCCGAGTCCGCGTTCCTTGCCGGCGAACAGGGATTCGAACGATGCCTGATCCATGAGCGCGGTGGGAGCATCGGCACTGGCCCAACGCTCGGCGAGCTCACCGCGCGCCACGGATGAGCGGCGACGTTCACCGGTCGAACGCCGACTGCGGGCCGAAGAGGAGGGAGTGTTGTGACGAAGCGAATGCCAACAGCCTTTGTTCCCCATGCCGGCGGTCCGGTAGGCCACGTCGAGATGGGCGGACTCCAAGCGGAAGTCGATGCGTTCGTTTCTTACTGGCGTTCGCTACGCGACTTGCCAGGCGTAACCCCGAAGGCGGTGCTCGTTGTGTCGGCCCACTGGGAAGCCAGTGTGCCAACCGTGATGTCTTCGCCGAACCCGCCGATGCTCTACGACTACGGCGGGTTCCCACCCGAGGCTTACCGGATCATGTGGCCTGCTCCTGGCGATCCGGAACTCGCGGCCCGCGTCCGCGTGCTGTTGGGCGACGCAGGTTTCGCCACCGCCGAAGATCCGTCGCGGGGCTTTGATCATGGCACGTTCGTCCCGCTGAAGATGACGTATCCCGCCGACGTGCCCGTCGTGCAGCTCTCGCTCAAGGCCGGCCTCGACGCCGCCGAGCACCTGCAGGTGGGGCGTGCGCTTCAGCCGTTGCGAGACGAGGGCGTCTTCATCCTTGGCAGCGGTGACAGCTTTCACAACATGCGCGGCTTCACCCCCGGGTACCGCGAGCGCTCGGAGGCGTTCAACGCTTGGCTGACGGACGCGGTTCGAGCGACCACCAGCGAGCGCGACGGCAGGCTCTCGGACTGGGCCTCAGCGCCCTTCGCCAGGCATTGTCACCCTCGCGAGGATCATCTGATGCCCCTCATGGTCGTCGCAGGGGCCGCGGGCGCCGACCGCGGGACCGTGACGTGGTCCGGGACGTTCTTCGGACCCGAGCAAGTCGGATACCACTTCGGCTGAGCTACTCGGACCTTGATCTCCCCCTTGCGTGCCCATGATAATGAAGGGTGGTGGTTGCCCGCGCCCGTTGCGATCGAGGTTGGTGGCATCTCGTCGCGCTCGCGGTCGTTCTCGCGGCGTGCAGCGACGGCGGGAGCCCGACCAACCCGGGGACGAGCGGCGGCGCGCAGGAAAGCAGCGGTGCAGCCGCGAACGACACGTCCGGCGCCGATGACAGCACGGCGGCATCGTCCACGAGCGCCGTCGACGATACCGGCACGACCACCGGCGACCCTGTCGATCCGGTCGATCCACAGGAGTACCTCGACCGCACGCTGCGCGAGCAGGTCGCGGCGATGGAATTGCTTGCCCTGGCCAGTGAAGGACTGCTCCACGGCTATCTCGAACGCATCGCTGCGGACGACGATGCGGGGGCTGGCATCGGCGCGGTCATTTCGATGATCGAGGATCCAGCCGCCTTGGCCATCGAGCTCGATGGGGCCCGCGGGGATGGGCGCTTGCTCAACGGCGGGATCATCCTCGTCAAGGACAACCTGGACATGCTCGAGCTGGCCAACACGGCCGGGTCGCTTGCGCTCGCCGAAAACGTGCCGATCGCGGACGCACCGGCGGTCGCGCGGCTGCGCGATGCTGGCGCGCTTTTGCTCGGCAAGACCAACCTCAGCGAATGGGCCAACTTCCGCGGCTCCGGGTCGAGCAGCGGATGGAGCAGCCTCGGCGGGCAGACGAAGAACGGCTTCGACCCGGCGTACAATCCGTGCGGCTCAAGCTCCGGCTCGGCGGCTGCGGTCGCGGCAGGTTTCGCATCGGCGGCCATCGGCACCGAGACCGACGGTTCGATCGTCTGCCCGTCCGCGGTCAACGGCGTCGTCGGGTTCAAGCCGACGGTCGGCCTGGTGAGCCGCACCGGTATCATTCCGATCTCTCGCTCGCAGGACACAGCCGGGCCGATCACGAAGGACGTCGGCGATGCCGCGCGCCTGATGACCGTGATGGCCGGGACCGACGCGGTCGATCCCGCGACCGACGCGATTCCACCCGATCTCGCGCTCGATTTCGAGGCCGGCCTGCCCGACGCCACGCTCGATGGCGCGCGGCTTGGCGTGGTGTTGAACCTGATCGGGCTCGACCCTTCCGTCGACGCCGTATTCGAGGCGGAGCTCATGCGCATGTCCGACGCGGGCGCGACGCTCGTGAACGTGCAGCTGCCATCGCGGGCGCTGTTCGGCGCCGACGAGTACACGGTGCTGCTCTTCGAGTTCAAGGCGGGGGTCAATGCGTATCTCGCAAGTCATGCGCGTGCGGGGCAGCCGGCTGATCTCGCCGAGCTGATCGACTTCAACGAAGCCAACGCCCCCACGGTGCTGCAGTACTTCGGCCAAGAGTTGTTCGAAGCGGCCCAGCAGACGACAGACCTCGACGCTCCGCAGTACCTCGATGCCCTTCAGTCGGCCCGTCAGGTGACCCGCGACAACGGGATCGATGCCGTATTGGCCGAGCATCGCCTCGACGCGCTTGTCGCACCCACGACGGTCCCGGCGTGGACTACGGATCTCGAGAACGGCGACCCCGGTGGGTTCGGCGCGAGTTCGTGGGCAGCGGTCGCTGGCTATCCGCACCTCACGGTACCGATGGGCGAGGTCGGCGGGCGTCCAGTGGGCCTGTCGATCTTCGCGGGCGCGTGGGCTGACGCGCGCGTGCTTGAACTGGGCTACGCCTACGAACGGCTGTAAGTGATTCACTTTCGGCGCCGCGGGTCCGGGCGCTTGTTGCCGCGGGTCGCGGGATCGGCACGGGCTGACTTCCTTGCGCAGGCGATGATCGTGTTGGGGCGCCGCGCGGGCGAGGAGCACGTTCCTCCCGTCGCGCGAGCCGACGACTCGTCGAATGCTTTCGCGTCCACGACGGAGTGGCGTCGATGCGTGACCGCCCAGACAACGATCGCAATGCTGGTGTTGGGGACGGTGGCGAGGGCGTGCGTCCCGCGCCGTCCGACGCCCGCAGGCCTCGCGAGCAGGGCGAGCCCGCGGCTGTTTCGGGCACAGAGTTCTCGAGCTCGCGCGAAGAATTTTGCATCACCGACGAAACCGCCGTCCACGATCGCCGCGTTGGATGGTGACGGCCGCGATCGCGACGCGGTGCTCGAGACCCTCGGGCCCACGGTGAAGGGAACCGCGAGCGTTTCGCCGCGCTCGAGGAGCGCCGGCGCATCGTCGCGAGGATCCAGTTCGCGATCAACCCGGACGGTTGCGTGGCCATCGCGATGATGCAGGAGTCGACCGTCAGCGAGGTCGCATTCAGCTACCGCCTCGCTGAGGCGCTGACCACGATTGCGTTCCCCGACAATCTACACCCGAACGTCGATGTTGCAGGCGGTCGTCGTCGGTGATTTCTCGGTCGGCACGATGTGCTGGACAGCGCCTGAGACAGGCCTTCGGGCAGATCCGGCATCACAGCCGCCGTGATGGGGGGCGCGCCGTCGGGGCGCCTTCACGGAAGAGCCGGGTGAACATCCGGCGATGCGTTGTCGCGCCGCTGGTGCGGTTGGCTCCGTTCTCGTCGCATCGGGAGGCCGACCGCCACTCGCGACGAGGCGGGCACGGGTCGAGTTTTGGGCATTCATGCCGGGCGCCCGTATAGCGCCGCACTCAGCTCCGCATAGCAGCGGGTTGCCGTCGCAGTTTGCTGCAAGGCGCGCAGTTGCAGCTTGATCGTGGGCCCCATTGCCGTTGCGGAAGCGATCGTCAGCGAGGGAACCACGGTCGAGTTCCCGATGATGGCCGACAAATTTGGCGTAGCAGTGTTCGTGAACTCCGCCGGGTCTTCGTCGGACGGCAACGTGTTGAACCCCTCGATCACCATCGTGCCGGTGCCTCCGCCGAAGTCACGATTGTGACAACGAATCCCGAGCCAGAGATAGTACATGCCGACAACGGGCAGCGCCCGCTCAATGATGATCGTCTGCGTTGCGCCGGCTGCGAGGAATGAGAAGTCGAAAATGGTCTTGTCAAACACCGCTATGTAACCGTACGGGTTTGGACCGCTGGCGGCGGGGAGTTCGGCGGGCGAGGTT
>CADEGN010000300.1 GCA_902826865.1 uncultured Myxococcales bacterium
CTTCATAGTCGGGCACGGAGGAGCGAGACCCCTTACGGGGTCACGCTCCTAGCCGGCGGCCCCGGCCGAAAGCGGGCGCAAGGTCGTGGTTTTCGCGGTGCGCCCAGGGCATCCGCCGTACCGAATCCGCGCGGGATGAAGCGGACGGCTGTTACTCGACGTCGGTTATAGGTACGGAGGGATCCGCACGACCGCTGGCGCGACCAACACGATCGGCCCGCATGCTCCGGTTGCTTGATGCGACCGAATGGGCTATCTGCCTGACCGCGCGCATCGACATGTTCTGGCACGTCGACCAACGCCCCCCGATCCCGGGACACCGGGCCACCCTGCGACCGGCGCCGCGCTGGCGCCTCCTCGATGGCGGCGAGGAGGCGTTCGGCGCGATCCTGCGGCGTGTCGACGCGGCCCAGCGCTCGATCCAGGTGCGAGCGTTCGTTTGGCGCGATGACGCGACCGGTAATGCGCTTGCGGCCGCACTGCTACGCGCGGCCGAGCGCGGCGTCGAGGTTGCGATCCGCAAGGACCGCATCGGCGCCAACTACGAGATGATCGCCGGAGATCGGCAGAGTTTTTTCAGCAAGCGCGTCACGCTACCGCAGCACGTACGTAACGTGTTCATGAGCATCGTCTACGCCGGTTTCGGCCCCCATCGCCAGCGACCGAACAAGCTGCTCGAGGCGCTACTCGCCCACCCTCGGATCCGCATCGAGCACGGAACCCTCAACGATCACTCCAAGCTGTTCGTGTTCGACGACCGCTGGGTCGTGCTCGGCAGCATGGGCATCGGCGACAACCATCGCCACGAGTGGATCGATGTCATGGTGGAGGTCGAAGACGAAGAACTCGTCGACCGATTGCGCCAACGCTCGAGCGCAGTGGTGGACTTCGATCCGACGCGGCGGATGGATTTTATGTTGCACAGCCGGAGTGCCCACGCCCCAGGCACGTGCCCGATGCTGGACGACCGCTTGGCATTGATCGAGCGCGCGCAGACGCGACTCACGGTGGTGATGGCTTACCTCGGCGACCGCCGCTTCACCGACGCGCTGGTCCGCGCGGTCGAGCGCGGTGTCGCCGTAACCGTTATCGCGCCCGAGCGTGCGGACGTCCTCGGCGACACCAACCTCGCCACCTGCGAGGCCCTACTCCACCGATGCCGCGGGGCGAGCAACCTGCGCCTCGTCTTGCACCCTGCGATGGTCCACGCCAAGCTCGTGGTCGTCGACGGTCGATGGAGCGACATCGGCTCGGCCAACTTCACGCGGCTTTCGCATGGGGTATACGACGAGGTGAATCTCTACGTTGACGATCCGGCGTTCGCGTTCCAACTTGAGCAGCTGACCGAGCGCCTCGCCGCGGAGGGACTCGCCGCCGGCCCGGGTCTGCGCTATCGCAAGCACTACTTGCACGTCGAGCGCTTCTTCGTCGCGGTGATGTCGCGCAACGCCCCGTGATGGCCGATCGGCGGGCTGCGATGACCGTCCGGCTTTGAGCGTTGGAGAGAGCCCGCGAAAACCGTGATCGCGTGACGTAGAAAAAGCGAGGCCCCTGGGCCTGTTGCAACCCCGGTTTCCTCGGTGCCCCCGCTCACGCTGACCTGCGCGAGCGGATCGCCCGCCGCTCTTCCGGCGAAATCGTATTTGGCGCTGTTCGGGGGCCTAGCGCCCCGTCTAGACCATCGACGGCCGAACTCGCGCGACCAACCCGATCGCGTCGTCGGGGCGCGCGTCGACGGCGTCGCTCCGACGCCGTCGTTTGATCGCGAACCGTTGTCGCGATCGAGCCACCCATGTGCGATGTACTGGTCGAAGAAAGTGTCGCGCCGCGACGAGGATTCCGCGCCGCATCGTGATAAGTGAACGCAACGATGCCAGACGGATTCGATCGCCCGTCCCTGCAGGAAGACGCCCCCAGCGAGGTAGGCGCCGAGGCGCGCTCGCTGCCGCGGTATCCCGCGGACTGGCCCGGGCCGGGGCCCATCGATCTCGTGCAGCACGATCCTCCGCACGCATCGTCGACGACGGAGTGGTGGTACCTCAAGGCCCACATCGAGCTAGTAGACGGGCGGCGACAGTCGCTGTTCGCCGCGTTCTTCCGGGTGCTCAAGGGTCGCGACGAGCGCACTGGCGAACTTCAATACGCCCATTCGCTCACCTGGGCCCTATCCGACGTGGCGCGCAAGCGGTACCTCACCCAGTCGCTGGTCGACCGCGATGCTCCCCGCCTCGGCATCGAAAAGCTCGACCGTGGCGAGGGCAGCCGCGACCCGCTGATCCGCCGGGCGATGCGCGAGGTCTGCGTTCGCGGGCGCGTGCCCCAACCCGATCGCCTGTTTGAGCGCGCACCGTTCGTGGCCACGTCGCGACTCGAGTTGGAGTTCGACGACAACCTCCTGCGCAAGACCGACGACGGGCGATACCGCCTCCACCTGCACTGCCCTCGCCAGCACGTCGACGTGGAACTCGAGTTCACCCCGCGCAAACCTGCGGTGCGCCACGGCGACGACGGTGTCGTCAAGGGCACGCAGGGCGAAGACATGTTCTACTACTTCGTCCCGCGCTGCGATGTGCGGGGCACGATCGCGACCGAAGGCGTGCCCGTAAGCATCGCCCGCGGCGGAGGCTGGTACGACCACGAATTCGGTCGGCATCCCGAGGGCGAAGCCAGCATCCAAAAGGGCAAGCGCGACGACCTGGCCTGGAACTGGTGCGGCCTGCAGCTCGAGGATGGCAGCGAGATCTCGGCCTACCGGATCGTCGATCTCTCGAGCGAGGAGATCCTCGGCGCGCGTATCCTGGTGGTCGACAGTGACGGCACGCGTCACGACGTGGCGGGCAGATTTGAGCCGCGCAATCTCTGGCAGAGCGCGCGGTCGTTCAACGAATACCCGACTCGCTGGATCCTCGAGATCCCCTCGCGCGGGATCGAGTTGTGCCTCGAAGCCAGCTTTGACGACCAGGAATTCGTCACCGTCATCTCCAAACCAGCCTTCTGGGAGGGCCGTGTAGAGGTCTCGGGCACGCTGGGCGGTCGACCTGCCGTCGGAACTGGGTACGTTGAACGCAGTGGCTTCGCGAGCATCGACGATCTCGAGGGCTTCTTTGCCGCCGTGGGGCGTCGCGTGCGCGAGTCTGTGGCCGAGTGCTGCCCCCGCGAGCCCAGCTTCACCCAAGCCCGCGACCTTATCGCCTCGGCCGAGCGGGAGGATTGGATGGTCGGCGTCGACGTCGATCGGTTTGCTCGTACGCTGCTACATCCGATTCGCGAGATAACCGATCGCGGTGGCAAGTCGTGGCGCTCATACGCTGCGCTTGCCTGTTGCGACATCGTCGGCGGTGACTCGCGGCGCTTCGTGCAATGGCTCGCGATGCCCGAGCTCATGCACGTCGGTTCGTTGATCGTCGACGATGTCCAGGACGGATCCACTGTGCGACGCGGCGGGCCGGCTGCACACGAGATCTACGGCCAGGCCCACGCCATCAACGCCGGCACCGCAGCCTACTTCATCGGCCAGAAGCTGCTCGACGCCAAGCAACTGTCGGCCGACAGCCGGTTGCGCATCTACGACCTGTACTTCGAAGCGCTGCGCGCCGGCCATGCCGGGCAGGCCCTCGATATCGAGGGATTCGACGACGTGCTCGACGACGCGATCGCGCGAGGGGACGCGGATGCGCTCGAGCAGCGTATCCTCGCGATACATCGCCTCAAGACGGCGGCGCCGGCGGCCTCGCTCGCGCGCATGGGTGCGGTCGCCGGGGGCGGTAGCGACGCGCAGATCGACGGCATCGGTGCGTACTTCGAGGGATTGGGCCTTGCATTTCAGATCATCGACGACGTCCTCAACCTGCGCGGATTTTCCCGCGGCCTGAAGGCGACGGGCGAAGACATCATGCACGGAAAGGTCACCCTGCCCGTGGCCAAGGCCTTCGGGCGGCTCGCGCCCACGCGCCGCGGATGGCTGCTCGCAGAGCTCCGCGCCAAGCCACAGCAGACCGAGCGCGTGGCGGCGTGCATCGCCGAGATCGAGGGATGCGGGGCCCTCGACGCCTGTGTGGAGCAGGCGTACGCCTTGGTCGAGGACGCCTGGCGTCACTTCGATCCACTGGTCGCGGATTCGTTCCCAAAGATCATCTTGCGGGCATTCGGTTGGTATGTTCTCGAGCGACACTACTGAGCCAGGATGTGTCGACTTTGCGAGCGCGAGCGTAGGAGCGACGCTCGACGTCGACACGCTCGCGCTACGGCGCCGCACCGCGCTCCGCGGCCGCGATCTGCCCGGACGTTGCCGCGGGACCGTCCTGGCCCGCTGGGGCGAGCTGTGCCGCCGCAACTTCGGCGACGCCGCGTTGGCGAAGATCCGCGCCGGATTGGAGGCGTGGGTGCCGGGATTGCCCGAGTGCCCGACCGACGACGCGTGGTTCCCGATCGGCGTCCAAGTCGAGCTGACCGACGCGGTGATCGACGAGTGTCTTGCCGGCGACCCACGCCCGCTTGAGGAGATGCTGCGCGACGACGTCCGGGCAAACATCGGCCGCGCCAGCGCCCTGTTTCTGCGTTCGATCGGTCCAGGTCCGGTGCTGGCGCGGGCCCGCCAGCTGCACGCCCACCTCTACGACGTTGGCCAGGCGAGCGCCGTCGTCCGCGATGGCACCGCGGTGCTCGTCAGCGCGGGCACTCCGTTGTTCGCGCACCCCACCTGGCAGCTGCTTCAGCTGTTCGCCCACCGAGGGTTCTTGGCGCTGACGGGGCGCGAGCTCCGGTATTTCCACGCCAGCGTGCCGGCGAGTGACTCGTTTCGCGTCGAAATCGCCTGGGCCTAGGCGCGAGATCGGGGTTCGCGCGCGCATGTTCCCGGCACGGCGAGGGGGCCACCCGAGCAAGCGCGGATCCGTGGTACACGGGCAACCGCGAGGTCCCCATGCACCGTCTGGCCGTCGTTCCCGTGTCCGCCCTGTCCCTGCTCGTCGCGCTCGCCGGCGCAGGCTGCGACCGAGGTGAGCCCGACCCCGCGAGCAAGTCGCAGATGACCGCGGGTAAGACGAAAACCGCAAAGACCGATGCGAAGGCGAAGTTCGACACGCCGCCTGACGCGAAGAAAACCGACAAGGGCGCGGCCGAGGACAAGGCAGCAACGAAGGCGAAGCCCGATCGTCCGCTGACCGACGAAGACCGCAAGGCCGCGGCCAGCGACAAGCAGGACGCCGCCGCCGAGTTCGCCAACTCGCGCGAGGACAAGGTCGTCGAAGTCACCGCGCAGCCCGGAACCCCGGAGTGGTTCGTCCAGGGACTCGAAGCCTTCCGCGCCGGCAACATCGACCCGATCGTCGCCAACTTTGCGGCCAACATCGAGTGGGACGCGGTCGGTTCACCGCTCGAGCCGCCTTCGTTGGGCAAGCAGGCCGTGATGTCGCGCTGGGAGGATCTCCTCACCGCGATGCCGGACATGAAGCTGCACGCGCAGCGGATCTTCACCCACGGCGACCTGGTGGTGTTGCAGGTGGTGCTGACGGGCACGCACAAGGGGGATTTCCGCGGGATCGCGCCGACTGGCGCGCCGCTGGGCACCGAGGTCCTCGCGTGGGTCTGGCACGACAAGGACCACAAGGCGGCGAAGGTCCGCGTCGTGTACGACGAGGCAGCGCTGTTGGCCCAGATGGGCAAGCTCCCAGGCGGCGAGCCACCTCCGATCCCGGAAATTCCGTCGGGCGCGCCCGAGATCGTCATGGGCGACGACGACAAGGCCGCGATCAAACTCGTCAAACAGCTCCACAGCGCCGGGAAGAACGGCTGGAAGCTGTGCAGCGAGAAGTTGTGCACGGCGGGCATGGCCTCCCACGATGCGAGCTCGGGCAAGACGTCCTCTACCCCCGCCGAGCACCAGGCCGAGTCCGAGGCGATTTTCGCCGCGTTTCCCGACCTCAAGCTCAAGGACAGCGACGCGGTCTCTTTCGGCGCAGGCTGGGTTGTGACGTTTGGTCAGCTCAAGGGGACCCACAAGGGTAAGTTCGGCGCGATCGAGCCGACGAAGAAGAAGGTCGATGTGTTTTTCAGCGAGGTGAGCCGGATGCAAGACGGCAAGCTCGCCGAATCGTGGGGTTACGCCAACCACTTGCAGCTGCTCGCCCAACTCGGCGTGTTCACTGCCCCGCCAGCCGGCGCACCGAAGCCGGCATCCGATGCGGCCAAGAAACCGGCTCCCGCCGCCGCTCCGCCTACCCCGGCCGCCGCTCCCGGCGGAGCCAAGAAACCGGCTCCGACCGAGGGCAAGTAGGTCCGGCCCTCAGCGTTCCAACGCCGACAGGGACTCGCCGAGGTCGAATCCCTCGATGCGCTCTTTGGTGCCGAGCGCCGGTGGTGTCCAGGGAACGAACCCGAGCACGTCCCAGCGCAACCAGCGGTGGCTGGGGTGCTCAAGCGGCTGCACAAAGGTGAAGCGGGTCCGCGCCGGTCGCCCATCATCGGTTAGCGCGAGCACTTCGACCTCACCCACGGGATCGCGCACGCCCATGGCGAAGCGTTCACCGACATGAAACGGCTGGCGCAGGCTTCGAACCATCCGCTCGCTCGGGGATGACAGGAGCCCGCCCACAGCGACAACTTCCAGGGTGTGTTCGGCCGTGCGCGTGACCTCGATCGCGCCGGTTGAGCTGGTTAGCGCGCGGACGCTTCGCGGCGCCGGAACGCCCTCAGCGGCCCGGGTCACCGGCAGATAGGACAGCATTCCTTCGTTTGGGGTCAGGATCGCGAGTGCATGCACGCTTGCCACCTCGGCGTCGCGCCCAAGAGCATCGTCGAACAGTCGCAACGTCGCAGACACCGTTTCCATCGACCGCGCTCTCACCGGTAGCAGCAATGGCGCGAGCACGAGGTGACAGAGGGCGAGGACGCCAACAACCACCCGCGCGCCCGCCGACCACCGACGGCCCCTGGCGCCGGCCCGATACCACGCGTCGAACAACATCGCGACCAGGCCCATGCCCCCGAGGCCGACGAATCCAAGCAGACGATCGGCAGGAAACGCACTCGCAATCGGAACACATGCCACCAGCGATCCTGTGGCCCACATCCGCGCAACCGGATCGCCACCGATCGACCGGCGCATCACCGCGGCGACCGTGACCACGACCGCGACCGACCAGACCAACACCCAAATCGCGACCTCGGGTGAATAGACAAGCCAGAAGTCGGACCACGGTCCCGCGAATTGGCCGGCAAGCAGCGCGGCGATCCGCGGCAACGCGAGCGTCGCGAACGTCCGCGGATCACCGCCGGGGTCGACGTAGATATCCGACCCGGTCGCGCCGTAACCGAGCGCGCGGTACCCCGCGGCATAGGCCACTAGCACGAGCGCATAGGGTGCGAGTGCACGGGCTCGATCGAGGATAGACCCGCGATCGAGGAACACCGCGTGACCGAGCAGGTATCCCAAGACGCCGATCGTGGCCTCGCCGGCAAGCAAGCCGCATGCAAACGCCAGGGGTGCGAGCACGGCGGCCGCACACTGGCCATCACGCCGCCAGCGATCGTGGGCAACGAGCGCTGCGGCCCCGAACGCAAGCGCCAGCACGGCGTTGCGATTGCTGATGTAGCCGACCGCGGGCCCCCGGGCATCGTCGAGGGCGAAGAGGAGCAAGGCGAGCGTGGCAACCGCGCGCGAATGGTGGCGTCGATAAAGCGCCGCAACGATCGCGAGAGCGACGGCGAACCATGCGATCGAATGCAGGTACATCGCGGCGGACTGGTCTGGCCACCACGCGAAGTCCGCGGCGTGCGTCCACGAACTGATCGGGCGCCAAAATGCCAAGCGATAGTACGGTGCGGTCCACCACGGCAGCGTCCCCGTCTCCATTAGTTCCGCGCGCTGGGCCGGGTCACCGGAGATGAAAACGAAGAGATCGGAACGCGTCGGCGGAAACCCCGCGAACCGATGATCGCCGCTGGCGCGCACGCGGAGCATCGCGTCATCGGCCGTGAAACCGAGGTTGACGCAGGGAAGCAGAGCCACAACCGCAACCGCCAGGACCAACCACGCGGCCCGCGGAGTCTCCAACCATCGCCATAACCAATCGGCGGGGGACGGCGACGCCACGTGCGTGGAGTACTACACCACATGCGGCGCGATGGCCGGACGAGTTGCGCGCCCCATCGGCGCGGCAACTTGTGAAAACCCGCACACATCGGCGGCATGGCCCGAGGGCCGAGCTCGGTGAGTTCGGCCCTCGGTGTCTGGCTAGTGAGGCTCGGGGAAGTAGGGGAATTCCTCGAGCAGAGGCTCGTCACCCATCGGCGGGTTAAGCGGAAGCTCGAAGAACGTGGTGACTGGATGCTCGCCGAGATCGAGCAACACGACCGCGAGGGTCAAGTCCACCACTGGATCACCTGGCAAGCGCCCATTCGGGAAGCCGGATGCCTGGGTGACGTTGAGCTGGAGCGTGTCGGGTACCACCAGGGGCGCCCCCTGGGCGACGCACGTGTCGATGTCACACGGCGTGAGGCCGGCCCCCATGATGTCGTCGTCCAGCGCGTCGTGCAAAGCCGTCAGATTCTCGACGATCTGGGGCACGAACGTCCCGGCGACGTCGTCCTCTGGCGTCGCGGCGTTGTAGTCGTCTTTGTCCGTGATCACCGCGGTCGCGACGGCTGGCATGCCCATCCGATCGATCTGCTCGAAGTCGCCGGGTGGCGAATCGTCGAACATGAACCCACCGCCCCCGGTCGAGTCCTCCGATCCGGCGCTCGTGTCCGCGGGACCTGTGCTATCAGCCGCAGTGGTCACGCTCGTACCGGGGAGTGTCGTTTGGCCGGTGGTCGAGACCGTCATCGCCCCGGTTGATTCGTCGAGCCCACCGGAACTCGAACCGTTGGCGGTATCGGCGTTGCCGTCACCGTCGTCTTTGCACGCCGGCAGGGCGACGAGCGCAGCCACTATCAGCCTCTTGATCTCGATGGTCATGGCT
>CADEGN010000301.1 GCA_902826865.1 uncultured Myxococcales bacterium
CAGAGCTGCGTTAGCCGCGCCAATCGATCAGAATCACTGTGTCGAGGCACTAGTCGCGATCACTCGACGGCAGAAGCGCGGGTGCAACCATGACCGCGCCGGTGATCCCCATCACGATCGTTTGGTTCGCGTCGCACCACGCTTTCGCCTTGCCGACCAGCTCCGCAACCGCGGGGATGCCCAGTGCGTACGAGAACGCAACTCCGATCGCCGCGCAGATGAGGCCGAGCACCACAACGCCCACCATGAGCGGCGCCCCACGCAACGCCCGCGCCGGCAAACCCAGTACGGGAAGCAGCACGCCGGGCGCAGACATCATGCCGATGCCTGCGAACCCGATCGTAAAGACGAAGAACCACATCGCGTTTTGCGCCATCGGTGCCGAGGCGGGGAACGTGGGATCGACCGGACCAAGCGAGATTTCGAGCACCTGGGCGATCACCGTC
Source organism: uncultured Myxococcales bacterium (assembly GCA_902826865.1). Classification (GTDB taxonomy): domain Bacteria; phylum Myxococcota_A; class Polyangia; order Nannocystales; family Nannocystaceae; genus Xiheibacterium. The sequence continues at coordinate 447 of CADEGN010000301.1, forward strand.
GTGCCGAACGAGAGGCCAAGGGCCAAGGCCAACTTCGGAGGCCCTGCGACGCGCATCCACAGCGCCCCGACGGTGCCGCGGGGGCAGTGGGCTTCCGCCGCAGCCGCGCCACCGATCGCGAATCCTGCGACGGCAAACACGACCAGCGACAGCGAGGCGGGGAGCATCGCGGCGATGGGAGGGAATCGCGCGGCGATGCATGCGGCGGCTGCCAAGGCACACAGCAGCGCGACCCCTTTTGCTGCGGCAGCTCCGGCCGAGGGATCGGCGACACGAGCGGAGGGCGCGACCATGGGCGTTCCCGCGAACTTGGCCATAGAACCATGACGAGCAAAGCCCATGCCGCTGGCGAACGCACACGATCCCATGGGCGTCTACGGCGTGTTGCCCAACACGGGCGGCCCGAGATGGGCGACGCCACGGGCATCGAGGGGCCAACCGCGTGATCTACACCGAGCAGAACGCTTCGTAGTCGATCAGCTCGATATCCTCGGGCGACTTGCTGCACACGCGGCAGTGCGGGTCCTTCCGCAGCTTGAGCGTGCGGAACTTGGTCGACAGTGCGTCGAACACGAGCAGTCGGCCCGACAGGGTTTCGCCAACGCCGAGGATCACCTTCACCGCCTCGTTGGCCTGCAGGGTGCCGACGAGGCCGGGCAAGACGCCAAGTACGCCCGCCTCTTGGCACGACGGCGCCATCCCAGGCGGCGGTGGATCCGGATACAAGCAACGGTAGCAGGGCCCTTGATCGGCGAGAAACGTCGTGATCTGCCCCTCGAAACGGAAAATCGACGCGTGCACCACCGGCTTGCCGAGCTTGAGTGCAGCGTCATTGAGCAAATAGCGGGTGGGGAAATTGTCGGCCCCGTCGACGATCACGTCGTAGTTGGCGATGATGTCGAGCACGTTGTCGCTCGACAGTCGCGTGGCATGCGGCACGACCTTCACGTCAGGGTTGAGCAGCTGAAGCGTCTTCTTCGCGCTCTCGACCTTCGGCATGCCGAGGCGTTCGATGTTGTGCAGCACCTGGCGTTGCAGGTTGCTCTCGTCGACAACGTCGTCGTCGACGATGCCAATGGTGCCAACGCCCGCCGCCGCCAGGTAGAGCGATGACGGTGAGCCGAGCCCGCCAGCACCGATGAACAGCACCTTGCTATCGAGCAGCTTGCCCTGCCCGACCTCGCCGACCTCGGGCAACATGATGTGTCGGCTGTAGCGCTTGATCTGCTCGGGGCTGAGCGAGCGCGGGCGGTCGAACGCGTAGCCGGCGTTCTTCCAGGCGCGAAAGCCCCCCGCCATCGATGACACGCGGGTGTAGCCGAGCTCAGCCAACGCAGCGGCCGCGAGGGCTGAGCGCGTACCGCCCGCGCAATAAAGGATGATCTCCCGCTCGCGCTCGGGAACCGCGTCCTCGATCTTGAGCTCGAGGAACCCGCGCGGGATCCACTGCGCACGCGGGATGAAGCCCTGCTCGTACTCGTCACGCTCGCGCACGTCGACAAGGACGGGCCCCGCCGCAGGATCAACTGCGCGTGCCTTCGTCTCTTCGACCGAGATCTCGCGAATGCGAGCCTTCACCCGCCCCAACAGGTCCTGGAACGCGACCATGCATTTTCTCCGGAATCGACCGTAGTATTCCCCGCGCCTGATTGCGCGGTGCAACGACCCCAAGGGGAGGTTGGCCCACGGGAGGCACGGCGTCCAGGTCCGGCGATTTCCACATGGTTGTGCCTGGAAATCCAGGCGAGGGCGTCGCGGGCGCCCGGGGGAAGCGCGGCCCCCGGCGGGCCCGCCCTATCCCGCCGTCGCGCGATCCCGTCGGGAGGATGGCTGCCCCCGGCCCTCGCAGGTATATCAAGGGCCCCTGCCAGCGACATCCCGCGTGCCCGACAGTGCCCCCATCGATCCGCTCGCCCCTGACGATACGGCAGCGCTGCGATCCCTCGCGCAGACACGCCAGCGGCTGATCGACGAGCTCCATCGCCGCATCGTCGGTCAGCCACACGTGATCGACCTCTTGCTCGTGTGCCTGTTCGGTCGCGGCCACGGGTTGTTTGTTGGGGTACCCGGCTTGGCCAAGACGCTCCTCGTTAGCAGCCTCGCGCAGACCCTCGATCTTCACTTCTCGCGGATTCAGTTCACGCCCGACTTGATGCCCGCCGACATTACCGGCAGCGACGTACTTGAGGACGATGGCCACACCGGACGACGGCAATTTCGCTTCGTGCCGGGCCCGGTGTTCTGCAACCTTCTCCTGGCCGACGAGATCAACCGTACTCCGCCCAAGACCCAGGCCGCGCTGCTCCAGTCGATGCAGGAAGGGCGCGTAACCGCCGGCGGCAAGACCCATCCGCTGCCACCGCCGTTCCATGTGTTCGCCACGCAAAACCCGATCGAGCAGGAGGGCACCTATCCGCTGCCCGAAGCCCAGCTCGATCGTTTCATGTTGCAGATCGTCGTCGAGTATCCCGATCTCGAATCGGAGCGGAAGATCGTCGCGTTCGACCCGGAGGAGATCAGCAAGCTCGACGCCGTGATGACACCGGCGCAGCTCATCGCCCATCAGGAGTTGGTGCGACGCATTCCAGTGCCGGGCGCCGTCGTCGACCACGTGGTGGCGCTGCTGCGGGGATCGCGACCCGGCGATCCAAGTGCGCCCGCCGCCGTGCGCGAGCTGGTCCGCTGGGGAGCCGGTCCACGGGCGGGTCAACAGCTGTTGGCGGCGGCGCAGGCCCGTGCTGCCCTCGACGGTCGACCTGCAGCCGCGATCGACGACGTGCGTGCACTCGCCGGTCCGGTGCTCGAGCACCGCCTCGTTCGCAACTTCGCCGCGGAAGCCCGCGGCGTGGGCTCGGCGGAGATCATGGCCGAGGTCTTGCTCGCGGTTCGAGGGTGAATCCAGGTGGCGCACGGCGGCTCCGGGGCGCTCGGCGAATTGGTGGGCCCTGAGCTCGCGGAATTGCTCCGCACCCACGGCGTCGCCGTGCGTCGACCGGTTTGGGGCCGTCGCCACGGCCAACATGCTTCGGCCCGCGGGGGCCTCGGCCTGGACTTTCGCGATCACCGGGCCTACGTCCCCGGCGACGATCCGCGTCAACTCGACTGGCGCGCGGTCGCACGTCGCGATCGTCTCGTGCTCCGCCAGACCGAAGCCGAGGACGATCTGCCGATCGTGATCGCCATCGACGGCGGCGGCAACATGGGCTACGGGACCGGCGCGCAGACCAAGTATCGCGTGGCAGCCGGCCTGGCTACGGCGCTCGCGTGGGCGGGAGTTCGCCAGGGAGACGCGGTTGGGTTGGTGTGCGGCGGCGATTCCGACCTCGATACCGGCCTCTTGCGGGTGGCGAGCGGTCAAGAGCGCGTCGACGCCATTGCGCGCAGGCTACTGGCTGCGCCGATCCGCGGGCGCACCCCCTGGCGACGGCTTCTTCCCGAGCTGGCCGCCCGCATGCCACGGCGTAGCTTGGTGGTCGTGTGCTCGGATTTCCTCGACCTTGCCGAGCCCGAGCGCGACTCGGCAACCGTCGAAGCCGAGTTGATCCGGGGGCTCGCGCATCTACGCGCGCGTCGTCACGATGTTGTGATGCTGCAGGTGCTGCACCCCGACGAGCGCGAGTTCCCGTGGGACGACCGCCGACTGCTGCGCTTCGTCGATCGCCGCGGACTGCGTCCGACGATCGAGGGCACGGGAGCCGCCCTGCGGCGCGCGTACCTCGATCGCCTCGTCGCCCACTTGCACCACCTCGACGAGGTGGCCGAAGCCAACGGGCTTGTGCTTGAGCGCGTGCAGACCGATGTTCCACTGCACGCGAGCTTCGTCGCGCTTGCGGGGCGCCTCGCCGGTCAGCCTGCGACCATCGGAGCCTCGGCGACATGAGCCTGCTCGCGCCGGCGCTCTTGCTGGGCCTGTTGGGGCTGGCGATCCCGATCATCGCCCACCTCCTGGGCCGCGAACCGCCCCGCACGATCGAATTCGCCGCGCTGCGCTTCCTTTCACCCGATGAGCCAACGGTGACGCGCCGCCGTGCGCTGCAGGACCCGCTGTTGCTCGCGCTGCGCCTGGTGCTGCTGGCGCTCGCGGTCATGGTGCTGGCGCGACCCGCCAGCTTTGACCGCACCGGCGTCGCGATGGTGGCTGAACCCCACGACGCGGTGCTCCTTATCGATGCTTCGGCCTCGATGGCCCTGCGCCCCGGCGACACCACGATGATGGATCGCGGCATCGCGCGCGCGCAGACCCTGCTCGAGTCGCTGCCAAGCGGGACACGCGTGGGGCTGATGACTTCGGATCCTTCGGGACCGCTGATCGAGCCGACGCTCGACGTCGAACAGATCCGCAGCGCCCTCGACAAGTGGCGCGGCCAAGGTGCACCGCGCTGGGGTGGATGGGCGTTGACCGACTCTGTCGCGCGCGCTGCAGGCTTGTTGCGCGACACCGCCGGAGATCGTAAGCGGGTGGTGTACGCGGTCGGTGACGGGACGGAGCGCGGCCTGGCCGGACTGCCCGCAACTGGTGAGGGCGGCGCTCTCATCGTCCCGATCCCTGCCATCGATCCCGAGCTTCCGCGCCCCGGGCACGTAGGCATCCGCGACGTGACGTGGACGCCCGCGCCCGACCTCGATCCGCGGGCGCTGCGGATCGAGGTCCACGTCCATCGCGAGGCCGCCACCGACGCCCCGCAACTCGCCGACGACGTGCTCGAGGTCTCTGTCGTGCTCTCCGTCGACGGGCAAACCGCTGCCCGCGGCACGGCGGAGCTACTGCCCGGGAGCGACGCCGTGGTTGAGTTCACCCACACGCTGTTGGGCGAAGTGGCCGAGGTCGCGGCCTCGGTCGCGCTCGAGCTCCCGGACGATCCGCTACCGATCGACGACGTGCGCCACCTGTGGTTGTCAGCCGACGATGGCATCAACGTGGTTGTGGTTAACGGCGACCCAAGTGAGTTACGCGCGCACGATGAGGTGTTTTTCCTCGCCACAGCGATCTCGGTCGCCGATCGGCAACAACGCCTTCGCCTCACTAGTCTGGCCCCGGATCAGCTCGAGGCTCGTATCCGCGAGACCGGCGAGCGAGCCCTGGCAGACATCGACGTGCTCGTACTCGCCAACGTCCGTGCGCCGGCCGAGGATGTGGTTCACGTGATCATCTCCCGCGTCCGCGCGGGGATGGGCCTGCTTGTCACCTCTGGCGATCGCGTGGACCCGGCCGACTACGACGCTCGCCTCGGCGGGATCCTGCCGCTGCGGCTACGCGAGCAGGTTGAACTAGGTACGGCTCCCGGCCGCACCGAAGCCGTGGCCGAGGGCTTCGCCCCACCCGACCTCGCACATCCGATGTTCCGCGGCATTGGCGACGAGATCAGCCTCGGCAGCGCGCGCGTGCGCAAGGCGATCCTATGCGAGCCAGATCCGCGTCGGCAGGCGTCGATCGTGATCGCGTACACCAATGGTGCTCCCGCGCTGATCGCTCGGGAAGCTGGAGACGGTCGGGTCGCGATGCTCACGACCAGCATCGATCGCGACTGGGCCGATCTGCCGCTTCGCCCAGGCTTCGTCCCACTTGCCAGCGCGATGCTCGGTTGGTTGGGCGACGCCGCCGCACTTGCCGCGAGCGCGCGACTGGACGTCGGGGATCCACGTCCGCTTGCCGGCAGCGGGCCGTTCGTCGTCACTACACCCGAAGGGGCTGAGATCACCTTGTCGCGCGACGACGGCCAACCCGTCGTCTTCCGCGACACGTTCGTCGTCGGTCACTATCGCGTGCGCGACGGCGACGCGACCGCCAACTTCGTCGTGGGTGCCGATCCGCGGGAGAGCCACACCGCATGGCAACCGATGGCGACAACGCCCGTCAGCGACGATGAACGTGTAGCGGTCGCAATACCCCAATGGCGTGGGCTCGTTGTGATTTTGGCGCTCATCCTCGCGGCCGAGTCGCTGCTGCGGCTGCGGCGACGAACCAAGTGAAAACCGCGGGGGCCTGGCTTCCCCGGGCACCCCGAGGGGGCTCAGCCGGCGGTGCCGGTGACGTCGGCCGCCGTGGTCGCCGCACCACTGGAGCCCGAGTCCCCGGTGCTGTCCGCCGCACCGTCACTCGACGATGTCGAAGTGGCGCTACCGTCATCGCTCGACCCGAGGCTCGATGCGTCGACGCAGACGTTCGAGAGGCAGGTGAGGCCCTCCCCGCAGCCCTCGCCCTGCGTGCAGGGACAACCTTCGGTTCCCAGCGGGCACTGCGGACCGGGGTCCACGCAGAAGTCTGAGAGACACAACAGGCCCGGATCACACATCCCGCCGGGCGTGCACTTGCACGTTTCGGTACCCACCGGGCATGTGTCGCTGATGCACAGGTTGAGGTTGGTGTTGCAGAAGAAGGTGGGGTTGCACGAGCCGCCACTCGTGCAAGCGCAGCCCTCAGAACCGATTTCACATCCGCCTTCACCACTGGCCGAGTAGGTGTCGTCGAACGTCTCGCCCTCCGTCGTGATGAAGCAGCCCATGCCCGAGCCAAACGCCGAACCGAATAGGGCGACCACGACAGCGAGCCGAAGATTCTTCATGATGTCACCAGACTAGAACTCGCGGCCCCGGTCGACAAGTCGGATGTGATCAAATCGCCTGATACATGTGCGCCCGGGCGCAGGCGCGGCGCGGCCGCCTGGTGGCCAGGCAGACCCCGACGTCGCGGGTCGATCCACGACGAAACAACAGGCGAAGTTCCCCCCGAAGGCATCGCCGGTGAGCCGGAACAACGCACTAGCGCCGAGAAACCTCGCGCGACGCTGCGTTCGCGACGAGCACGGTTCCTGCCACATTACGCAAAATGACGCTCGCAGGATCGCGGCGCCCGCCGGGACCGCGCGCGCAGCGACCGAGCTGGCCGCAGCAGCGGCTGCGAGCGGCGCGCGGCCCGGGCGCCTGGTAGATGGACCGACTCGAACTGACCGAATTTCGCCGGCGCGGGCGCGCGCGTGCTCGCCCCCTCGACTAGCAGAGCCGCTTCAGCACCGCGATCGAAAAGTCAGGGTCTCCGCGGTGGTCGGTCCGGGCGACTTCGATCCAGCTCTGCGAATCGAGCTCGGGGAAGTGGACGTCGCCGTCCGGTGTGAGGGCGACCCGGGTTAGATACACGCGGTCGGCGTGCGGTAGTGCGGCCCGGTAGAGCTCGCCGCCGCCGATAACGAACAGCTCGGTCTCGCCGGCGTCGCGCGCGAGACTGATCGCTGCCTCAAGCGAGCTGAGCACGATCGCGCCGGGCACCACCAAACCGGGGTCCCGAGACAGGACCAGGTTGGTCCGCCCTGCGAGCGGGCGGCCAAGACTCTCCCAAGTCTTGCGACCCATCACCACGTGATGGCCGGTGGTCGTCTTGCGAAAGTGACGGAGATCCTCCGGCAGGCGCCAAGGCAGCGCCCCGGCTCGACCGATCACACCGTTTTCGGCGACGGCGGCGATGAGCGCGACGTGCATTGGATCACACCGCGACCGGGGCCCTGATCGCTGGATGTGGGTCGTAGCCGGTGATCGTGATGTCGTCGTAGCCGAAGTCGAACACGGTGGCCGGGACGCCACGAAGGGCGAGCCGGGGCAGCGAGCGCGGCTGACGGGTCAACTGCTCACACGCCTGTTCGACGTGGTTCGCGTACAGATGCACGTCACCAAAGGTATGGATGAACTCGCCCGGTTCGAGACCGGTGACCGCAGCGACCATCTCGGTGAGTAGCGCGTACGAGGCGATGTTAAACGGCACGCCCAAGAAAACGTCGGCGCTACGCTGGTACAGCTGACAAGATAGCCGCCCGCGGGCGACGTGGAACTGAAACAGGCAGTGGCACGGGGCCAAGGCCATGCGATCGAGCTCGGCCACGTTCCAGGCGCTGACGACCATGCGGCGGCTATCAGGATCGCGGCGAAGTGTCTCGATCACGTTGGCCAGCTGGTCGATGTGTTCACCCGCGGGCGTCGGCCAGGCGCGCCATTGGCGGCCGTAGACCGGCCCCAGCTCGCCGTGGTCATCGGCCCACTCGTCCCAAATGCTGACGCCGTGCTCGTGCAAAAAACCAACGTTGGTGTCCCCGCGGAGAAACCACAGCAGTTCGACGACCACGGACTTGACGTGGACCTTCTTCGTCGTGACGAGCGGAAAACCCTCGCGGAGATCAAACCGCAGCTGCCGACCAAACAAGCTCCGCGTCCCCGTACCCGTGCGATCGCCCTTGGGCGTCCCGCACTCGAGGACTTCGCGGAGTAGATCGAGATACGCCTGCACGAGGCCAGCCTACCAGTCGACACCAGCGCGGAGCGCACCAAGCTCAGGTGCTAGTGCCCGGTGTCGGAAGTTCGTGCCGGGTTAGGTGCGGGGCTGCGGCCCGA
>CADEGN010000302.1 GCA_902826865.1 uncultured Myxococcales bacterium
AAGGCAACGACCTGCCCCGGGTCGAGGACGCCTGCCAGGCAATCCTTGCCGATATTGGCGGCCGGAGGGCCGGCACGTGGGGTATTGCCGGCGGGTTTTCGCTCCACCCGCTGAAGAACCTCAACGTCTGGGGCGACGGTGGCGTGATCATCACCGATGACGACGCGATGGCCAGCCAGCTCCGCCTGCTTCGTAACCACGGGATGATCAATCGCGATGAGATCGGAGTCCTCGGCTACAACTCACGCCTCGACACACTGCAAGCAGTGGTTGGGAACTGGCTGATCCCGCAGACCGAATCCATCGCCCAGGCGCGCATCGATAACGCCGCATACTACGATGCTGCGCTGGCACAGATCCCGGGCATCCGGATCCCACCGCGCGGCGAAGGGATGCGGAGGGTCTACCACCTCTACATTGTGTTCGCTGAACGGCGCGACGAGTTGCTAGCGCACTGCCTCGCCCGCGGGATCGAAGCCAAAGTGCACTACCCGATCCCGGTGTACCGCCAGAAGGCGCTGGCCCACCTCGGTCACGCGAAGGGTGACTTCCCGGTGGCCGATCGGCACACCGAGTGCGTGATCACGTTCCCCTGCGACCAGCACCTCTCGCGCGCCGAACAAGATCACGTCATTGCCAGCGTCCGCGAGTTCTACGGGGTCTAAGCCGTGGTCCGCCCGATTCCCTACGTCGACCTCGCCGCCCAGTTTGCCGATGAGCGGGCAACGCTCGAACGTTTGCTCATCGCTGAACTGTCTGAGGGGCAGTGGATCGCCGGTGCCGCCGTGGCCGAGCTCGAACGGCGACTAGCTGCGCAGCTGGGCGTCGCGCACGTGATCGGACTGAACTCCGGTACGGACGCGCTGGTGCTGGGACTACGAGCGCTTGGCATCGGCCCGGGCGACGAGGTGATTACACCCCCGAACTCGTTTGTCGCATCGGCCGCGTCGATCGTCGCGGTCGGGGCCACACCGGTGTTCGCGGACGTGCTGTCCTGCCAAGCGATCGATCCGCTAGCGGTGGAGCGCGCGATCACCCCCCGCACGAAGGCGATCATGCCGGTGCATCTCACCGGGCGAATGGTGGCAATGGATCCGATCACCGCGCTGGCTCGCAGCCACGGTCTCCGTGTCGTCGAGGATGCCGCCCAAGCTTTCGGTTCACGTCAGGGCGGGAAATTCGCCGGCACCGTCGGCGATATCGGCTGCTTTTCGGCCCATCCGCTCAAGAACCTCAACGCCGCGGGCGACGCCGGCTTTCTCGCGACCAACGACGATGATGTCGCCCAGACGGTTCGCCTCCTTCGTAGTCATGGTCTTGCCGATCGCAACACGGTAACGATGTGGGGCACCGTCTCCCGCCTCGACACGGTTCAGGCGGTCATCCTGTCGCATCGGCTCGATGCCCTCGACGGGGTCATCGCGGCACGGCGTCGCAATGCCGCGCAGTACCGCGAGTTACTCGACCCCCGCCATGTGTTCCACCCGGCGCCGGTCGAGGATCAGTTCGATAGCTTCCACACCTTCGTGGTGCAGGTTGACCATCGTGACGAACTGCAGCGCCACCTTGCCGATCACGGGATCGGAACCTCGATCCACTATCCGGTGCCGATCCACCTCCAACCGGCCGCCCGGTCCCTAGGGCACCGCCTCGGATCGTTCCCGGTCACCGAGCGCCAGGCCGGGCGAATCCTCTCGCTCCCGATCCATCAGTTTCTCGCGGCCGACGACATCGCGCGCGTCGCCGCGACCATCAACGAGTTTTTCCGATGACCCTTCCTGCGGTTTCTATCACCTCCGAAGTGCTTGACTACGAAGCGCTCTACGACGGCTATCGCGCCGACTTGGTCGACCGGTTGCGCGGCTTCGGGCCGGCGGCTGACGGCCTGTCGCTGTGGGTTCCCGACGAGGATCCGCTCACGAGTTTGCGCAACCTGTGGGACGCCGCGGCTCAACAAGGCCTCACCGAGCTGGCGGTCCGAGTCGGCCCGGCAACGCTCGCTCGCCTCGACGCCGAGGGCCTGCTCGCGATGGCCGCTCGGTTTGGCCTCGCAACCATGCGCCCGGTGGTTGGCGGGATGTTGATCGAGGTCGAGGGCCTCACCCCGGCCGTGGTCGGGGACGCGACGATGGCGAAGCCTGCCCCCCTGACACCCGCTCCCGCGGCGACACCGGTCCCGCCCCGCGAGCGCATGCCGATCGACGCGCCCGACTCGCCCTACGCGGACGCTCTGTCCCGGGCCATCGCGACCGCTCGTCACGACGTCCCATTGCTCGATGAGTCCCCGCGCGTCGTAGTGCACGGAGAGCATGAGGGCGCGACGCTTACGCTTGCGATCGACACCGCCACCCATTGCGTCGACGCGGCGGCATTCGCCGGTGCCGTTGGAAAAATCCAGTATGGCGTCCTCGAAGGCCTGTGCCGAATCATCGAAGGCCTGCCGATCCAGGAGGCTGCCGATCACGGCGCCAGTCGCCTAGAATACGCGTGGCGCGACTCCAAAAGCCGCAGCGCATGCGCGGGGATCGTCACGCCCCGATCGGCCGCCCCGGAGTTCGCCCTGGCGCACACGCTCGTGCGCGCGGCGCTGCAGATGTACCGCGACACGACGGGTTTCGCCGAGGCCCACAGCGACTTTGATGGCGGCGTGTCGCTTCACTGGCGTCGCCTCGACACGGCCGGTCGGCGTGCCATGATCGCGGCTTGCTGCGAGTCCTTTCTGGCCGCGCGCAACCTCGACCGCGATGCCTTCGAATTGGTCGCCGTCGAGTTTGATGCCCGGCTCGTTCTTCGTGCCCACGCCAACGTGGCGGGCCCCAACCTCCCGGGGCTCGTGATGGACCTCGAGCGCACGATTCGGGCAGATATCGATCCCCGCCTCGAGGTCTACCTGGAGGAACTGCGCGATCGAAACAAGCTCCGCCGCCTCGCAATCGTGGAGGACGACCAATGACGGGAATGACCGACCACACCGAGCTAATCCTTGACGGCACGAAGATCGCGTGGCACACCGATCGGGTCGCCGCGTGGGAACGCGGCGAGCGCGTCGCCCCGATTACCATCGATATGGCGCTGACCCGCGCCTGCAACTTTGCGTGCGAGTACTGCTACGCGATGCTGCAAGAAAACGACCGCAAGGTAATCGACAAGAAGGTGATCTTCGATTTTCTTGAGGACTGCGCCGAGATCGGCGTCCGCGGCATCAGCTTTGTTTCCGACGGAGAGAGCACGATTTCCCCGGTATTCAGCGACGCCATTCGCCACGGCAGCGAGCTTGGTCTTTCGATGGCAGTTGGCACCAACGGACTCGCGCTCACCCGCATGCGCCTCGAGGAAATCCTTCCGCACCTGACGTACCTTCGCGTCAACATCTCTGCGGGTGAGCGCCAGCGCTACGCCCAGATCATGGGCGTGCGCGAGGAGTGGTTCGATCGCGTCTGCAAGAACATCCGCGACATGGTCGAGATCAAGCAACGGCGAGGTCTCGGCGTCACGATTGGGATGCAGATGGTGGTGATGCCCGCCTATGGCGATCAGATCCTACCGCTCGCGAAATTGGGCAAAGAGCTGCGCCCCGACTACCTCGTCCTCAAGCACTGCTCCGACAGCGAAGACGGCGAGCTCGGCGTCGACTATGATGGATACACTGCGCTCTACGATCGGTTCCGCGAAGCCGAGGGACTGAGCGACGATGGCTACAAGGTCGTGGTGAAGTGGTCGAAAATCGCAGCCAAGGGCAAGCGCAGCTATCAGCGCTGCTACGGTGCTCCGTTCATGATTCAACTGTCGGGATCGGGGCTCGTAGCACCGTGCGGCATGCTCTTCAACGAGCGATACAAGAAGTTCCACATCGGCAACATCTGCGAGCAGCGCTTCAAGGACATTTGGGCGAGCGATCGCTACTGGGAGGTCATGAACTACTTGGCTTCGCCGGAGTTCAACGCCCAAAAAATGTGCGGGTCGCTTTGTCTACAACACAAGGTCAACGAGGCCCTTGATGCCGTGCAGAAGGGTCTCGTCGAGCTCCGGCGCCCCGACGGGGCTCCACCGCAACACCTCGCCTTCATCTGAGTACGACCCGCCGGCAACTCAGCATCCCTCCTCGTGGGGGCTCGCCAGATTGAGCGGCCGGATGTAGCCCCCGAAACCGAGATCGCTGTCGAGGAGTCCGAGTGCCTCCTCGGCTTGCGCGCGATCGAGAAATGCGCCCACCACGACGTGATACGTCGGGTATGTCGCCGTTGGCGACACGACCACGTGGGCATAGTCGTTGAAGGCGGGAAGACCACCGACTTGGAGGAATCCATGGAGCTCGAGCTCGCCGCGGTTGAGCCGCTCGGCGAGGCGCTCCGCTGCCCCGCGATCACTTGTGGCTGCCACCTGGACGGTGAGCGGATGACCATCGCTGCGACGGCCAGAGGTGATGGTCGCCGCCGGGGTCGCAAATAGATCGGCGGTCAGCTCAAACAGGGTGGACAAGCTCCCATCGTCCCAAGTCGCAGGGGCGGCGACGCAGTCCGTGGTGCCAGCGTTGCAGATGGCGATCGCGCCGTGATCCACCTGCAGGACCTTGCCCTCGGGTACGAGCGCGGAGATCCGCCCAACCCACTTGGCCCAGCGGCGCGCCATCTCAGGCGACCAGGCCCCATGGCTCGCCATCGTGATCGTCACCCGGTCGCTTGTCACTTCGAGCCGGTCGGACGACGCGCGCGCGGGCGTGGAAGCGAGGCAAGGCGCAAGCGCAGCGACAAGCGTGAGGAATCCAGGAAAACGGTTCATGTCCCACGCTTGAGCAACCAACGTGCCGACATCCAAAAGCGGCCCTGATCTCGCAGCCTTGGTATGGCGGGCGGCCCCGCCCTGCGGAGCGCCCTCCCGGCTCCGTATACCCGCGAGCGCAGCCGCGCTGCAATTCGTTGCATTGCCGAATTTGCGCCCGGGTCCCCTGCCCTGGCCCGCGCCGGGGCAGCCGCGGGTTTTGCGACCCCGTCGCGCAGGAAGCTGCGCGATCCTCAGACCACATGGATCTGGAGGCAATCGCCGCCGAACTCTGCCGCCCCGAGGTTGTCGGTCACCCCACCGACTCCGCTCGGGTCGTGACCACCCACGCATCGGTCGTCGTCCTCGTCGGCGACCACGTCTACAAGATGAAGCGCAGCGTCGATCTCGGATTTCTCGACTACTCGACGCTCGCGCGGCGCAAGCAAATGTGTGACGCAGAGGTCGAGCTCAACCGCCGCCTCGCACCGGAGGTGTATTTGGGCGTGATCGCGATCTGCCGTGCTGGCGACGCGATCGTCCTCGGCGGTGGTGGCGAGGTGGTCGAGTACGCGGTGCACATGCGCCGTTTGCCCGACACCGCGACACTGTCCCATCAAGCGAGCGTCGGCGCGCTTGATCTTGCAGCGATTGCGAACGTGGGCGCACGGCTGGCGGCCTACCATCGTGACGCGCCGCGGGGACCCGAAGTTGCGCGCTGGGCCACGTTCGCCTTGGTGGCCGAGAACTGCGCCGACAACATCTCCGCGCTGCGGACCCACGGAGGTCGAGTGGCGCCTCCAGCAGAGATCGAGCGGCTCGCGGCCGCGACCGACGCCGAGCTCGAACGGCAGCGCGATCTGATCAGCGCTCGCGCTGAGGCGGGCGTGCCCTGCGAGATCCATGGCGACCTTCGGCTTGAGCACGTGTACGTGCTTCCCAACGGTCAGCTCGCGATCATTGACTGCATCGAGTTTGCCGATCGCTTCCGCTTCGCCGACCCGATCGCCGACGTGGCGTTCTTGGCCATGGATCTCCAGGCACACGGGCAGTGGCGTGCTGCCGACGTTCTGCTCGACGCCTACTTCGAGGCGGGTGCGGACCGGGCTGGTCGCGCGTTGCTGCCCCTGTACCTCGCCTACCGCTCGTTGGTCCGCGCCAAGGTCCGCGCGATGCAGGCGAGTGACCCAGCGCTCGATAGTGCGAGCCGCGATGTCGGACTGCAGACCGCGCGTGCACATATCCAGCTCGCCACGGTCGTCCTCGCAGCCCCGTCCGACCGGCCGTGCCTCGTGCTAGTGGGTGGCTTGCCCGGCACTGGGAAGTCGGTACTGTCTCGAACGCTGGCGGAGCGCGCCGGCTTCACCTGGCTGCGCGCGGACGCGATCCGTAAGGAGCTCGCCGGAATCGACGCCACGGCGTCTGCTCGCACGATGATCCGCGACGGGATCTACACCCCGGAGTGGAACGACCGAACCTACGCGGAGTGCCTCATCCGCGCGAGTGACATCCTGTTCGGCGGCGGGCGAGTGCTGATCGACGCGAGTTTCAAGGAGGAGCGACGCCGGCTGGCGTTCGTGGCGGCAGCGCGCAACTGGGGCGTTCCGATACGCATCCTCGTGTGCACATCGCCGCCCACGGTTGTCCGCGAGCGTCTCGCTCAACGCACACACGATCCCTCCGATGCCGACTGGACGATCTACCAGCACGTGCGCGAAACGTGGGAACCACCTGGCCCGATGACCACGCCGCTGACCGACGAAGTGGACACGCGCGGAACCCCGCTAGAGTCGCTTGCACTGGCCGTTTCGCTGCTGCACCGACACGGCCTCGCGGATAGGGAAATAGCCGACAATCCGCCCGATTGACGCGCGAGCTGCGCTGAGATCCCCCGGCCGGCCTTGGTGACCGAACCAAGACCGAAGTCGGCCGAACTGGGACGTTGACCACCGGGCCCAGAGGCTACCCTGGCTAGGTGGCCGTCGCCATCTTCGTCGTGTCGCACTGGGTCGCGGCTGTGTTCTTCCAGTCGTTCTTCCTCCATCGCCACGGTGCTCACCGCATGTTCACCATGTCGAAGCCGTGGGAGCGACTGTTTCACCTCGGCACGTTCGTGGCCATGGGCGCGTCGTACCTCGACCCGCGTGGCTACGCGATCATCCATCGTCTGCACCACGCCTATAGCGACACCGTTCGCGATCCACATTCGCCGCACCATCACCCCAATGTCTGGGCGATGATGTGGCACACACGCGACGAGTACTGTCGCTACGCCCATCGCGGAGAGCAGCCAGAGGCACGATTCGACGGTGATATCCCGAGCTGGCCATGGCTCGACCGCATCGGCCAGCGCTGGGCGACACGGATCGCGTGGCTGGGCGTCTACACGACCTTCTACATGGTGTTCGCCACCTCATGGTGGCAGCTTGTGTTTTTGCCGACGCACATGGTGATGGGGCCGATTCACGGCGCGATCGTCAACTGGTGTGGACACCGCTACGGTTATCGCAACTTCGCCACGGCCGATCGTTCACGCAACACGCTGCTCTGGGACCTCCTGATGGGTGGGGAGCTGTTTCAGAACAACCATCACCGCCATCCCAACCGAGCCAACTTTGCGGCCCGCACCTTCGAGATCGATCCGATCTATCCGGTGATGCGTCTGCTGTCCTGGATCGGCGTGATCTCTTGGCGCGCAAGCGCCGACGGGGCCGCGGTCCGCAGCGACAACGCCCAACGGGCGGCATAGTCCCCGCGCAGCCCACGGCGCCCGCGCAGGTTTTTCGTTCGACACCGGCCGCGCGCGCGCAACACTCTCGCGCGATGACAACCCCGGACATCGATTCCGACCTCTCCGCCACGGCCAAATACCTCCAGGCGGAGCACGCTGCGTTCAGCGCTCGATTCGACGATCTATGCGAACGCGCCCGGTCGGGTGACTGGCGCATCGTCGACGAGGTCTGGGACGGATTCGTCAGGGACGTAGAGGCCCATTTCAACTTCGAAGAATCCGCCGTGTTTCCGCTCCTGCGGGTGTCGAGCTCAGGGGGTGCCACCGTTACCCAGCGCCTGCTCGATCAGCACGGCGAGATCCGGCGACGATTGGCCGAACTCGGCGTGGGGATCCAACTTCACTGCGTGGACGAAGGCGTTATCGCGGCGCTCGTCGCGAACTTGCGCGAGCACGCGGCGACAGAAAACGAGCAGCTCTACCCTTGGCTTGGCCAGCAGAGCACCCGGGTAGCTTGATCCGTCATTCGCGGTGCGGGCGTGAGCCCACGCCCCCGAGCCGATCGTGATGCTCGCCGTCCACGACGCGACGCTCGTGGCATGATCCCCGCTCCGGTGAGCGATCGATCGACACCGCGAGCGCGCGCCCTCGCTGCTTTGACCGAGGCGTTCGACGAAGACCGTCGCGAGAAGATCGTCTATTGCTCGCTCATCCATCGGATCCTCGTTGCCGACGGTGTTCTTTCGCCGGTGGAGAAGGTGTTCCTGGCCCAAGTGATGGACCGCTACGCGCTCACGATCGAAGATCGTCGCGCCGTTGAGGCCGACGCAAGACCGATTGCGGAGCTTGTCGAGTCCCTGGCCGTCGAGGGGCGTGCCGAGCTCGTCCGCCACCTCGAAGCCGCCGCGTGGGTGGATGGACGCCTGAGTCCGGAAGAGGACACCGTCCTCGCTGAGATCTGCCGCACCCTGGGCTGACGGGCCAGCGACGGCCGCGCAACCGTTTTCGGCTTCCTCTGTCCGCGCGCGTAACTTTCGCGTTGCTGCGGGCGTCTCGGTTGGTGAGCTACACCGCCGCTGCGCACCTGTGATTTGGCGCCCACGCGCCGTGGGAACAGGTTTCGCTTGCGACGGCGGTGTTGGGAGGAAGGTCTGCCATGACGTCGATACGGGCGCAATCGCGCAAAGGCCGTGTTCGGCAGGTGGTGAGGCGGCCGTTGCGTCGCGCGGTCATATGTTCGGAACAGGGCGCACTCGCTAGTCAGCTATAGAGGTTGGAATAGCAGAGAGATTT
>CADEGN010000303.1 GCA_902826865.1 uncultured Myxococcales bacterium
GCTCACTGTCGACAGCAAAGGGTTGTTCAAGCTGTTTTCGCCGGCCGACGGAGAGCTGTGGGCCGTGGGCGACGCGGGACTGCTGCTGCGCGGACAAGGCGGCGTCTGGACCCAAGTTGAGCTCGACACCGGCGCGGATCTCATCTCGCTGTGGGGAACCGGGCCAGATGAGCTTCTCATCGCCCGCGGCCGGGCCACCGGCGCGCTGGGTCGACGCGACGCCGCGGGTTGGACCCCCGCCGCGTTCGCGGGCCTCCCCGGCTTCAACGGCGTGTGGATGGACGCGAGCGGCCTTGCCCACGTTGTCGGGTTGCAGGGAACGATCGCTACATTGGCGCCGGGGAGCCTCGAGCCCGTCCTCGCGGAGGCGATCACACCGATGACCTTGCACGCGGTTTGGGGCGGACCCGACGGCCGGATCTACGCCGCGGGCGGAACGCTGGAGCAGCCCCCGCCGTTCGTCGGCATCTTGCTCGAGCGAGCTCCGTAGCGTTGGCACGCAACGTGCCGGCGCCTGTGATGCGGGCCAGAATCGAGGCACTAGAACGGCGCGACGAAAAAGTCGATCGCTCCGTCGGTCGGGCGATCGACCTGCACGTGGATGCCCTCGGCCGTGAGGACGACCGGCGACAGAACGATCACCTGGGCGGACTCTGTTCGATCGTTGCACCACGTACCCTGGGTGTCGAGCGAGTCTGCTTGGCGTTGGACCACGAGCCCGGTCACGCAGCCGTCGAGCTCCTTGGTGTACAGACCCGCGATGTCGTCGTCGCCCACGGCCTCCACCTGCCAGGGGATATCCACTCCTTGGGGATCGGTCAGCATTCCGTCGATGGTGCGCTCGGCGACCGAGCCAGCGATCGTCCACCCGTCGAGCTCCATTTCGAACGCGCCCCCGTCGATGCCGCCGTCGCGAAACCACCGCGTATGCGTCGCGAACGTCTGCGCCCCGCCGCAGGCATAAACTGAGATCGTATCGGCCTCCACCGCGGCCGCGAACGCCATCTCCCGGTCACCGTTGGTCGCTCGCCCCACGCGCATCCGTGTGTCATCCTCGGAGGGCAGGCCGTCGTCGCTGCAGGCCGCCAATGCGGCGAGCGCGAGGACCCACGTCCGAGCGTGGCTGAGGTGGAACAGCTCGAGCACCGCGCGAGATAGTAGCAACGCCAGCCCCGGCGATCTCAGCATTCGAAGCCTCCAGCGCACGCGGCTTGGTGCCGGCCGTGGCGGAAGATCCAGGCGTGGCGAAGGCGATCGAGCAGGGTCAGGCACCCGGCGTGGCTCAACATCCATACCCAGCGCCCCGGGGGCGCGGCAAAGCTGGAGGGCGGTGCGGGCATCAAGCGCAGATTCATGATCACAACGTGGATCGCCGGGCACCCGCTGTCTTGCCCTGATCATCGGTTTAAGGGGGCTTAAGCGCCGTTTCGTCCCTTTCGTGCGGCGGATCGCGATCGCGTCCCACGTCGTGCCCGCCAACTGGTGTAGCCTTCGCCCCGAAGCGAGAATCCCAAATGCCTAGTCGCCTCCTCACCAGCGTACTCCTCGGCGGGATTGTCGGCGTGTTCGTCGGCAGCTCCTGCGACCTCGCGACCGCCACTCCCGGAGATCTTGCCTCCGCCGCTGCCGGATGCCCTGACACGTCGAGTGTCGCGGCGATCGCCAGCTTCGATTGGGCCAAGGAGTTCAAACTCGAAGCCAAGATCGGCGGGCAGATCAAGGCCGGCCTCGAGGCCGCGCTCGAGCTGAAGGGATTTGCCGCCAAGCTGGATGCGGATCTCGTCGGGGCGTGCGGCCCGCTCGCCGCCGATCTCGGCAAACCCGGGGAGTACAAAAGCGGCAGCGAGGCGTGCAAGGCCGCGGTGGCGGCGATCGGCGACATCCGCGGCAAGATCGGTGGCGACGCCAAGCTCGTGCTCGACGTCGTCCCGCCGCGTTGCAGCGCGTCGCTCGATGTCATGGCCGACTGCGTTGGCAAGTGCGAGGGCACGCTCGATCCGGGCAAGGCCGAGGTCAAGTGCGAGCCCGGCAAACTCGCCGGCACCTGCGACGCAGAATGCAAAGGTACTTGTACGCTCGACGCCGCAGCTACGTGCGAGGGCACGTGCCAAGGCAGCTGCTCCGCGAACTTCTCCGGGAAGTGCGGTGGCGGCTGCACCGGCAAATGCGACGGAAAGGCGATGAAAGGCGGGGAGTGTCGCGGCAAGTGCGAGGGAAGCTGCAGCGCATCGGCCGAGGGCAAGTGCGGTGGTAGCTGCGAAGGCAGCTGTGAGATGCGCGCCGCCGCCAAATGCGGAGGCACGTGCCGCGGCGAGTGTTCGGTGGAGATGAAAGCGCCCAAGTGTGAGGGGAAGATCGATCCGCCCAAGGCCAGCGCCGAGTGCAAGGCACGTTGCGACGCCAAGGTCTCGGCCGAGCTTCAGTGCACCCCCGCACGGGTGGTGGTGCGGATCGACGGGGCGCTCGACGCCCAGGCGGCCGCCAAGTACAAAGCGGCGCTCGAGAAGCACCTTCCAGCGGTCCTCCAGGTGGCCGTCGGCATGAAGGATCAGGCGCTGCAGGTGGCCGGCAACGTCAAGACGGTGGTCGAGGGCGTCCAGAAGACTGTGGTTTCGCTCAAGAGCAGTCCCGAGGTCGGCGCCCGACTCGCGGCGTGCGTTGCAGCACCCTTCAAGGCCGCGTTCGACGCCGCCGCGAGCGTGAAGGCCAACGTGGATGTCTCGATCGAGGTCCAGGCGTCGGCGTCGGCCTCCGCCTCCGCGAAGGGATCCGCGGGCTGACCGCACGCCGCGACGTGCCGGGGTTCGCCCCCCGCGCAGGATCCTTGCGGTTTCGCACAGTCGCGGCCGCTCGGGGTGGTTTGCGCAGCGCCGGCCATGGACCGACAATCCGGCCCATGGCCACTTCTCGTGCTCCTCTCTTGTTTGCCATCGCGCTGCTCGTCGGCTGCGCCCGTGATGTCGCCGCGCCGACCAACACCCAGACCGCGACGGCGACCCAGGCCTCGTCGACGGCCGCGCCGAAGGACGCCCATGCGAGCCACGACGGCCAAGGGCCCCACGCCGGCTGCATCTACGCCGGCGAACCCGGGGCTGCCGGTGCTTCGGCGTGTCCTGGGGGCGGCATGGTTGAGCCCGACGCGCCCAAGGCGAGCTCGGGCCACTTCGGCGCAGCGTTCACCCAAACCGCCGCCGTACCGCTCGGCAAAGCCGTTGCCGATGGTCGCACCGATACAGTGCTGATCAGCGGCACGGTTGAGGCGGTGTGCCAAAAGAAGGGCTGTTGGATGGTGGTGAAGGATGGGCCGGTGACCGCGCGCGTCATGATGAAAGACCACGCGTTCGCCGTGCCCGTCGACAGCCGCGGCAAGCCGGTCAAGGTCGAGGGCACGATCGGCAAGCGCACCTTCGACGAGGCCCAGGTCAAGCATCTCGAGGCCGACAAGGGCGGGAATCCGGATGCCGTGGCCGGCGCGCGCGACGAGTACGTGCTAATGGCCACCGGTGTGCTGATTCAGAGCTGAGACGGTTGAGGCGATGGCCACGCGTCCGCCACTGTCGGGCTCGGTGCTGATCACCGGCGCATCGGCCGGGCTCGGAGTGGCGTTTGCACGTCAGTTCGCACAGACCGCGTCGACCCTGGTGCTGGTGGCCCGACGCCTGGATCGGCTCGAGTCGCTGGCGGCTGAACTCCGCGCCGCCCGGGCCGATCTCCGCGTGCTTGTGTGGCCGTGCGATCTGGGCGATCGCGCGGCCGTGATGGCGCTCGGCGACCGTGTGATCGCCGAGCTCGGTGGCGTGGATGTGCTCGTCAACAACGCTGGGTTCGGCGATCAGAACTTCGTCGAGCACGCCGAGGACGAACGACTCGTCCAGATGATCGCGGTCAATGTCCTGGCGCCCACGCTGCTGTGTCGCCGGCTTGTGCCAGGGATGGTTGCACGGGGTCGCGGCGGCGTGCTCAACGTCTCGTCGGGGTTTGGCATCGCCTACCTTCCTGGCTTTGCCGCCTACGGCGCGACCAAGCAATACATGACGGGATTCTCCGATGCCCTGCGGGCCGAGTTGGCGGGCACGGGTGTGGTCGTGACCCAGGTGTTGCCGGGACCGGTTTCGACCGAGTTCCACGAGGTCGCCCGGGGTACGGTGCCCGTCGTGCCGCCAGGAGTCGCCATGATCGATGCTGCACGGTGCGTCGGTGAAGCGCTGCGGGGGTTCTCGCGCGGGCAGGCGATGGTCATCCCCGGCCGGGTCTTCTGGCTGGTTGCCGGACTGGGGCGCATCACCCCTCGCTGGCTCTACCGACCGATCGCGGAGATCATGGGTCGGCGGATGCGCGTGAAGATCCAGGCCCGGCTCTCGGCGTCCGCGCAGGTGGGGGGATCGGCGTGATCGTTCCGCGGGCCGATTCCTTTGCGCTGGTGCATGAGCTCGGCCCCGTGCTCACGCACCTGGCGTCGATTCGCTCCCGGCGCGCGCTGGCGCGAGACCCGATCTACCGTCGCTGGCGGTCGGAGCTGGCCCGCGTGCTGACGGGGTTCGAATGGGACTTCCGCGCCTGTGCGCCGCGAGCCGAACCAGGTCCGTGGCGCGCGGCGGCGTGGAACATCGAGCGCGGCAAGCGATTCGAGGCCCTGGTCGGCGTGGTCGATGCGGAACCGCTGTTGCGCGGGGCCGACTTTCTGCTGCTCACCGAGGTCGATATCGGCATGGGGCGCTCGGGCAACCGCAACATCGCGCGCGCGCTCGCCGAGCGCCTCGGCATGGGCTACGTGTTTGCCAACTACCACCTCGTGTTGGCGCCCGGTGACAGCGCTGAACGCGAGCACGGGGTGGCCAACACGCTTGCGCTGCATGGTTGTGCGTTGCTCAGCCGCTATCCAATTCGCAGCTTTGCGGCGGTCGAGTTGCCGGAGTTCACCGACAAGTTCCATGCGCTCGAGAAACGACTCGGAAGCAAGCGAGGGCTCCTGTGTGAGGTGATGCTGCCCGATGGCCCTCTGCTCATCGCGGTCGTCCATCTCGATCCGTTCGCTCCGCCGCCCCACCGCGCGCGACAAATGCGGGCGGTGGTCGCTGCGATCGAAGCGACGCGGTTGCCCAGGGTGCTGCTTGGGGGCGATCTCAACACCAACACGTATCACCTCGGCAGCAAGATCGGCCTGGCTCGAGACATCGTTCGCAAGCTGACGCGCTTCGGCATCACCGGCACCGTCCGGCAGTACATGACGCCCGAGGAAGTGTTCGAACGCGAGGTGTTCGAGGTCCTACGGCAAGGTGGCCTGGAGTGGAGTGGGTTCACCGATCCAGGCGTGGTAACCCTGGCTTATGACCTGAACGATCCCGAGGTCCGCGACAAGAGCTTGGCCTACTTGCCCACCCCGGTCTTGCGTTGGCTCGAACGCCGGCTGGCACCCTGGGGCGGCGCGGTGCCGATGCGCGTCGATCACTTCGCTGGTCGCGGGTTGCAACCGCATCGAGCTGTGACGCTCGTGCAGCCACAGCACCAAGGCGTGCGCGTCTCGGATCACTCCCCCTTGGTCGTGGAGTGCACGGCCGGCGATCGATCGCCGGATTAGCCGCCGATCCGCTCGGCCACCCGAGCGGGAACCGCCATCGAGGCCAGAAGTGCGCGCACGCGCCGGCTCGGGCGGGGGAGTGCCGGGGCGGGCGGCGTGTCGCAGAGGGCAGCGAGCCAACGCTCGAGCGGCCCGCGGGCGATCGCCCCGCCCAAGTCGAACAGCGCGATGTCGTCGATCCCCGCGCGCCGCGTGATCGCCACGTCCCGCGCGAGTTCATCGGTGTCGGCGTACGTGGCTTCGTCGCCAAGCGCTCCGATCCCGACCGCGCCGAGGGCCACACGTGCACGCGGGCCAAACCGGCGGACACACGCGAGTGCTCCGGCGCTGACCAGCGTTTCGGCATGCTCGCGTCGCAGTAGCCCGCGCGCATAGCCGGGCACCAACGAGCTGTACAACATCGCGCACACGCCCGACAGTGGGAGCGGGTCGATCGGTGTCCCGAGGACACGCTGCCAGAACCCGCCGCGATCGCCGTCGGCGAGGACGAGCGGGACCGCCGCGGCCCAGGTGGGGATCTGCCGCTCGGCAAGCTCGCGGATACAGCGCGTGAGCTCGGTGATCGTCGCTGGTCCGATCCCCTGCGGGCGCAAGCCGGACCATCGCCGACTCACAAGTTCGCGCACGGTGGCGATCGGAGGCTCGAGATCGATGCAGAGCTCATCGGGGAGGCGATCGCGTTCCCCGAGTTCGGCGATGCGCTCGCGAACGTGGGTGGACCAGCGGGTCGCGTTTGCGGAGGAAGCCCACCGACCGTGGATGTTGGCCAGCATCGGCCACAGCGCCACGCTGACGCCGGCGGAACGGGCGGCCGCGACGACGGGCGCGACATCTACCCCCTCACCGTCCTGCATGCCCACCACCAGCTGTACGCCGCGCGCTGCCAGCGGGTCGAGGACCGCGGAACGCACCAGGTCCGCGACCGCAACGCCCTCCGCAAACACTCGGCGTCGCGGCAGCGACGGGCGCGACGGTTCGGTATGCTCCGTTGGCATGCGCATCCTCTACGGGGTCGTTGGCGAAGGCATGGGGCACGCAACCCGATCAAAGGTTGTCCTCGACCACCTGGTCGCTGCCGGGCACGAGGTCGAGATCATGACGTCGGGACGGGCCAAGGAGTTCTTGGCAAAACGGTTCGAAGGCGTCAACCGGATCCACGGCTTGCACTTTGTGACCGAAGACAACCGCGTCCGTCTGGGCAAGAGCCTGTGGTCGAACGTCCTCGGCGGCACCGCCGGAATCCCACGCAACATTGAGGCCTACTTTGAGCTCATCGCCGAGTTCGCGCCAGAGGTTGTGATCAGCGATTTCGAGTCGTGGGTGTACCTGTATGCCAAAACCCACCGACTGCCGATCTTCAGCATCGACAACATGCAGATTATCAATCGGTGCAAGCATCCTGCCGACGTCCTCGAGGGCGAGATGGTCAACTTCGAGCTCGCCCGCGCGTTCGTGAAATCGAAGTTGCCATTTTGCGACCACTATCTCATCACCACGTTCTTTCGGCCGGAGATCCGCAAGGAGCGTACAAGCTTGCACCCGCCGATTCTGCGGCCGGAGATAATCTCGGCCCAGGCCAGCGTCGGCGAGCATTTGCTCGTCTATCAGACCGCCGAGGGGCATGGGAGTTTGGCGGCGGCGTTGCGGTCGGTCGGCATCGAATGTCGAGTCTATGGGATGCACCGTGGGCTCGAGGCCGAGCTGGTGGAGGGCAACCTTCGCCACCGGCCCTTCTCCGAGGCCGGCTTCATCGCGGATCTGGCCAGCGCGCGGGCGGTGATCGCCGGTGGCGGGTTCACCGTGATGAGCGAGGCGGTGTACCTGCACAAACCGATGCTCGTGGTGCCGCTACGCAACCAGTTCGAGCAGATCCTCAACGCGCGCTATCTCGCCCACCTCGGCTACGGAATGCACGCCGACCACATCGTTGCAGCGACCGTCGAGCGGTTTCTGGCCGCCGTGCCGGCTTGCGAGGAGAAGCTGGCCAGCTACACGCAAGACGGAAATCGCGACCTGTTGGGCGCGCTCGACGAGCACCTGGATCGCGCGGCCGCGGGGCTCTACTGAGTCGGAGGACCCTCGGCCGGGGGGTCCTCGATGACCACCGAGCGGCCAACGTCGCGCCCTGAGGTGTCGCCGGTCGGGAGATCGATGCGGACCACGTCGGGGCAGTTTCCCGCGCCCTGGCGGGTCGCATAGAACCCCGCCGCGGTCCCATGAATCGGCGCGACCGCGCGCCAATCGTCGGTCTTGTCACCGAAGTGGAGCAGCTCGCCGGTGAGCGGGGCGAATACCAGCCCGCGGTCCCCTTCGTAGGCCACCACGTGCGTGGCCCCGGGAAGGAAGACCACGCGGCGGTGGGCGATCCGGCCGAGCTTGCGGATGCTTCGATCCTGAAAGTCGACGAGATGTAGGTCCTGCTCGGTCGCGTGTGGATCGCCGACTCGGACAACGAGCCGCGCGGCGTCGGGGGCGAACACCGGGCCGCCGACGACCGCGAGCGCGACGCGCTCGAAGCGACCTCCGCGGGTTGTTCGACACTGCAGCAGGTCCTGCTGCCCGCGCTGGAACAGGCCGCATAGGACGTTGCCGTCGTGCGAGACCTGCGGGTCTTGCGGGAGTTCAGCTGTGAACACGACGCGCTCGCTCGAGCCGTCCGCGGCGATGGCGACGATGGCGGACGCGACCGTTGGATCGGCGTTGGGGCCAGGAGGTGGCTCGGCGATCCACAGCGCGCCGCCGCCGACCCCGGCGAACGTGCCACAGGCCGGGGCGAGCTCTCGCGCCGCCGCATCGCGGGGATCGACCGCGATGTTGCGGCAGCCATCGCGTATCACCAGCGTGCCGTCGACCCAGTAGGGGACCCCGCGATGCTCGACGTTGCGCGTGCGCCCAGTCGAGAATTCGAGCAGCGCGATCGAACCGTCTTGAAACTGTGCCGCGGCAAATCGCCCGTCCGGTGCAACATGGGCCGATACAAGCGTGTGCGCCGACCACAGCGAGAGCGGCTTGCCGCGCCCCCGCACGAGCGTCGCACCCTTGTCGCAGCGGATGTCGAGGCGCATGCCGTCGGTGCCGACTGCGGTGGCTCGCGCGTTCTTCGGGCGCCCGCGTCGTGAGGACGATGCTTCGCGCGCCTCCGAAACCAGCGGTGCCTCGCGGCGAAGTGGACCGATCCGCTCGCCTACGAACGGTTCG
>CADEGN010000304.1 GCA_902826865.1 uncultured Myxococcales bacterium
CACGGGCACGGGCACGGAGGAGCGTGACCCCTTACGGGGTCACGCTCCTAGCGCCTACGCGACCGAAAATATCCCGACATACGTAGTGGGCATCGACATCGTAGACGCGCTTGTGGAGGTGCCCAACACCAATCCTTGGGATCGGCTCAACGAGGTCGCGATCGCGGGCGGAGTGCCGCGGGAGGGGACCGAGAAATTCTACAACGCCACCGATCAGGTCGAGCTTGACGCCGCCCTGCGGGAGATCACCGACGCGATCCAGTGCCAGGTGACGCTCACGCAGCTGCCCGCGACCAGCGATCGCGTGCACATCGTCGTTGACGGCGCCTCAGTGCCATTTTCGCCGGACTGTGATGGTGCCGACGGCTGGCGCTACGTCGACGCCGACACCATCGAGTTGTGCACGAGCGCCTGCGAGGAGTTTGTTGCCGCAGGCGACTTGCACGCCGGTTTCGACTGCATACCGGCGGGCTGAATCACCCTCGCGTTTCGGCGCACCTATCCGACGCGGACGTCGAGATAGGGATGCGCCGGAACGCGCTCCTCCGGGGTGAGGATCCCCGTGAAGTTCAGCGGGTCCGCAGCGCACACACTCGGCGTCCGCTCGTCGTGGCTTACGCCAGCGCGCCGCATGCTACGCAGCAGGCTGATCGCCTCTGGCAACGCGTACTGCTCGCCGTCGAAGCCCGCGACGAAACGCCCGCCGCGGATCTCGCCCCGGGCCTCGAGGCGACGACACGCCCTGGCCACCTCGCGCCAGGTAACTCCGATCCGCTCGCGTGCGGCGGTGCGGCGAAACAGCACGCCCGTGCGTCGCAGCAGCGCGCGTGCGACGAACTCCGCGAGCACCTCGGGGTCACGCGGCGGACCTCCTGGTGACGGACCGAGGACACTCCACCGCCCGCTTGACACCGCCCCCCGGCGGTGCCACGTCGGCGCGAGCAGAGCCCGCAAGCCTGCGAATGAATCGCAGGTGACGCGGCCCGAGGCCACGAGTTCGCCGAGCCCTTCGTCGACATCGACGGCGGTCAATCCTGAAATGCGCGCGATCTCCTGGCTAAACAACGCGCCCCGGTTGACGAGCATCTCGAGCACGCGAACTGCGAGTGGGCCGAGCGCCGGCCGAACGGTCGATCGCGCGAGCTCGGTCCAAACCTCAAGATCTTCGCGAGCAACCAACGCGATCGGCGTTCGTGCCACTGGTGCCAGCGCGGCGCCCCATAGGCGCCCCCACGCCAGCTTGCCCGACAGCGTCGCGTCGTCGAGCCACTGCGGCTGATAACCCTCGATTCTCGCCGGCAGGACGTGCGACTCCCACGCTGCCAGCGGGATCTCGAAGCCCGCGAGCTGCTCCGCAACATGCAGGACCGATTGCGGGCCCTGTAGCTCGTAGCCCCGGGCAACCCGCTGCCAGCGGGCGAGGAAGCGGAGAAACTGCCCGGCCGTGACGGGTTCAATCTCGCGGCGCAAGCGATCGAGGGTGTAGCGTTGGATCCGCGCCAGCAGCCGCCGATCGCACCACGCGGTCACGCCGCCCAGGCGGGTACGCATCACACCGCCTTCGCTCTCCAGCGCGACGAGGATCCCATGCTCTTCGCTATCTTCCGCGACGACGATGGGTCCGAGGGCCTCGAGTCGAGCGCGCATCACCAGCTTCGGATCCCGCGGAGCGAACGCCGCATAGTAGCGATCACCCTCACGGACCGCGCGCCCATCGTTGACGAGTTCGTCCATCCACGCCGCCCAGGCCGCGGACTCGTCCACCGTTACGAAGCCCATCCAGCTCAAGGCCTCGAACAGCTCGTCCGCGTCGTCGGGCTGCGGCCACGCTTCAGCGCGGACGCGGGCCACGGCCGCGTCGTCAAGCGCGCCGAGGGCATCGGCACTCCGCACGTCGAGCACGCGGCGCATCATCACCGCTTGCGTGCGTCGTTCTTCCAGGGGTGCGTCGTCAAGGAAGGTGTATGGCGCGCTCGTCAGTATGCCCCGGGCGAACGCCGACGGCTCGGCGGTATCGATCGCACAGCGTTCGATCGAGCCATCGGCAAGCCCCGCGATCACCGCGAGAAAGCCGTCAACATCCATCGCCTCAGTCAGGCAATCCTCGACGGTCTGACGGACGATAGGGTGGTCGTCGGGTACTTCGATCGGGCCACCGGGCAGCGTCTCAGGACAGGCAAGCGCAGCCGGGAACGCGGCAGCCAAGAGATCGTCTGCCTTCATGCGGGCGAGGTTGGCGGGGATCTTCTTGCCACCGCGATGGCGCTCGAGCAAAAGTGAGCGCTGGGCATTCCAGCGCCAGCGCGTCGTGAACATCGGCGAAGCAAGCAGCGCCTGCACGAGAACGTCGCGCGCGGTCTCGACGTGCAAGTAGTCAAACACGTCGCCAAGGGGAAAGCTGTGCTGCAGACCAAGGCTGAGGATGATCGCTTCCTCGTTGGCTGCGGCTTGGAGCTCGAAGCCAAACCCGACGCAGAAGCGCTTGCGCAAGGCGAGCCCCCACGCCCGGTTGATTCGGGCACCAAACGGCGCGTGGACGACGAGCTGACTGCCGCCGCTCTCGTCGAAAAATCGCTCGAGCACCACCCGGCGTTGGGTGGGAACGGCACCGAGCACGGTACGCCCGGCAAGAACGTACTCGGCTATTTGCAGGGCTCCGGCCCGATCGAGCCCGTCGCCGCAGCGAGCCTGGAGCTCCGTGATCGCCGGCTCCACGCCCGCGGCAGCGCAAGCCTCGCGCAGCTCGGCGATCGCCGCGGACAACTCGCGCGTGCGCGCCGGTGCCTCGCCCAGCCAAAACGGCAGGGTCGGTGGCTGCCCTTTGGCATCGGCAACACGGACGACGCCCGGTTCGACACGGAGGATCCGCCACGACGTATTGCCGAGCTGAAAGATGTCGCCGGCGTTCGACTCGATCGCCCAGTCCTCGTTTACCGTGCCGACGGTCGTCCCCTCAGGTTCGAGCTTGACGACGTAGTCGGCCACGTCCCCGATCGCTCCGCCCGACAGAAGCGCGACCAGCTTTGCGCGGGCGGTGGCACGCAGCAGCCCGCGTACGCGATCGCGTACGAGCAAGGCTCGACGACCGTTGTCGGCGTGCAGCCGGACGACATCGTCGAACTCCTGGCGGCCGAGCTCGCGGTACGGCCAAGCCCGTCGCACTTCGGCGAATAGCTCGTCTTCGGCCCGTGGTCCGGCGACGCACTCGGCCACGAGCTGCTGGGCGAGGATGTCGAGAGGCCGCGGTGGCTGGGGGGTTTGATCGAGTTCGGCCCGGCGCACGCTCTGCAGCAACGCGGCGGCCTCGACGAGCTCGTCGAGCGTCAGTGGAAACACACGCCCTTTGGGTACGCGATCAAGCCCGTGACCGGCGCGACCGACCCGCTGCAGAAGGGTTGCGACCGAGCGCGTCGACCCCACTTGAACCACGAGATCCACATCGCCAATGTCGATGCCGAGCTCGAGCGATGCGGTGGCGACAAGCGCCCGCAATGAGCCCGACTTCAGCCGCTGCTCCGCTGCCAGCCGTCGCTCCCGCGAGAGACTGCCGTGATGACTCGTGACGGCATCCTCGCCGACCAGGCGAGCAAGCTGTGCGGAGATCCGTTCCGCCATCTTGCGGGTGTTGACGAACACCAGCGTCGTTCGATGGGCAAGCACAAGCTCTGCGATCTGGGCATAGATCTCGGCCCACTGCTCGTGCGAGCACACCGTTTGAAGCGGCGACGGTGGCACCGAGATGCCCAGATCGAGGCGACGGAAGGCCCCCTCATCCACGAGGGTGCACTCGCGATGAGACCCGACGAGAAACCGGCCCACGTCCGCGAGTGGTTTCTGCGTCGCCGACAGCCCCACGCGCTGAACGGGGCGCCCTACGAGGGTCTCGAGCCGCTCGAGCGAGAGCGCGAGATGCGAACCCCGCTTGTCCCGGGCGAGGGCGTGGATCTCGTCGACGATCACCGTTCGCGTGGTTGAGAGAAGCGAGCGGCCACTGGCCGAGGTGAGCAGCAAGTACAGCGACTCGGGCGTGGTGACCAGGATATGCGGGGGCGTCTTCGCCATCGCGGCGCGCTCGCGGCCGGGTGTGTCGCCGGTACGAACTTGGACGCGCACGCGTGGCAACGAAGGGTCTCGTGCAGCAAGCTCGGTGAGGGGGCCCCGCAGGTTTTTCTCGACGTCGTTGGACAACGCCCGAAGCGGTGAGACGTAGACCACCTGGGTTTCGTCGGGAAGCGAAGCACCCTGACGCAACAGCGAGTCGATCGCCCCAAGAAATCCAGCGAGCGTTTTCCCCGAACCGGTCGGGGCCGCGATGAGCACATTGTCCCCCGCCGCGATCCTGGGCCAGCCCTCACGCTGCGGCGCCGTCGGTGCCCCGAGGCGCTCGCGAAACCAGCTCGCGACCGACGGGTGAAAGCGATCAAGCATCCGCCCAGTCTAGTCCGAGATCGCGAGGGTGATGGGTGAACGTTGCCGCCGGCCCCGACAGTCGCGTAGGGTTGGGCGTAGATGCCGATCGCCTGGCCCGTGCGAGCGCTGTGGTCAGTCCCGGCGTCGACGCTCGCGATCGCAGCCGTTTCGGTCATCCGTTCCCTCGGAGATCGCGGGGGAACCTGGCTCGACGCGGTGCTCGCGATCTGCGGCGGCGCCGCCGTAGCCGTGTGGCCCGCCGCCCTGCTCGGCCTGGTCGCGATCTTCGCGGCCCGTCGTGGCTGGAGCTGGCCAGGGCGCCTGCGACCGAGTGCCTCCTTGGCACCGACGTCGGGCGCGATCGCGATCGTCTCCTTCGTGGTGACGCTGGTCGGTACCACCGTCGTGCCGGAGATCCTCGCGCTGTCGGACGCGTACCCGATCGACTACCCGCAAACGGCCGCGGCGTTGTGGACAACCGGCGTGGTGCTGATTGGGCCCGTTGCCACGGCCGTCGCCCTCGCGACCGCGTACGCGCTCACGCGTGTGTTCGCCCGCCGCAACCTCGGATGGCAGGCCGCCCGCGCCGGGCTCGCCGGCGCCGTCGGCCTCGCACTGTGGCACTGCAGCGCCGGGTCGTTTTTCGTCTACTTCGGGGCGCCGCTGGCCCTCGGGTTGGTGATCGCCGGCGCGATCGTGGCGGCGACGCTTTTGCCCGCCCGCGGCGGCACTGCAGCGGCTGCGGGGCTCGTCGTCATGGCCGTCCTAGGATTCGTCGGGCTCGTGCGCCCGGGCGCGCGGTCGTTGCTCTTGCACGACGCCCGCGTGTTCCCGCATGTGCATGCGTTCGGCCTCGGCCCGCTCGACCGTGACGGTGACGGTGACATGCCCACCTGGCTCGGGGGCGGCGACTGCGACGATAGCGATCCTCTCCGCGCGATCCTACGACCCGAAATCGCGGGCAACGGACTCGACGACAACTGCAGTGGCAGCGATCATACGCGCGCGGTGACGCCGTCCTACCCGGCTGTGCACGGCCCGCGACCGCACCTACTACTCGTCACCATCGACACCGTGCGCGCCGACCACCTCGAGCTCTACGGCTATGCCCGCCCGACCATGCCCGCCCTGGCCGCGCTCGCCGAGCGCGGCGCGGTGTTCGATCGCGCCTACTCCCCCGCGAACCACACCTTCTTTTCGATGATGGCGATGCTGGCCGGCCAGGCCACGGAGCGAATGTTGACCCCCGAAGGTGGCCTTCGCTACACCCACTGGCTGCCGGACAGCTTGCGCCGACTCGGTTATTACGTCCTCGCCATCAACGTACCGCTGGTCGCCGACGGAAAGATCCCACCTGCCGAGCTGCGGGTGAACGAGATCGAGGTCGGCACGTTCGACTACGCCGGAAAGAACCGCGGGACCACGGCGAAACAAGTCGCCGACGCGACGATCGCCCGGATCCGTGCCTATGAGGGCACGGGCCCACTGGCGCTTTGGGTCCACTTCATGGACCCGCACGCGCTGCACGAATCTCCGGTGCGCTTTGCGGGCACAGGCGTGGCTGACCCCTACGACAACGAGCTCTCGTGGGTCGACCTCCATCTATCGCGGATCATCGCCGCGGCCCAGGGCCGGTGGGGCGACGACGTACTCATCGCGGTCACCAGCGATCACGGCGAGTCGTTCGGAGAGGATCGAGACTGGGGCCACGGTTTCGTGCTTCGCGAGCGCGAGCTGCGGGTGCCGCTGGTTATCGCCGGCCCGGGCGTACCGACAGGACGTCGCGAAGGACCGGTGTCGACCCTCGGGTTGGCGACCACGCTGCTCCAACTCCTCGGTCAGGATGCCGACCCGCGGATGGAACACCCGGGCTTGTTCGCAACGGAGCAGCCGCCCGTCGTCGCCGAAAATCCCGCGTTCCTATGGAACGCGGCGCGGATGGAGGCAGCTTTGATCGAGCAGCGATACACACTGATCTGGTCACGAACGACGAACACCACGCTGCTGTTCGACACGCTCAGCGATCCGCAGCAGCGCCGAGATCTCACCGCCGTGCTCCCCGAAGAACGCGCACGCATGCTGGCGGTCCTCGTCGCGGAGCTCGAGCGCGGAAACTGACGCGTGCGGGGAATTCGCGTCGATCGACCGGCGGTGCCTGATCTGCTACGGTCTGCCAACTGTGGATCTCATCCGCATCGCGCGAACGATGTCGCGTCAGCTTGGCGAGCTCGCGTTTGCGCCGCCCACGAGCCACGTCTACAACCCACTCACGTATGCAGCCGCCAACTACGAGGCGTACTGCGAGCGCTTCGGCAAGGCGCCGGGGCGGGTGATCCTGCTCGGGATGAACCCCGGCCCGTTTGGCATGGTTCAAACCGGTGTTCCCTTTGGGGACGTCACCATGGTCCGCGAGTGGTTTGGCATCGACGGCAACGTCGCGCGCCCGGCGAGTGAACATCCGAGTCGACCGATCGAAGGAATGGCGTGCACGCGCAACGAGGTGAGCGGCACGCGGTTGTGGGGATGGGCACGCGATCGCTTTGGGACGCCAGAGCGGTTTTTTGCCGACTTCTTCGTGCTCAACTACTGCCCGCTCGCATTCCTCGAGGACAGCGGCAAAAACCGCACACCAGATAAGCTCCCTTCCAGCGAACGGGCCGCCCTCTACCGGATTTGCGACCACGCGCTCGCGGCCAGCATTGACGTGCTGCGACCGCGCCTCATCGTCGGCATCGGGAGCTTCGCGCAAGAACGCGCGGCGCGTGTGGTCGGCGATCTTGAGATCGCTGTCGGGATGATCTTGCATCCATCGCCGGCGAGTCCGAAGGCCAATCGCGGGTGGGCGGAGCAAGCGGAGCGAGAACTCGCCGATCTCGGCGTCCGCATGCCGCGGGTCGGCTGAGCGGCGCGCGCCGTCGTCACCACGCGACGGCCCACAGAATCGGTTCAGGCGCGAGCGTGACGCCGAAGCGCGCGTGTACTCGTGCGGCGGCGTCGCGTGCGAATGCGAGTAACTCGCCGGTGCTGCCCCCGCCGTGATGCACCAGCGCCAGGCTGTGGCGACTCGATAGCCCAACGTTCCCGCGACGGGTCCCACGCGGAAATCCCGCCTGCTCGATCAGCCACGCCGCAGCGAGCTTCACTCGGTCGCCATCGAGGTACCAGCGCGGCACAGCTGCGGGACTCTCCACGAGGCCATGGGTCACCGCCACGCGCTCAAGCGTTGCGAGCACATCGCGACCGACGATCGGATTGGTGAAGAACGATCCGACGCTGCGGCGATTTTCGTCGGAGGGGTCGAGGACCATCGACTTGGCGCGTCGTAGCCGCAGCACCGCCTCGCGAACATCGGCAGCGCGAGGTACAGCAACGTCAGCCAAGGCGGCGGCGAGCTCGGCGTAGCGCGGCGGCCCTGGCAAGCCGCGGGCGAGGAGAAACCGGACGGCAAGCACGACGCGCCGGGTCTGGTCACGGCGAAAAACGCTGTCGCGATAGCGGAATCCGCACGCGGACGCCGGCATGACCTCGGTTTGCCCGCTCATGCGATCGAGGACTTCGACCGCCTCGATGCGATCCGCGACTTCCTGGCCATACGCGCCGACGTTTTGGATCGGCGTCGCGCCAACCGTGCCGGGAATCCCTGACATGGCCTCAATACCGACGAGATCGCGCGCAACCGACCACGCAACCAGGCCATCCCATGATTCACCAGCAGCGGCCCGCACCAACACGCACCCACCGCGGTCTTCGGCCTCGACGCCGCGCAATCGACAGTGAATCACAAGCCCATCGACGCCGCTGTCCGCGATCACGAGGTTCGAGCCGCCCGCCAGGATGTACACGCCGGTTTGCTCGGCGTCGGCCCACGCCAATGCAGCGCGGAGTTCATCGATGCTCTCGACCGTTGCGAAATAGCGCGCCGGACCTCCGAGCTCCAGCGTGGTCAACGGCGCCAGCGATACATCGTGCTGGATCGCGAGACCCATGCCCGCCACCGTCACCCGCGACGGAGCCACGCTTCGAGCGACGCGCCAACGCGCTGGTAGGCCCAAGTACCGATCAGGATCCCCACGACCGTGAAGACCGCCATGAGCTTACCTTCGCCGAGCTGGGCCAACGCGGTGCCCGGGCAGGTGCCCGTCAGCGCCCAGCCGGCGCCAAACACCGCGGCACCGACGACCAGGCCCGGCTTCATCGGCTTCTCGACGATCGCCGCCGCGACCCCGACGAGCGCGCCACGCTGCCGCCTCAACCAAGCGAAGATGAGCACGTTCACCATCACCGCCACGCCGATCACGCCTGCGAGATGGAGGTCCTCGAGGAGGAACATGAGCGCGATCGCGTCGTAGTCGGTCGC
>CADEGN010000305.1 GCA_902826865.1 uncultured Myxococcales bacterium
CGGGTGCAGCCACAGTGAGTGCGAGCAGGGCGCGCCGCTGGAGGACGGCTGCTCCGATTGCGTGACCACCGTGTGTGCGGCTGACGACGTCTGCTGCGAAACCGATTGGGATTCGATCTGCGTCGAGGAGGCCACCCGGATGTGCGCGGGACAGTGCACCGCTGGCGGGTGCGCCCACGACGAGTGCCAGACCGGCGCACCCCTCGATGACACCTGCTCGACCTGCGCGAGCGCCGTTTGTGCGGCGGATGCGTTCTGCTGCTCAACGGAGTGGGACGAGCAGTGCATCTCCTTGGCCATTGCAGCGCCGGAGTGTCCCTGCACCGCCTGATGGCGGCCCGGCGCGAACGGAGGACGGCGCGCAGGGAGGCGCGCCGCTCAACCCCTGGAGGCGAGGTCGATCTCGCCGCGATACACAACGCGGGCGGGGCCGCCCATGCGAACTCCGGCCCCGTCGTCGGCGGGCACGACGATTGTGAGGGCACCGCCCGGGAGGCGGACCTCGATGGGTGTGTCGGACGGCCGCAGCCCCTGCGCGACCGCTGCCGCCGCCGTCGCGCAGGCCCCGGTGCCGCACGCGTCGGTGATCCCGCAGCCGCGTTCCCACACCCACAGCGTGATCGCACCGCTGTCGGTGACCCGTGCGAACTCGACGTTGGTGCCCTCGGCGAATAGCGGGTCGTTCTCGATCTGCGGGCCCAGCGTGCGCGCGAGGCCCTCCGCGTCCTCGTCGGCAGCCACGAACGCGACCGCGTGGGGATTGCCCATCGACACCCTCGCGAAACACCGGCCCACGCCGGCCCGCGGCTCGACGACGCCGTCGTGGTACGCGGGTCCCATGTCGACGTCGACCCATCCGGCGTCGTCGTGCTCGCGCGTGACGGCGCACAGGCGTGGGCCGGCGTCGGTCTCGATGAGGACGTTGGTTCCGGGGGCCCCTGCGACCACGAGCGCGACGCACCGCAGTCCGTTGCCGCACATCTGGGGTCGGGAGCCATCGGCGTTGATGACGAGCATCGCCGCGTCCGCGCGGCCCTGCGGGTCGGCGACCACGAGGATCCCATCGGCGCCGATGCCCAGGCGCCGGTCACACAGGCTCGGCGCTACGGTGCGCAGGCGGACCAGCTCGGTGGCGACCTTGCGGCGGGGGCGGCCGCGGAAATCGAGGAGGATGAAGTCGTTCCCGAGGCCTTCGACCTTACGGAACGCGACCGGCGTCATTGCGGCGCCGGTTCCTCCGGCATCGCCTCCAACTGCGTCTCGTCCTCGGCCGGATCGGCGGGTGCCTGTTCGGGCTCTGCCGAAGCGGCGGCGCGGGGCGGGAGGTCGCCAGGCTTGGGGAGCGGTTGGGGGCGCTGCCCGATCTGTTCGTAGTTGATCTCCCCTTCGTTCGAAACCTCCTCACCGGCGAATTTCGCGCTCTCCGCCTGCAGGAACTCCGATCCGGTGTGCGAGCTCGCATAGGCCAGGTACACGGCGCAGATCATGAAGCCGATGGCCAAGCCCTGGGTGAGCTTCGCGAGGAAGTCGGCACCTCCGGATCCGCCGAACACGCTTTGGCTCGCGCCACCGCCCAGGGCGGTGCCGAGGCCACCGCCGCGACCGGCCTGCAGGAGCACCACGAGGATCATCACCACAGTGATGAGGACGTAGACGATCTGAACGAACAGGGTCATGGATCAGGTCCCGACGTGGGCGGCGGCCCGCGCAACGATGGCGAGGAACGATGCGGGCTCAAGGGAGGCACCCCCGACCAAGAACCCGTCGATGTCCCCCGCGGCGACCAACGCCTGGGCGTTGTCGGCCTTGACGCTACCACCGTAGAGGATGGATCTGTCGGTGCCCGCGCTACCAAACCGCTCGGTCAGCCACGCGCGGATCCGCCTGTGCATTGCCGCGGCCTGCTCCGGGGTCGCCGTATGCCCGGTCCCAATGGCCCAGACGGGCTCGTAGGCCACCACCAGCCGGGCGTTGGCGGCCTCGGGACCGAGCCCAGCCAGGGCAGCGTCGAGCTGAGCGACCACATGGGCCTCGTGGGCGCCGGCCTGCCGGACCTCGAGGGCCTCACCGACGCAGAGGACCGCGGTGAGGCCGCCGGCAAGGGCGGCCCGCAGCTTGGCCTGAACGAGCCTGTCGGTGTCGCCGAAAAGCGCCCGGCGCTCGGAGTGGCCGATGATCGCGGCCTCCGCCCCCGCCGCGGCGATCATGTTGGGCCCCACCTCGCCCGTGAACGCCCCGGCATCCTGGGCCCCGCAATCCTGGGCGAGGAGCCAAAGCATGGCGTGCGGGCGTACGAACGGGCGCGTCGCCGCCAGCGAAAGATACGGTGGGGCGATGCCGACGCGAATGTCTCCGACCGTCGCCGAGGTGCCTCGCAGGGCGTCGGGTAGGTCGTCGGCGATCTGCCGCGCGCACGCAGCTGCGGCCTCGGGCAAGTGGTTCTGTTTCCAATTGCCGAGCACCCAGAGGGTCCGCGTCACGGCGCCACCTCACCGCGCAGGGCAGCGACGCCGGGCAGGACCTTGCCCTCGAGGAACTCCAGCGACGCACCGCCACCGGTGGAAACGTGGCTGATCCGATCGGCCAGGTTGGCCTGGTGCAGCGCCGCCACCGAGTCCCCGCCGCCCACCACGGTGAAGCCGCGACAGTTGCCCAGGGCCGTCGCGACCGCGAGGGTACCGGAGGCGAAGGCGGGGTTTTCGAAGAGGCCCATCGGTCCGTTCCACAGCGCCATCTTGGCGCCGGCGATGGCGGCCGCGCAGCGGCGCTCGGTCGTCGGGCCGATGTCGAGGGCCATGGTGCCCGCCGGCAAGGGACCGTCCTGCAGCGCGTGCACCAATGCCGCGTCCGCCTCCACGCCCGTCCCGACGCGGACGTCGGTCGGGAGGATCACGGCGACGTCACGGGCACTGGCTTTGTCGAGCACCATGCGACAGTCGCTGTAGCGGTCGCGCTCTTGCAGGCTCTCGGCCAGCCCATGGCCGGCGGCGGCCAGGAACGTGTTGGCCATGGCGCCGCCGATGATGAGGGTGTCGCCGGCCGTGAGACGCTCGACCAGCGAGACCAACACGGCGAGCTTGTCGGAGACCTTCGCGCCCCCGACGATCACCACGGAGGGGCGCTCGGGCGCGTCCACGAGCCGAGACAGCGAGGCGAGCTCCCTGGTCAGTAGATCGCCCGCCCCCCGCGCCCGGACGAGCAGGGGAGTGCCCACCACCGAGGCGTGCGCACGGTGCGATGCCCCAAACGCATCGTTCACGTAGGCATCGCACAAGGCGGCCAGGGCGGCGGCGAGCTTTGGATCGTTTTTTGTCTCGCCGGGATGAAATCGGAGATTTTGCAGCAACAGGATCTGCCCAGGGCGTAGCTCCCCCGCGAGCTTCGTGGCGGCGTCGCCGACCACTTCCTCGGCAGGAACGCGAACCTCACGGTCGAGCAGCTGGGCGAGGTGACCCCCGACCGGCTCCATCGCGTACTTCGCTTCGTACCCGCCCTTGGGTCGCCCGAGGTGCGACGCGATCACGAGCTTCGCCCCGCGATCGATGAGGCTGCGCAACGTCGGTAGCGACGCGACGATCCGCGTGTCGTCGCGGACGACGCCCCCGTCTCCGAGTGGCACGTTGAAGTCGACACGCACGAAGACCCGGCGGTTGTCGACGTCGAGATCGCGGTGGGAGGGGATCGGGCCGACCGGCATGGGGGCCCATGTCTAGCAGCCGCAGGCGAACCCCTGCAACGCACCAGGCCGCGCCCGTAGGGGACGCGTAGGAAGGGTGGGAGCTACTCGGCGGCGTCGCGGGCCAGCTCGTCTCGGACCAGCTCGATGAGCTGCGCCGAGAGGCCGATGATCTGCTCTGCGGAGTAGCCTTGGTGCCGCATCTGCCGGAACAGCGAGCGGGCTAGGATCCCAAGGCCGCGATCGTCCAGGCGGGCGTCTCGGGGCTGTGGAGTGAGCGCTTGCATGGGAGTTTTCACGGGGAGCGCGGGCGCGGCCCGCTGCGCCCCGGACTGAGCAACTCGCGTGCCGCGGTTGCGCTCGTTGTCCCGGCAGCGCGAGAAAACCTGGTCATTTCATGGGGTCGCGCAGCACTCGTGAAAGCTAGATCGAGCTGCGACCGCGCAGGCGGATGCGCGTTCTAGGTGCGCATCCGCTTGCACGTGAGCTGGGGGCCGCTGCACGCCGCGCAGTGTGCACAGCGACCCCGCGCGGGCGCGGCCATGTGGACAGGCCGCACGTCGTGCCGGCCAGGCGACGGTGCAATCTTCGGAGGACCGATCTCCACCTGATAGACTAGCGCCCGCGCGTGTTCCTCCGAGCCATGACCGTGGTCGCCCTCATCGGGATCGTGGCGGGTTGCCGGGGCTGGCAAGGCGACGTCTATCTGCGCCACCGGTTCCCGGCCAGCCGGGCCGCCAAGGAGGCGACCTACCGGTTCGGCCTGCCCGGGGAGCCGTGGCGGGAGGTGCGCAAGGAAAAGGACGTCCAGGTCGCGTGGATCAACGCCGGGGCCATGATCACGATCCACGCCCAGTGCGCAGATCAGGGGGACAGCTCCCTGGTCCAGTACACCGACCACCTGGCGATGGACTGGACGGACTGGAAAATCGTCACCCAGACGCCCGAGACGATGATCGGGCGCGACGCATTGCGGACTACCGTGGACGCGGAGCTCGACGGGGTGCCCCGTCGCAATGAGTTCGTGATCGTCAAAAAAAACGGCTGCTTGTTCGATCTGCAGTACTCGGCCAGCCCAGACGCGTTTGAGGCCGGCCGCGCCGCGTTCGGCCGGGTCGTCGCCGGGTTCCGATTCCCGGTGGAGGGCTGACCCGGTGCTGCGGCCCCTCGAGCGCTTCGGCGGGCTTGTGCTCGCGGGCATCGAGTGGGTGGGCGGGCTGACTGGCCTCGCCCTCCGCCTGCTTCGCGTCGGGTTCAAGCGCCCCATCGGGATCGACGACATCGCGGCGCAGATGGTCCAGCAGGGGGTGCGCAGCCTGCCGATCTCCACCTTCCTGTCGCTGTTTATCGGGATGATCCTGGCCTGGCAGTTCGGGTGGGCGCTGCGCGACTTCGGGGCCACGATGG
This sequence comes from uncultured Myxococcales bacterium, assembly GCA_902826865.1. GTDB lineage: Bacteria > Myxococcota_A > Polyangia > Nannocystales > Nannocystaceae > Xiheibacterium. Next base: position 5,084 of record CADEGN010000305.1, read on the forward strand.
CCCTCGGCTATGCGAGCTCGCTCGCCCTGGTGCGCGAGCTCGTGCCCACGCTGATCGCCATCACCGTCGGCGCCAAGATGGCGGCCGGCATGGCCGCCGAGCTCGGCTCGATGAAGGTGACCGAGCAGATCGACGCGGTTGCCGCTCTCGGAGCGGACCCGATCAAGAAGCTGGTTTGGCCGCGCGTGGTCGGGGCCGCGGCGTCGCAGCCCCTGCTCGTGGTGTGGGGCAACATCATCGCGGTGTTCGGCGGCATGATGATCGCCGAGTGGGTTTACGGGGTCCCCGCGGGATACTTCTACCAGACCTACATCGACGAGTTGGTTCCGATGGACTACGTGTCGAGCCTGGTCAAAGCCCTGATCTTCGGCGTCTTGGTCGGGCTCATCGGGTGTTTCCAGGGCTTCAGCACAAAGTTCGGCACCGAGGCCGTGGGGATCGCGACGACCGAGACCGTGGTCGCGACCTCGATCTGCATCATCATCGCCGACTTCTACCTGACAATGGTGTTCTTCTAGGGCGCGGCGAAGCGCGACGGGCGATGGAACACGACGCGCAGCCACCGAGACAGGATCGGACCGAGGTCGGCACACCCGTGCCGGCGGACGATCTTGCGCCCGCGCGCCCGCGCACCCCGATCATCGCGTTCGTCGACGTATCCAAGTCGTTCGGCGACAACACGATCTACGCCGGGATGAACCTCGAGGTCCACCCCGGCGAGACGCTGACCATCATCGGGGGTAGCGGCCTAGGCAAGAGCGTGTGCCTCAAGATGCTGATCGGTCTTCTGCCGGTCGATAGCGGCCGGATCACCGTGCTTGGCACCGACATTGGAACCGCCGATGACGAGGTGCTTCGCGAGGTCCGGCGGCGGGTGGCCTACGTGTTCCAGGGCGGGGCGCTGTTCGACTCCATGACCGTGCTCGAGAACATTGGCTACGGCCTGCGCGAGCACACCAAAATGGGCGACGAGGAGATTCGCGCCCGCGCCAAGGCCTGCCTCGAGATGGTCGGGCTCGAGGAGAAGGACCTCGACACCATGCCTGCGTCGCTGTCGGGTGGCATGCGCAAGCGGGTTGCACTGGCCCGCTCGATCGCCCCCCAGCCGGAGGTCATCTTGTATGATGAGCCGACGACGGGACTCGATCCGCGCAACATCACCCGCATCGGCGACATGATCAAGAAGTTGCAGCGCGAGCTTCAGGTGACAAGCGTGGTGGTGACCCACGACATGCCGACGGCGCGCAAAGTGTCCGACCGGATCGCGATGCTCTACCGGCACCGCTTCCCGTTCGTAGGGACCGTGCAGGAGATGTGGCAGAGCGAGGACCCTGCGGTCCGCGATTTCATCCACGGCACGCTGCGCCGCCCGCCGGCGGCCCATGGTTCGCACGCAAAGGAGCACCATGGGCCGTAGAAACGAACGGCGCAATCGCGTCGTAACCGGCATCTTCGTGGCGGTGCTGGCGGTGCTGCTCTTCCTCTCGCTCTTCCTCATCGGCCAGAGCGAGGGGACCTGGGAGTCGAAGACGACGATCACCACCGACTTCCGGACGATCACGGGGTTGCGACGCGGCAGCCCGGTGCAGCTAGCAGGTGTCGAGGTCGGCAAGGTCGAGGCGATCGATTTCGTCAACCGCACGTACCTGTGCGATGCCCTGACCGAGGATATCGGCCGTTACGGTGCTGGCCGGACCGACAACTGCGATCAGTTTCTGTTCTGCTCGCCCGCTGGTCAGTGCGCCGAGCTCGAGCCCTACGCGGCCAAGGGGCTGCACCCACCGTGTCTGTCGTCGGAGGACTGCGGCGATGATGAGGTGTGCGTGACGGGTGACTTTCGCCGCCGGGCCCGGCGCGTGACCTGGTTCGGCCCCGATGGCGTATGCGCCCGCTACACGACGGAGCATCGCCGGGTGCAGGTCACGATGTCGATCTTCGAGCGGAGCCTCGAGCTTGTCCGCACCGACAGCCGTGCGACGGTGGCGAGCAACGGCGTGCTCGGCGATCAACTGGTGAACATCTCGCCTGGCTCGCGCGACACGCTGGGCGGCGAGCGTCGCATCCAATCGACGCCTTCCTTGTACGAGGACATCGAGCTCTTCCGCGAGCGCATCGATGGCTTGACGGAAAAGGTCGACACCAGTCTCTCGGGCATCTCCGCCCTCGTCTCCGAGCTCAACGACCAGCGCACGATCGATTCGGTCAAGGGCACGCTCCAGAACCTCGAGGAAATCACCCGGCAAGTCGCCCAGGGTGAGGGGCTGGTCGGGGCGCTGCTCAACGACCCCAACTACAAAGAGGACTTCGGGCTCACCTTGCGCAAGGTTCGCGAGACCGCGGCCGGCATCGAGACCTTCGTGAGCCGCGCCAACCGGACCTTGGCCAAGGTCGACGACAATATTCAGCCGCTGGTCGAAGACGGTCGCAAGGTCGCGGCCGATATTCGCAAGCTGCTCGACGACCTGGACGATCCGGCCAACAAGAGCCTCGTCGCCAAGCTCCTGCGCGACAAGGATGGGGAGATGGTTGCGGATCTGGAGAAGATCCTCGACAACGTCGAATCGATCACACGCAAGGCGAAGAGCATTGCCGAGAAGATCGACAAGGGCGAAGGCACGCTCGGTAAGCTCGTCAGCGACAGCAAGCTGCACGACGACATCGTCAAGCTGTTCGACAATATCGAGCGGCAGACGACGCTCAAGGCACTCGTGCGCGGGGCGATCCAAGAAGACGACGCCAAACGCGATCCGGCGCCGCCGGTTGCCCCCGACGGCAAGTAGCGACGGTGGTCCGTCTACGGAGCCGCGGCGTCGACTTCGGCCGCGAAATCGAGGAGGCGATCGGCGAGTTCGGCAGAGAACTCGGCCGGAAGGGCGTGGCTGCCGTCGTCGATGACCATCCACTGCGCCGTCGGCATGGCAAACGCAAGCCGGCGCAAGACCTCGATCGGCACGAACTTGTCGTGGGCGCCCGCCACCACCAAGCTCGGCACGCGTACGGCCGGCAAGATGTCGTCGCCGACATGGCGACTGGCCTCCCCGAGCATGTCGAGAAACAGTTCCGGGTTCATCGCCGCCATCTGAGACAGGTAAAACTCCAGATCCGCGATCTCGATCCGCATGGGGTTGAGCTGGGTGTGGAGCCCGACCCACGGCAACCAGCGCGACGGTAGGATCGTCCGCCACAGTTTCCGCGTCATGTCCTGGGCCCGCCGCGATGCCGCGCGCACGAGCGGTAGCAGGTGAGCGAAGACATCCGTGCCCTGGAATTGGGCCAGGGCACGGCCCGCTGGCCCCGCGAGCGAAACGAGGCCGGCGACGTTCGATCGATGGCGGCGGTAGAGCTCGACGGCGACCTGGAACCCCATCGAAAAGCCGACTGCGATCGCGCGTTCAAGGCCATAGGTGGCCATCGCGGCAGCCGCGTCATCCGCGAGTACCGGCATCGAGAGGTGCCATGGACGGGGGGGATCGGGCGAACGCCCATGGCCGCGGTAGTGGACCTGCAGCACGTCGCGCGCCGCGGCCAACTCGGGGACCATTCGGCGAAACGCCCAGCCGCTGCACCCGATCCCGTCGAGGATGAGCAGCGGGGTTGCCGGTGCCGGACGGGCCGTGCACGTGAGCCTCGCCCACAGCTGCACGCCGCCCGCGCCGGTGACCCACCGCTCGCCCC
>CADEGN010000306.1 GCA_902826865.1 uncultured Myxococcales bacterium
GTCCCGGGGCGTGTGTTGTTCTCGGGTCTCGACCCACGTGACGCCGCCGCTGTGGTCGCGGCCCTGGACGCCGCGAAGATCCCCTACTCGCTCGACGCCGGCGGAACGGCGATCACGGTCGCCGGCGACCAGGTCGATCGCGCACGCTTGATGTTGGCTGAACAAGACCTGCCAAAGGCCGGCAACGTCGGCTTCGAGGTCTTCTCCGAGCAGAGCTTTGGGCTCACCGAGTTCGCCCAGAAGGTCAACTATCGCCGCGCGTTGCAAGGTGAGCTCGAGCGCACGATCGCCGCCCTCGATCCGGTCTCATCGGTGCGTGTGCACATCACCCAACCCGATCGCGCCGTGTTTGCCGACGAGAAGATCCCGCGCACCGCCTCGGTCACGCTCGAGCTTCGATCCGGGCGCGAGCTCTCGGATCGTCAGGTGGGCGCGGTTCGCCACCTCGTGTCGGCCGCGGTCGAGGGCCTCTCCCCGGGCGACGTCACGGTGGTCACGACCGACGGCGCACTGCTCAGCCGCGGTGGCGCGGATGAAGCGAACACCGCCGCCCTCGACTACGAGGTCGACCTCGAGCGCGACCTCGAACAACGACTCACGCGACTGCTCGAGCGCACCGTGGGCGCGGATGGAGTCGAAGTAACCGTCGCTGCCGACGTCAACTTTTCACACACCGATACCACCGAGGAGACCTACGACCCGGAGCAGTCAGCGATTCGCTCCGAGTCCCTACAGGAGTCGCGCGAGAGCGCCTCGGGAACCGAGCGCCCAGGCGGTGTCGCCGGATCCGAGGCCAACCAGCCCGCGGCAGCGTCGGGAGGCGGCAGCGCCGGCGGCGAGGCGAGCAAGATGGTTCGATCTCGCGCGTACGAGATCAACCGCACCGTCGTGCATACCGTCGGCCCGAAGGCCCAGCTCGTGCGCCTCACGGTCGCGGCGCTCGTCGACGGCACGTACACCACCCCCGAAGGTGGCGGAGAACCGGTCTACGCCCCGCGTACCAACGCCGAACTCGCCGAGATGCAAGCGGTGGTCGAAAACGCGATGGGCTTCAACTCGGCCCGCGGCGACCGCGTCAAGATCGCCTCTGCTCCGTTCCGCGATCGCCGTGACCCGCACACGGTCGCGACGATCGCGACCCAACCGGTTGCGCCGTGGATGGTCGCCGCTGGCGGCCTCGGCCTCTTCGCGGTCGTGGCCGCCATGCTGATGACGCGTCGCCGCAAGCAGCGGGCGCTCGTACCCGAGATCCTGCGCTTGCCGAGCACCGTCGGCGAGGCCGAGGCAGCCCTCGCTCGCGTCGAAGCCGGCGCGCCGCGTGCCGCGCTGCCGGGCCTGCCCGCTGCTATCGCCGAGTCTCCCGAGGGTGCGCGTGAGCGCGTGCTCGCCTTGGCAAGTGCCGATCCCGAACGCACCGCCGACATCATCCGCGGTTGGATCCGCGCCGACGAACCCGCATGACCGCCCGCCAGCTCACTGGAACCGAACGCGCCGTGGTGCTCCTGCTCAGTCTGGGCGAGGAGCAGGCCGCCGACGTACTCCACTACCTCGACGAGACCAACGTCCGCCAACTGAGCGAGTGCATCGAAGGCATGCAGGGCATCAGTCGCAACGAGGCCGACGGGGTGCTCGTCCGCTTCGAGGAGGAGCATCGCCAAAACGCGATCGCGATCTCGTCCGGCGCCCGGCGCATGCGTCGAATTGCCAGCAAAGTGCTCGGCCAGGATAAGGCCGAAGACCTGCTGGCGCGTGAGGTCGAGGCTCCGCAGCCCCTGCGATTGCTCAACCGCATCGATCCCGAGACCTTGGCCAGCTTGCTCGCCAAGGAGCACACCCAGTCGCTCGCAGCGTTGCTCGCCCACGTGGATGTCGACAAAGCCGCCGCCGTGCTCGCTCATCTGCCGGCTGATGTGCAGGTCGACGTCGTCCGGCGCATGGCGAGTCTCGAGTCGATCCCACACACCACGATCCAAGAAGCTGAGCGAGCCCTGCGCGACGAGCTCGCGCTGGTAAGCGAGGCGAAGGTCGCCAACGTCGATGGGCTCAAGCGGGCAGCCGATCTGGTTTCACGGCTCAAGGGCGTGATCGGCGAGAAGCTAATCGAGGCCATCGACGACAACGACGAATCGCTGGCGCTCGAGATCAAGCGAGCGATGTTCACGTTCGAAGACCTCATGAAGGTCGACAGCCGCGACATGCAGACGGTGCTGAAGGAGGTGTCCACGGATCAGCTGCGCAACGCGCTCAAGACGGCGACCCCGGAACTACGCGCGCATATCTTGGGCGCGATGAGCCGGCGCGCCGCGGAGATGCTGATGGACGACCTCGACAGCATGGGACCGGTCAAACTCTCGGTTGTCGAGGAAGCACAGAGCGCTGTGGTCGAGGTCGCGCTCGGGCTCCAGCGCGACGGGAAGATCACCATTGCCGGCGCCGGCGGTGAGGAGATGGTGTGATGCGCGAGCGGTTCTCACCCCCGGCGGTGGCGCCCCCCAGCACGGCCGTGCTCTTGCCCATCGGCGGACGGGGGCCGCGGGGCGAGGCCCGCCCGTGGCGGCTGGTCGATCCGCCGGCGCGGGCACCCGCCGAGATCGCCGAACAAGAGCTGGCGGAGCTGCGCGCGCGCGCGTCGGAAGAGGGCTTTGCCGAGGGGCTGGCGGCCGGACAAGCCGCGGCCGCGGCCGAGTTGGCCGAGCTCCGCGCGCGGATGCAGCACGCGATCGACCAACTGTTAGGCGCGGCCGCCGGCGTTGCTGACACGTGGCAGCGGGAGCTCGCGAGCCTCGCGGTCGATGTCGCCGAGGCGGTTCTGCAGCGGGAGCTCGCCGCCGCCCACACGTGGATCGACCAACTCGTCGCCCAGGCGATCGCGGCGCTCGGCGACGATGGCCCATGGACGGTTGCTGTGGCACCGAGTGAAGTCGAGGCGACCTCCGCGGCGATCACCACGCGCTTCCCGACCGCTGTGGTCCGCGGGGACGCATCGCTCGCCCCCGGAGACGTCATCGTCACCGGAATTGCGGGCCGCGTGGACGGCCGCCTCGCCGAGCGCATGGCGGCCGCTCGCCGGCTGGTCCTTGGTCTGGGCACCGGAGGCGACGATGGCTGAACTGGGCCACGTCCGCGGCCTCCAACTGCGCCGGGCGCTTGCTTTGCGCCCGGAAGGACGCGTCGAAGAGGTCGTCGGTCTGGTCGTCGAAGGTACGTGCCCGCAGGCGGCCGTCGGCGATCTGATCGAGGTTCGCGGCCATGGGCATCGCGTCTACGCCGAGGTGATCGGCCTGCGGCGTGGCAGAGTCCTAGCGATCCCACTCGGTGAGGTGCGCGGGATTGCGATCGGCGATGCGATCATCCACCGTAACGTCGCGGCGACGGTCGCCTGCGGCGAATCGCTCCTCGGGCGGGCGATCGATGCGACCGGGCGTCCTATCGATCACGGTGCGCCGCTCGGCGGAGACCTCCTGCCGCGAGCGATCTACGGCGTCCCACCGCCGGCGCTCAGCCGCCGCCCGATCGAGGAAGCGCTGTCGACAGGTCTGCGCGCAATCGATGGTCCCCTGACGCTCGGACGCGGGCAGCGTGTGGGGATCATGGCCGGCGCCGGGGTTGGGAAGAGCCGCCTGCTCGCGGATCTTGTCGGCGGCGCGACCGCGGACGTCGTCGTCGTAGCGCTGATCGGCGAGCGCGGCCGTGAGGTCGGTGAGTTTCTCGAACGCACGTTGACACCGCAGGCTCGCGCCCGCTCCGTGGCGGTCGTCGCCACGTCGGATCAGTCGCCGCTTTTGCGCATGCGCGGGGCATTCGTCGCAACCGCGGTGGCCGAGCACTTCGCCGCCCACGGGGCAGACGTGCTGCTGGTGATGGACTCCCTCACGCGCTTCGCCATGGCGCAGCGCGAGATCGGACTAGCGGTCGGCGAACCCCCCGCCACCCGCGGCTACACCCCGTCGGTGTTTGCGATGCTCCCGCGCCTGCTCGAGCGTGCCGGCCGCTTCCAACGCGGTTCGGTCACGGGTGTGTACACCGTACTGGTCGAGGGCGACGACCTCGGCGATCCGGTAGGCGACAGCGCGCGTTCGATCCTCGACGGCCATATTGTGCTTTCGCGCAGCCTCGCCGGCCGCGGGCATTTCCCCGCCATCGATGTGCTCGCCTCGGTCTCGCGCGTGCAAGACCAGGTCGTGTCACAACGCCGCGCTGCCCTCTCTGCGGGGCTGCGCCGCCTGATCGCTGAATTGACCGAGGCTGAGGAGTTGGTGGCGATCGGCGCGCATGTGCCCGGCGCCTCGCCGGCGATCGATGGAGCGCTCGCGCGCCGCTCGGCGATTCACGAGTTTCTTCGCCAGGCACCCGCGACTCGGAGCGACTCCGCAGAGATCGAAGGCCTCATGGCCAAGCTCGTGGAGGGTGGCACATGATCGCGCGGGCCAAGCGCCTTCACCACGTGCGCGAGCTGCAGCAGCACCGCGCAACCGCCGACCGCGCCCGGGCCGAGCTCGAACGGCGCGCGGCCATCGACGCGTTGGAGGGGATCGAGCGTCAGGTCGACGAGCTGATCGGCCGTCCCACCGAGACCTGGACCCTCGAGGAGATCGCGGCGTGCCACCAAGCCGCGGTCGCTGCTGTCGCGTGTGCAACACAGCGGTGTCAACAGACAACACTTGCGGCGGTGACGGCCGGCCATCGCGTGCACCGGGCCGCACGCGTGCTCGATGAGGCTCGCGCCGCCGTGGCTGACCGACGCGTGCGGGCCGAGCAGCGCGCGCTCGACGAACATGCCGCCAGGAGGTCGCGATGACGATGATGCGACGGATCAACGCCGGCCTCTTGGTGACCGCGCTCGCGTGCAACAGCAACGCAGTCGCCAGCGCTCCAGAGCCCGCGGAGGATCTCGCCGAGAGCGGTGGCTCCGGCGGCGAGGAGATCGAGGCTGCCGACGAGCACGGGTCCGCGGCACCGGACTCGGGGGCGAGGACTCCCGCCGAGCTTGCTGCCGCGGCCGAGGAGATCGACGCGGCCATCGCGGCCGCGCGTTCGCGCCACGAAGAAGATCGGCTTGTGGTGGAGCGCGAGCGGCACGAATTCGAGGCCCTGAAGGCGGAGCTGGAGACGCGGCTACGCACGGTGGACGACCTCGAGGGGCGGATCGACAGGATGCTCGGTGCCGGAAAGATCGCCGCAGATCGCAAGCGCGAGCGCACCGACGTGCTGGCGAACCTGATCGCGACGATGCCACCGGCGGCCGCCGCGACGATGCTGGCGCAGATGTCGGACACCGAAGCCCAGAGTCTCCTGTTCTCGGTGGCGCTAGCCGACAAGCGCAAGGCGGCAAAGCTCATCGCCGGATTGCCACCGGCACGCGCTGCCGCGATTGGAACACGGTATCTCGAGCGTGATCCCGCCGCCCTCGAGCCGGCGCGGAACGACCTCCCGCCCGCGGCACCGGTAGCGCCGCCGCCGTTGCCGACCCCGCCCGCGCCAACGCCCACGTCCCCCACGCCGAGCGCACCGGCAGCCGAGACGCCCGCCAGTGACGAGCCCACCGCACCCACGGAGCCAACACCATGAGGCCGTCCGCCCCGGCTACGACGCACGCCGCGTCCAACGCCAGCGACGTGATCGAGCTTCCCCCGCGTGGGGGCGGCGGAGGATCGACCGCGGGCTTCGATCGGATCTTGGCGCAGCTGGTCAGCACCGACGACGCGTCGACGGCGTCCGTGCCCGCCTCGGAACCCGGAGACACCGACGCAGCGGCGCCGCAGCTGGACACGGCAGGTGCCGGCGAGAGCACCCCGGTGTCACAAGCCACCGCGCATCCGGCCCCACGCTCCGGCAGCGGGATGGTCGCGGCGATGGCGTTGTTCCGCACCGCGGATGCCGAGGCAGAAGGCACCGCCGAACTTCCCGACGAAACCACCTTTGCGCCGCAGGTCGCGACTACGTTCGATCCGAAGGCCAACGTCACCCCCGCACCTCCGGCCCAGATCGCCGTCGATCCCGAGGTCGAAGCCGCCGTCGGTCCTCGGGTCGAAACCGCCATCGATCCCGAGGCCGAAACCGCCGTCGATCCCGGGGTCGAAGCCGCCGTCGATCCTCGGGTCGAAACCGCCCGCACACCTCAGACCGACACGACTGCATATGTGCACGTCGATCGGGCCGAAGCGCCGGACGTCGAACCTATCGCTGAACCCGGCCCACTCCAGGTACCCGCACCGTCGTCGCAGCACGCCGCCGCGCTCGCCGATGGCCGACCAGCCGACGGCCCCGCAACGCCTTCGCGGGCCAACCACCGTCCGGCGCCCAGCGAAGCCCCACTGGCACGGGCTGAGCGAAGCGAGCGTGGTGCATCGCCGCGACCCGGGTCGCCTGAGATCCCTAGCGCACGCGTGCCGATGCCCCCCGACGCGCCGCCCAAGACCCCGGCGCCATCACCTTTCATGCGAAGCGAGGGCGAGTCGACCGCGTTCGCGCCGAGAGACGGCGATCTCATCCCCTCGCCGAAGCCCACGCCTTCCCCACCGACACTCGGCGCCCCCATAGAGGACGGGAAGCCCGAGGTCCCGGCCGGCGCGGCAGTGGACACCCCGATTGCGGACGCCAATGCGCACTCCGCCCCATCGCCGCAGAGCGAACCAGCGACACCGATGGTCGAGCTCACCTCGATTCGCGCCGTCACGGCATCGATTGCCGCGTACCGCCGCTGGCACGAACCCGGTCCGTTCGCGACGCCCAAGTCCGCCGCGCGATCACCCGTCCATGTGGGCACTCCAGACCTTGGCCCGCGTGGCGCGGGCCAGCCCGTGAACTCTCGGCCCGAGGCACCGCGTCCAAGCACCGCTGATGCAGCCGAGAAGATGCGATCGGTCCGACCCCACCGGCGCGACAGCGAGATCAACGACGTCCCGGGCAACACCCGCGAGAAGAAGACCGCCCATCTCGCGCCGGTGCGAGAATTCGACCCCGACACGCGATCGGACGGACCTCCGGCTGCAGCGTTGAACCCAAGCGATCTCGCCGCCGGCCCCCTTGCGGCCGGGACGAGCGAGCGACCCAGCGACGCCAGTGGCACGCGCTCGGAAACTCCCGCCATGACAACCGGCGCTCGCCCGGAGCGAGAAACCGCCAGGCCACTGTCCACCAGACCCCGCGAGGCGTCCACCGACGCGCCGCCACGGCTCATCAACCCCGAATCGCCCGGCGGGCCAGTCACGACGCCGGAGCCGATCGCGCCCGAGACCCCCGGAGCGATCGTTGCGCCCCACGAACCCACCGTGGCGCGGCCCGTCGCAGCCGCCGTGCCTGCCGAGGCAGCCACGCCCACAACCCATGCCCGGATCGCGCGCATCGAAGACCTCGCCGATGCGATCGACCGCCTGCGCCCGATCCCGCGCGGTGGCGCAGCGATCGAGGTTGAAACCCCAGGCCTCGGCGTCGTGCGCCTCCGCGTGGAGGTCGACGAAGGCACGTTGCGTCTGCGCATCCACACCGACGACGCGGCGGCAGCGTCGTGGGTCGCGCGCGAGCGCGACGCGATTACGGCGGTCGCACGCGCGGCGACCCAAAATGGATCGCTGCAACTCGAACTCGAGCTCGGGGGAGATCGTGGCGCGCCGAGTCAGGGCGGCACCGGCTCGCCCGGCGATCGCGATCCATCGCCACCACCCCGTCATCACAGCCCTCCCGAGCGAACCGCCACCGCACCACCCCACCCGGCCACGCGCACCACCGACCGGCGCGGCCTCGTCGACGAACTCGCATGACCCCACGCCCCGCGTTGCCATCGCGCGATCGTCCCGTCCCGACCCGGGCGCGGCACAGACGTGGCACGTCGATTGAACCGTAGAACCGAGCACCCATGAGCGACGCAACCTCTCCAGTCCAGTCCAGCGGCCTCGGCACATCATCTCTCGGCGGCAACCAGGCCGCCCTTGGCAGTGCCCTGGGGAAGGAGGACTTCCTCAAGTTGCTGATGTCTCAGCTGCAACACCAAGATCCGATGCAGCCGATGGCCGATCAGGAGTTTGTCGCCCAGCTGGCTCAGTTCTCAGGCCTTGAGCAACAGATGCTCGCCAACGACCGCCTCGAGCAACTCCAGCTCGCCCAGCTATCGGCCGGCAACGCCCAGCTCGCCGGCTTCATCGGCAAGGACATCACCGCCCACGGCGACACCATTCGTCTTGATGGTCAGGGCGTCCCGCCGATCTCGGTTGACCTGTCAGCTCCGGCTGCGTCGGTGAAAGTCACCGTGCGCGATCAAGCCGGCAAAGTCGTGAGCTCGTTCGACGCCGGAGCCAAGAACCAGGGGACCGGCACGATTCCCTGGTCCGGCAAGGACCCCAACGGCAACCCATTACCGCCCGGTAACTACAAGGTCGAGATCACCGCGACCGACGCCGGCGGCCAACCCGTCGCCGCCTCTGCGCTCAGCCACGGCGCGTGCACGGGCCTCCCGTTCGAGAACGGCTACGCAGAGCTGCTCATCGGTGATCGTCGGGTACTACCCGCCGACATCGTGTCCATTGACGACGGCTCCGCTCCGGGCACGAGCGTCCCACCCGCACCTATCTCCCCTAACTCAACCGGATCGACGACGACCGGATAACCGGCCACGAATGGCGGCAACCCCAACCCTGCGGCCTAGGGCCGCGCAGGAACACCACCATGTCGATCACCTCATCGATGTATACCGGAGCTGCCGGCCTGGGCAGCCACTCCGACGCCATGGGCGTCATCAGCGACAACATCGCAAACGT
>CADEGN010000307.1:0-3192 GCA_902826865.1 uncultured Myxococcales bacterium
GCGACGCTGCGCTTCGGCAACGGCGTGAGCGGCATGCCACCGAGCGGCACCGTCTCGGTCACCTACAAGACCGGCGGCGGCAGCGCGGGCAACGTCGACGCCGAGCGCATCGCCGTCATCGAGGGCGCCTTCAAGGACGCGTACGGCAACGCGGTGCAGGTCAGCGTGCGGAACCCCGCGCCCGCCTCGGGCGGCGCCGACCGGCAGACCGTCGCGTCGGCGAAGCTGCTCGCGCCCGAGAGCCTGCGCGCGCTGACGAGGACCGTTGCCCGCGAGGACTTCGAGATCAACGCGCGCCGTCTCTCCGGCGTCGCTCGCTCGCTGATGCTCACGTCGAACGAGGACCCGACCATCGCAGAGAACACCGGCATCCTCTACGTCATCCCGCAGTCCCAGGCGCCCGGCGCGATCCCCACGCCCGCGCTCAAGAACCTCGTGCTCCAGCAGGTGACCGAGGTCTACCCCTGCACGCTCACGTTCCAGGTCAGCGTGCAGGACCCGGTCTACAAGACCGTCGACGTCGCCGCGCGCATCTTCCTGCGCCAAGGCTACGCGCCGAACGACGTGCGCGACCGCGTGCGCGCGAACCTCGCCGCGTACTTCCGCGTGAACGAGCCCGACGGCACGCCGAACCCACTCGTCGACTTCGGGTTCAACATCAAGGACGCCGAGGGCAACCCGGTCGGCGAGATCGCCTGGTCGGACCTCTTCAACGTCATCCGCGACACGCCGGGCGTGCGGAAGATGGGCGACGCGCGTCTCGACCTGACGCTCAACGGGCTGCCCGCTGACGTGCGCCTCAACGTGCGCGAGTTCCCGGTTCTGCGGACCGTGACGCTGGTGAATGGCGACACGGGGGAGCTGCTCTGATGGCGATCCTCAACCCCAGCTTCGAGGACGCGGGCGCGCTCCCCGGCGAGGCCGAGCACTGGGCGCTCTCGGCGGTGACGAGCCTCGAGGAGATCGCGGGCTTCGGCACCGCGCCCGAGGAGGCATGGGAGGGCTTCGAGCGGTGGTTCGAGTTGCTCGACTCCATCGACGACGTGGTCGTCGTGCTCGCATTCTTCGACAGCGCGCTCAAGGGGTACGAGGAGTTCGAGAGCGGCTGGGCCAACGTCGTCTACCTCTACGACCTTCCGCCCGCGCAGCTCGTCACCGCGACCTTCGACGGGCTCGCCGCCGAGGAGTGCGAGACGGGGTGGAGCAACGTCCCTTACGCGCGCGAGTGGGCCGACGTCACCGCCGCGACGGGGGTCTTCGACGGCGAGCCGCGCGAGGACTTCGAGGACCAGTGGCGCAGCAACCAGCTCTACGCCTGGACGTGGGCGGCGGTCACCTCGAGCACCGCGATGTTCGACGCGGGCGCGCAGGCCGTCGAGGACTTCAACAACGGGTGGACGCCCGCGACGACGCAGTGAGGAGCAAGCCATGGCCGAAGCAGACTGGACGTACCTCAACGACGGGCTCGACATCGCAACGGTGGACCGGGGCGTGACCGCGGGCATCGCGCGCCCACCGGGCGGCGGCAGCTTCCTCTACGCCTTCAACTCGCTCTCTGCCGTCGAGGGAGCGGTGGGCCTCTTCGCCAACCTCGCCAGCTTCGCTCCGATGGCCAAGGGCGGCTCCATTCGAGGCGTCGTGCAGCGTGGCCCGGGCGGCGGCCCGACCGGCTTCTCGCCGTTCTTGTTCCTCTGCTGCCAGGGCAACTCGGTCAACGACAGCGCGTACCTGCTCGGCCTCTCCGACGACGATCCGCACCGCATCGTGCTCCGCAAGGGCGCGGTGACGGTCGGCCTGCCCACGGCCGACGGGCCCGGCGTGCTGCTCAAGTCGGCTGCGTCGTTCGCGCAGGCGACGTGGCTCCACCTGCGCCTCGACGTCATCGTGAACACCAACGGCGACGTCGTCCTCAAGGTCTTCCAGAACGACCTCGCGCTGCACGCGCTCGGCACGCCTCCCGACTGGCAGCCCGTGTCCGGCATGGTGGAGTTCATCGACGACCACCTCGGCATCAACTCCGGCTCGCAGCCGCTCACGTCGGGGCGCGGCGGCTTCGGCTTCTCCGTGAAGGACGTCACGCGGCGCGCGTACTTCGACCACCTCGAGCTGTTCCGGCAGGTGTGAGCGATGGCGCTGACCGCGTTCACCAGCCGTCTCGGGCGCGGACAGGGGCGCCTCGCGACGTCGAAGGCGACGGGCGGCGACTATGCCTTCGTCCTCGGCGATGCCGAGCTCGGGCGCGTCTTCGAGCTCGCACCCGGGGACCACGCCGAGGTCACGCAGCAGACGGACCTCACCGGCGTGATGCTGGTGCGCGCGCTCCTACGGCTGCGCGTGCCCGCGTCGACCCCTCCGGGGCTCGCATGGGAGGCCAGCATCATCGTCGATGGCACCAAGCTCGCGTCCATGCGCGCCAAGCCCGGCCGCGAGCGTCTCGTCACCGACCTCGCCGCGAACGTCTCGAAGCTCTCGGGCCTGCACACCACCGGAGTGCGGCTCGAGCTGGTGACCGCGTGAGGAGCCCGGCATGAGCACCATCGAGCTGCCCGCGCTGTACGTCGACTCGGTGGCGCTCCTCGCGACGACGCCGAGGCTTGTGCTCGTGAACCGCGATCCGAGCCCCGGCGAGAGCGGCGTGCCCATCGACGCGACGCTCGCCCTCGAGCTGGTCGACACCGGGCCGGACGGCGTGGAGCGCTCGACCGCGCGCGTGTGGATCGACGGCGTCCTCGCGTTCGACGGCAGCGCCGTGCCCGAGCTCGCCCCGGCCTTCGCGGGCCCGCTGGCCAGCGTCACGCAGAGCACCGACACGCTGCGCGTCGTGCTGCATCCGGTGGCTCCGCTCGCGAGCCTGGCCACGGTCCACGTGCGCGTGCTCGCTCAGACCGTGGGCGGCGCGGCTTCGCTCGACGAGGTGTACTCGTTCGTCGTCGAGGACCGGACCGCACCCCGCGTCGTCGGCGCACAGGCGCTCGCGCAGAAGACCGTGCGCGTGGGATTCGACGAGCCCGTGCTGGTCCCGAGCGGGGCTAGCTTCCACCTCACGCCGAAGGGCGCGCCGGCCGTCTCAGTCGCCGTCGCCGGTGTGAACGTCGAGGGGAGTGTCGTCCTCCTCACGCTCGATACCGAGATGACGCCCGACGTGCTTCACGAGGTCGTGGCCGTCGGCGTGACGGATCTCTTCGGCAACGC
>CADEGN010000307.1:3292-5483 GCA_902826865.1 uncultured Myxococcales bacterium
TGAAGCCCGCGCACACGCACTTCGTAGACCTCGTCGAGCCGCTGCCGCCGGTGCTCCCGAACCACTGGGAGCTGGGCCTCAGCGACCTCGGAGAGACGACCGATCTCCACTGACAGCCTGTCCCCGAGGTCCGCGCCCGGCGGCTTTGCCTCCCTGGGGAGCCGCATGGGCGCTCCCGAGGCAAGGACATGGCCGATCGCGTCGACTTCTACTTCCGCCAGCGCGTCACCGAGGCCGAGCTCGACCTCGCGTTCGCCTTGCTCGAGAAGGCCGACCGGGACCTCGCCGCCGACCTGAACATCTACGGCATCGTCTCCGGTGCCGTTCCGGCGCCGCACTCGCCGGTCCCCGACCTGACCGTCGACCTCACTGCGCCCGGGCGGGCCTACGACAACCTCGGTCAGCGCATGTTCTTCGGTACCGGCCAGACCGTCGACTGCGCCGTCGACCTCGTGGGCATCCCGACCGACGTGGCCACGGTCGGCAACGAGCGGTGGCTGGGCATCTTCCTCCGGTTCAAGCGGCTGCTTTCCGACCCCCGGACGGACGGCAACTCGCAGCAGGTGTTCTTCCGGCGTGACGAGTCGTTCGAGCTCGTGGTGCGGCAGGCGCCCGAGGGAGCCATCGGCGTCGCTCCGAAGCTTGCGCTGCAGGCGGATGAGCTGCTCCTCTGCGACGTGCGACGCCGCCCTGGGCAGACGCAGATTCTCGTCGCCGACCTCGACACCTCGCGCCGGCAGGCGTTCATCTTCGCGCAGGGCACCTCGGTGGCCGTGACCACCGGGACGTGGAGCATCCTCCAGCCGCTCGCTGCGACGGTCCAGGCCGCGTTCGACGAGGCCGACGCCGAGCTGCGCGACCACTTCACCGCGGTCGCGCGGCGCCATGCGGCGACCGCGATCGACTACGCGCCGCACGGGTTCGTGGGCGCGGGCAACGTGCAGGCCGCCGTCGACGAGCTGATCGACGACCTCGCGACCGGAGCGGTGGGCAGCTCCGGTGCCTCGCGCGTCGGCGTGGATGCGGCGGCGGGCGCGCCGAACGCGCTCCCTGCGGGCTCCGTCAAGAGCCAGCTCGCGCAGCTCCTCGGCTTCCTGAACACGCACGTGAGCGCGCCGACCGGTGCGCACAACGCGGCGGCCATCGCGGCGACGCCTCACAACAACGTCGCCGGCACGAACGTCCAGGCGCAGCTCCAGGAGATCGTGACAGACCTCGTCGCGACCGGGGCAGCGTCGCCGGGCGCGGGGCTCGTCGGCGTCGATGCGATCGCGGGCGCGCCTACGGCGATCGCGGCCGGCACGCTGCGCGCTGCTCTCGTGACCCTGCTCGGCGGGCTCAACGGCCACGTGAACCAGGCGAGCGGCGCGCACGCCGCGAGCGCCATCTCCGTCGCCGACGCGGGCGCGAATTTGAACGCCGCCAACGTCGAGGCTGCGCTCGCCGAGGTCCTCGACGCGTTCGAGGGCGATCACTTCAAGGGCAACGAGGCGAACGCCGGTCAGCACCGAGGCATCCGCATCCCGCCGCTCGGCGGGACGAAGGCGCTGATTCTGGACTCGAACGCAGCCGGCACGGCCGCGACTCGTCTGCGCATCTATGCGGACACCGATCAGGTGTGGTTCACGTTCAACGCCTCGTGGGACGGCACGCAGTGGGTGCGTGACGCAGGCGGTACGTACTGCGGCGGACTCCGTCTCGCGCGCTACTTCGTCGAGTTCATCCACGAGGACTCGTTCGCAGCGACGTTCACGACCTGGACGCGCACGTGGCGCCTCCCGATGAGCAGCACCGTCAACTCGGCGTTCGAGCTGACGGGCACCGTGCGCGAGGTCGGGCGCCTCGGGATGGAGTGGACCAACAGCTTCAACGGGACGCGAACGGTCGCGGGAGGTGGAGGAGTCACCTTCCGCAACCGATTCCCGGCGGCGCCGTCGTCGATCACCTTGAGTGTGAACTCGGCGAGCGGCGGGTTCTCCGGCACGCCGAGCACCGGCTACGCCGACCGCGATGGCTTCGGCTTCTTCTCGTACCAGTCGCTGGGGGCGGCAGCGACTGCGTACTGGTTCGGCTCGTACACCGCCATCGCGTGAGGAACACATGGCCATTCAGGAGATCACCAGCACCGAGCTCGTCCAGCGCTGCGCCAAGTGCGACCGCGAGAACCGCATCGTACTCGCCGACCTGGAGG
>CADEGN010000307.1:5583-8750 GCA_902826865.1 uncultured Myxococcales bacterium
CAGCGCTGCGCCAAGTGCGACCGCGAGAACCGCATCGTACTCGCCGACCTGGAGGTCGGGCTCGAGCGGGACGACCAGGTGGAGGACAGCGTCGTGCCGCTCCCCGAGTGCCCGACCTGCCGGTCGCGCGAGTTCCTCCTGCGCTCACCTGAGGAGGAGCAGGAACATCCCGCGCAGGAAAGCGCTGGCTACCTCCATCGGCTCCTCGTTGACGATCTGCACGCCGAGCTCGTCAAGAAGGGGCGCGTCATCGCGAAGCTGAAAGACAAGACGGCTGAGGTCTTCACGCGCCCCATCGCCACCGCGGTCAAGCAGCGCCTCTTCGACAAGGGGCTCAAGCTGCCGGCGCGCGCCGTCGAACAGCTCCAAGGAAAGGAGCCCGGGCAGTGAGCGCCGGTTTCATCGTCGGTGGCAAGGCCACGTGCCCGGTCGACGGGCTCTCGATCCGCACGTTCGCCGAGGACGCCGTCCATCGGTTTCCCTCGAAGGGCAAACGAGCTCGCGCGGTCGAGCTCGTCATCCACGAGACCGTCACGCGCAGCGTCGACTCGACCATCGCGGTCTTGAAGAAGCGCGGGCTCAGCGTCCACCTCGTGATGGGCGCGGACGGCGCGCTCACGCAGCACGGCGACCTTGCGACGGACATCCTCTGGCACGCGAGCCAGCACAACGGCCCGTCGTTCGGCGTCGAGGTCGTGAACCCGTACTACCCGAGCTACCTCAAGCCGGGCCTGCCGTGGGACCGCGTCATCAAGGCGCCGTGGGCGCACAAGGGTGAGTACGTCCTGCCGACACCCGCGCAGGCGGAAGCGGTCGCCGCGCTCGTGCGCTGGACGACGAGCGCGCCCGCGCCGGGCATCGCGGTGCCGCGCGTGTGGCCGGGGCTTCGGGACGGACGCTTCGCACTGGGCCTCGTGCCCGCTGCCGCGAAGGCGCCGCTGCCGGGTGTGCTCGCGCACCAGTACTTCGGGCACGCCGACGGCTCGATGCTCGTCCTCTACGCGTGGCTGCGCCTCGAGGCCGGGCTCGCGCCGGACGTCGCGTTCGAGGAAGCGGTGAAGCGCGCGACCGGCGTGCGCCGTGCCGACGTTCGAGACCTGCTGCCCACGCCCGCCGTGGCCTGACCAAGAGGAGAGACGGATGGACACCTTCACCAGCGTTGCGACGTGGCTTCAGGCGACCGGCCCCTACGGCCTCGTCGCGGTGCTCGGCTGGGCCTTCTGGCGCGTGAACGAGAAGAAGGACGCGCAGCTCCGCGAGCTGTTCGACAAGGTGGCCGAGATGGGGCGCGTGCAGACCGAGGCCGTGACCAAGGTCGAGGCCGCTCTCGTCGCGCTCAAGGACGCCATCGAGGACCTGCACGACAGGGCCGCGTGAGTACTGCTTGCGGAGTTCTCGCCAGGTAACGCGGGCTTCCGCGCGCCGGTCGATTTCTCGCTTCTTCGCCTTGGAAGGTCGCCAGAAGGAAGCCTGTATGTCGTCGCGAACGGGGCGCACCGCATGAACCACCCCGACGGAGACGACGACATGAAGGTGAGCGAGCTGATCGAGTTGCTGGAGGAGCAGGACCCGGACGCCGAGGTCCTCGTGATGATGCAGCAGAACTGGCCGTTCGAGTGCTCCTTGGCGGGCGTGACGACGCGCGAGGAGATGCTCCGCGCCGATCGCGACGAGGACGTCGATGGCGACGAAGACGAGGAGCCCCGCCTCGAGCGCGGCACCGCCAAGAACGACGTCTTCCTCGTTGAGGGCGAACAGCTCCGCTACGGCTCGAAGACGGCGTGGAGCGTGGCCACGCGTTGAGCGCTCGCGGTTCCCAGCGAGGTCGATTCTTCACGGAATGACCTTGCTGGGGGCGCGAACGGAAGCCTGTATGGCGAGGCGATCAACGCGGAGGACGACGATGCAGACCACGAACAAGAAGCGCCCCGGCAAGAAGGAGCCGACGGTCGACGAGCTACTCGCCGCCATCGCGAAGGCGACGCTCCACATCGACACGCTCGAGACACGCAAGAGCGACTCGCTCGACTTCCACGACGTCGCGGTCTGGTCGGTGAAGGCCGCGCTCGAGACCGCGTATCGCGCGGGGCTTGCCGCCGCCAAGGAGGAGCGATGAAGACGCTCGGCACCACGACGACCTACGACGGCACCGAGCACGCCTACCTGCGCGGCCACAAGGTGCGCATCGTCGCCGTGCTGAAGAACGCGCTGCGCGCCGACTACGACCCGGACCGGGACGGGCAGTACATCCGCGACGAGGAAGACCTCGAGCGCGCGGGCGGCGTGACCGCCGACGACCGCGTCGAGGTGCAGCCCTGGCTCGCAGCAGAGGGACGCTTCAGCTTCGTGTCGAGCGACCCGCGCGCCATCGACCTCGCGTGCTTCGCGAGCCTCAAGCGCTGACGACCTGAACGACGACGCGCTCCATCACGGAGCGCAAGCCCACCACGCGAGCCACGGGCGCGCGCGTGAAGGGCGACGTGTACCCAGCGCCCGACGAGGAGAGCAGTCATGAGCACGAAGACCAAGACCACGAAGGCGAAGTCCAAGAAGGAGAACCTCGCAGCCCTCGGGCTGCCGGCGCTGTGGGAGCGCTTCAAGGAGGCGACGGGGGAGACCACCAAGAGCCCGAACAAGAAGTTCCTCGTCCGGCGCATCGAGGAGGCGCTCGCCGCGCGCGCCGTCGAGCCCGCGCCGGCCGAGGAGCCGCAGCGCCCGACGCGCACCAGCGCGCACGCGACGCCGGTGCCCGAGCCCGAGCCCGAGACGACGCTCGCCGAGAGCACGCTGCCGAAGCCGCGCGGTCGGTTCGCGTCGATGACGGTCGAGGAGCTGCAGACGAAGTACCTCGAGGTCGTCGGTCGCTCGACGGGCAGCGACGACCGCCGCTACCTCATCTGGAAGATCCGCGAGGCCGAGAAGGGCCGCATCAACGTCGGGCCGCGCAAGACCCGCGCGCGCGATGGCGAGCCGCTCGATGTGAAGATCCTCCCGCTGCGGCTCGAGGCGGACGTCGCCGACAAGATGGACGAGGCCTGGCGCGCGAAGGGCATCAAGAACCGCATGGAGTTCTTCCGGGGGGCCATCGGTCACTACCTCGCGCATCTCGGCGCGCGAGACGCGGCCGCGCTCTTCACGAACGCGGGCACCACGGGCGCGTGAACGCG
>CADEGN010000308.1:0-5405 GCA_902826865.1 uncultured Myxococcales bacterium
GACGGCCAGTTCACGGCCGCAATCGTCACCGATCTCGGCGGAGCCTACACCTACCTCGAGCGAACCGACCTCGAGCTCAATGGCAAGGACGAGCTCGTGATCGTCGGCGTCGATCAGCCGATCGCTGTGGTCAAAGGCGATGGTAATGGCGGTGTCACGGTGAACACCGACGGGATGCCGAACGTGGCGCCCCCGATGACCCTGGTGAAGGTCGACAGCGATGCGTTCCCCGACCTACTCGCAACCGCGGACGGCAACCTCGTCTATTACAGCGGCACGGGCACCGGCGGGTTCGCGAGCGATCCCGTGGTGCTGGCTCCGGTGGGGGCGGTCAACGACGTCGCTTTCGGCATGATCGACGACAACGATGTCGAAGACCTGGTTGTTTGTGACGACGCCGGCCTGCTCATCCTCTATCGCACGCCGTGATCCCACGCGGAGCCGGGGCTCAGGACTCCAGGGCCCACGGCCCAGGCCGGGTCGCGTGCTCGAGCGCGCGCGCCAGCCTGGCCGAGAATTCTTGGCGTGAGAACATCCGCGCGCCGAAGCGTTCGAGATGTTCGGTGTGGACCTGGCAGTCGATGAGTTCGAAGCCCCAGCGGCGAAGCTGATCGACGAGGGCGACGAAAGCTATCTTCGACGCGTCGGCGGCGTCGGCGAACATGCTCTCGCCGAAATACGCTCCCCCGAGGGCCACGCCATAGAGGCCGCCCACGAGCCGCTCCCCAGCCCACGCCTCCACGCTGTGGGCGACACCGAGCCTGTGGAGCTCGACGTAGGCGCGCTGCATGTCGCGGGTGATCCAAGTCCCGAGCTGGCCCGCGCGGGGAACCGACGCGCAACGAGCGATCACGTCGGTGAAGGCCGTATCCATGGTCAAACGGTAGGGAGCGCGACGGATCGCCTTGGCCAAGCTCCGCCCCACGCTGAGTTCTCCGGGTAGCAACGCGAAGCGCGGAGCCGGAGACCACCACAGAATCGGCCGACCTTCGCTGTACCAGGGGAAGATCCCATTGCGGTAGGCGAGTAGCAGACGTTCGGGGCGAAGGTCGCCCCCATGCGCCAACAGGCCGTCGTCATCGGCCAACGCGGGCTCCGGAAACACCAGGGCGTCGGTCAGCCGGAACACGGGCACGGCGCGGGATCGTACCAGGCCCTGACTCACACGGGTTTCTCCACGGTGGGCGAACGATCCGGCGTGCTCGCGCATAGTGCCGTCTGCAACGTGAGCGTGGGCGAGCCGACCGACGAGGACCTGGTGGCGGAGCTGCGCGGTGGTCGCGTGCCCGCGTTCGACCGCCTGTACGAGCGCTACGAGCGGCGTCTGTTCGCGTACGTGTTCCGCACGGTCGGCGACCGCAGCCTCGCCGAAGACCTGTTCCAGGACGTCTTCTACACCGTGCTCGTCGATCGCAGCTTCGATCCGGCTCGCGGCCGGTTCGCGCCGTGGCTATTCACCGTCGCGCGCAATCGGTGCCGTATGCACGCGCGCCGGGCCGGGCAGGCCCCGCCGCAACCCATCGAGACTCCGAGTGAAGCCGACCTCGGTCTGTCGAGCGACGCCACCAGCGTGGTGCGAACGGCGATGGCGGGGCTTTCGCATGACCACCAAGAGCTCATCGTACTCAAGCAGCTTGGCGAGCTCAGCTACCGCGAGATCGCGCAACTACAAGGCGAGCACGAGGGCACGATCAAGTCGCGATTGCACGCGGCGATGAAGGCGTTGCGCCGCCGGATGGCGGAGATTGGAGAAGAAGGATGAACTGCGAGATACTCGACGATAAGCTCATCGGTCTCGCGCACGACGAGCTCGACTACGAAAGCACTGCGGAGGCTTCGGCGCACCTTGCAGGCTGTCCGAGGTGTGCGATGGCGTACTGCCGGCTTCGCGCCGAGTTGCACGGCGTCGCGATCGCGCTGTGCGAAAACCGGCCGCGGCCGGAGGTCCGCGTCGCCCTGCGCGCGCGCGTGGCCGCAGCCGTGCAACCGAAGTCCGGCGCACGCCTGCTCGCCTCGTTGCGCCGCCCGGTGCCGGTCTACGGCGCGGTATTGGCCGCCGGCGCGGTCGCCCTGATGTGGCTGGCGAGCGCCCGCAGCCGACCCGACGAGTCCTCACCGCAGCCTTCGTCGCACGCCGTCGCAATCGACGGTTACGACGCCGATGTCCACAACCCGGTCCCCCGCCTCGTGCTCTGAAAGGACTCAAGCTGTTATGCCTCTGCCCACACGTCTGTGCCTCGCCCTGTGTCTCGCGCTCGCCACCTGTGACGGCGCCGATCCGCAAACTCCGTCCGCCCGCGCCGGCCAAGGGGCCGACGAGGGCGAGCCTGCGCCGGATCGGCTGGCCGTCGCCGGCGCGCGGCCAAGTCAGCCGGATTCCGCGCCAACCCGGAAGATCATGCCGCGGGCCAAGCAAGCGTTCACAACCATCGCTGCGTTGGTCGAAGCAGAGTACATCGACGGACCAATCGGCGAGGACGCGCTGTACACAGCCGCAATCGAAGGGGTGCTTGCGCGGCTCGGCAACCTCGAGGGCCACCCCGCCAACACGCTGATGGCCCCCGACGAACTCGCCGAGCTCGTGATCGGAACCAAGGGAAGGCTCCTCGGCATTGGGATCATGATCGAGCGCGTTGCTGACGTCGTCGTGATCAACGACGTCATCCCTGACGGTCCAGCCGCGCGCGCGGGGCTCGCCCGCGGCGATCGGATCCTCGCCATCGACGGCACACGCGTCCGCGAGCTGGACATGACCGCCATCGTCGCTCGCATCCGGGGTGCCGAAGGCACAAGTGTTGAGTTGTTCCTTCAGCGCGACACCGAGGAGTGGACCAGCAAGATCGCGCGAGGGCAGGTCCAGGTGGCCTCGGTGCAGCGTGGCGATCTGGGCGATGGGACCGGCTACCTCCGCATCACGAGCTTCGCCAAGGACACCGCGACCGAGCTCGACGCGGCCCTCGCAGAGCTCCGCGATGCCAAGGTGACCAAGCTCGTGCTCGACCTCCGCGACTGGCCCGGTGGCCTGTTGGAGACGACCGTGGAGATTGCGGAGCGATTCCTGCCGCCCGGCAAGACCGTGCTCACCCTGGAGAACCGCGCGGGCAAGGCGGAGATCCTCGCCACCGCCACCGCGCACGCTCCGATTCCCCGTATCGCCGCGCTGATCGGCCCCAACACGGCTTCCAGTGCCGAGATCCTTGCCGACGCGCTCCGCGAGCACGGTGACGTCGCGCTGGTCGGTGAGACCACCCTCGGCAAACACACCGTGGAATCGATTCACGAACTCGACGCCGGCTGGGCCGTCAAGCTGTCGGTGCGGAGATTCGTGACGGCCTCGGGGCTCACGGGAGATGGCAAGGGCGTGCGCCCCGATATCCGCATCGCCGCAGACCCAGACCGCCGACCGGCGCGGCCGACGGAGCTCACGCCCGACGACGACGCGGCCCTCGCCGCCGCGATGGAGCTGCTCGACCGCTAGCACCGCCGGACCCAGGAGAGCTCGACCTGGAATTCGGAGCGACGGGTGCCGAGGCCATCGCGGCAGCGGCACTCCGCGCGGTGCTCGCGATCACGAGCGGTGCTCGAGCTCAAACCACTCGTCGGTGGGCACCCAGATCCCCTGGTGCACGATCGTCTCGCGATCGCGCGCCGGTGACCAACCCAACTCGCGCTCCGCCCGTGAACCATCGAGCGTCGCGGCAAAGCTGCGACCGTCCCATTCTGCGTAGGTCGGACGCCGGGCGTTTGGGTCGCGACCGATCTTCTTGATCGCCCACTTCGCAATGGCCTCGCCGAAGTAGGTCGCGCTCGACGTCGGTACCCGCCGGAGGCGGATTCCGGCCCGCAACTCCAGGGCATCGAGGTAGTCGTTGGCCGTGACCACCGGCGGGCCGACGAGGTTGTACGACCGCCCCTCGATCCCCGGCACCGTCATCGCCTTGACCATCGCCGTTGCACAGTCGTCGACAAGAACGATGGGCAGGGGGTTGTTGCCGTCGCCCCACAGCCGCGCCACCGAGGGATAGGGCCAGCCGGCAACGCCCCAGTGCAACGGGCAACCACCCTTGCCGAGGACAATACCCGGCCGGAAGAGCACCAACGGCAGACCGCGCTCGCGGTGCAACGCGAGCAAGTTTCTTTCGTTCTCGACCTTGCTGCGGGCGTAGGGATCACCGACGGCCCCCGGCGGCGTTTCCTCGGTGATCGTACCGACCCCCGTGCCAGCGTTGTATAGCGCGATCGACGAGGTGTAGTAGAAGCGCTTGACCTCGTGCTGCAAGCACAACTCAGCCAGGGCCTTGGTCGGCAATACGTCGTATTTCTCGAATTCCGGCCAAGTACTGCCGCTGCCCCGGGCGAGGTGAAACACGTGGGTGATCCCAGGCAACGCCCGCGCCACGCTGGCGAGATCCGTGAAATCGCCCTTGGCCAGGTCGACGCCCAGGGCGACGATCTCGGGCGACACGCTCGCCGGGTCGCGCACGAGTAGGCGAACACCGTGCCCTGCGCGACGCAGCTCCGCCACCAACGCGCGGCCGATGAATCCGGTCCCGCCGATTACCAGGACCTCGGGCGTCGCTGGGCCGGCAGTCCGTTGGACCGTCGGTTCGACGGCGACCGGCTTGCCGGCGTCGCCGGCGAACGTACGCTCCGCCCGGGTGGCAACCGCCTCGGCGATCTTAACCGCCTGCTCGCCAATCACCGCACTCACGCGCTCGTCGAGTGCGCCCCGGCGACCGCGGTAGAACGCCTCAACGATGCGGCTGATGCTGTGCTGAAACGGCCCGCCAGTCTTACGCACGCCCATCTTCGTTAGAACAAAGCCGGCCAAGGTGCCCCCGGCCTGAACCACGGCGTCGCGCGATGTGTTCGCGACCGTCAGAAACCGGTCGACGTCGAGCAGATGCGGCGTGTGGTCGTAGCAGACGTAGGTGTTGGTCTCGAAGTCGCAGCGGGCCGAGGCCTGGCTACCGCGGATGTGGATGTAGTGCTCTGGGTACCCCTCGACGAACGACAGGCGAAGGCGTGCACACGTGTTTCCGCGCCACGCCAGGATCTCCCATCGCCGATAGAACGGAAGTCCCCGCGGAAGCACCACGCGATCGTAGGGCCGGACTTCGAGATCGTCAGGTGCTCCGACGAGATGGGCGAGATGGGCGAAGGAATGCGGTGCGACCTCGAACAGAATGTTGCGCGGCTGCTGGAGCATCCACGCCCCCCACGGCCCGCCCTTGAGCTGACCCAGGGGTTTGTTCCACACGATATCGATCTGATCGATGCTCCCGAGCCGACCGCTGTGGACGTCGGCAACGAGTTTGTCGTAGGCGGGCACGAACAAGAAGTTGTGCGACGTGCCGAGTGTACGGTGACGCGCGTCCGCGATCAAGCGCACCTGCGCCCCGCCC
>CADEGN010000308.1:5415-8721 GCA_902826865.1 uncultured Myxococcales bacterium
GCGCGAGAGAGCGCAACTGGGCGCAGCTCGCTGCACTGTGGGTCAGCGGCTTCTCGACCAGGACGTCGGCGCCGGCTTCCAGGGCCGCACGCGTCGGGTCGACGTGAAGCTGTGGCGGCGTCAGCACATGCACCACGTCGAAGCGTCCCGCTGCCAGCATGTCCTCGACGCTGCGGTGCGCGCCGGCGATGTGATTCTGCTCGGCGAATCGCTGGGCCCGCCCCGGCGCCACATCACACACGGCGTCGACGCTCGCCCCCGGCACGGCCCGCACGGCCGCGAGATGGTAGTCGGCAATGTAGCCCACGCCGATGAGGGCCACGCGCGTGCCAGACGACTCGGTTGCTTCGCTCATGCTCCGTTCCGATCACCGCCCTGGGGGCGGTTGTTGGGTCGCTTGTACTCGATGATCTCCGGTGCGCGGCTGCGCAATCGATCGATGACGAACTTGCCGACGCCCAGCGCCTGCGGGATCGGCGAGAACGCACAGCTTGCGCCCCAGGCAAGGGCATCGGCCCAGCGATGGCCCTCGCGGTGGGTCCTCACGGCGATCCGCACCGCGTTGAGGGGGTAGAACCAAAACGCCATCGTCGACAATCCGAACGTCGGTAGGGCCAACGCGATCGCACCTGTCGGGAGGGCGGCGCCGTAGAGCAATGTCCGGCGGTACTCGTCGACGAACTTGGCCTGGGGCCCGTCGCCATGCATCCCGCGGACCTGTGCGAACGCGTGGCCACAACGCTTGGCACGGGTCCACCACTGGAGAAAATGATGCATGTCCGCATCGTGCAGGGTCGATTCGTGATCGATCCGAACGAGCCGGCCACCTCGATCGCGGAGGCGGACGCCGAGCTCATCGTCCTCCGCCGCGATGACACCGGGATCGTAGCCGCCGACGACCGCGAGCGCGTCCGCCCGGAACATCACATCCCCGCCGAAGTTCGCGGTCTCACCGACGGGGCCCATCCGCCACTCCATGTCGCAGATCCGGTTGTAGATGCTCTGCTCCGGGTGTCGCTCGCGCCGCCAGCCACAGACAGCCACGATGCTTGGATCGGAATCCAGAACGGCCGCCGCCGTCGCGACCCAGCCCGGCAGCACCTCCATGTCACCATCGACGAACTGAACGTAGCTCGTCTCGGGCCAGCGCCTGCGCAGGTGCTCAAACCCCGCGTTACGGGCCCGAGCGGCGGTGAACGGAATCGACATGTCAAGCTCGACGACCTCGGCGCCGAGCGAACGCGCGAGCTCGACGCTGGCGTCGTCAGAGCCGGAGTCGACGTAGACGATGCGGCTCGTCTCGCGAGCGAGGGCGATCAGGCACCGCCGCAAGCGCTCGCCTTCGTTGCGACCGATCGCGACGGCACCGATCCGCTCGGACACGGGGGAGCTTGTCTGGACCATCGGCGGCAGCAGACCCGTTGTGTACCGCAGTCGTCGCGCGCTCGGAAGCGGTCAGCCACTCTCGCGGGGCATCAGCGGGACCGCCGGGAAGCTTGGCCAACGCGATCCGGCTCAATCCGGAATCGCGCAGGCACCCACGTCTGCCCACGTTGGGTCGGGAGCCATCCAGTCGACACACTGCAGCGACGGGTCGAGCGCCGTGCACGCGCCGTCGCCCTCCGACAGGCTGCAGTAGGGCGTGCAGCACGACAGGAAATTGCACCCCGGTACGCGTTCGGCAGAGATGCACACCAAACCTGGCTCGCACTGATTGGCCAGGGCGCAGGCGCCAAACTGGCCGACCGGCGGGCCCGCCGGCGGCGACACACAGATGAACCCGCTCTGGCCGGCCTGCGAGGGCGAATCGGGGATGCAGCGCCAGTTCGGCGTCTGGCAGTCTTGCACGAGTGGATCGCACTGCCGCATGCAAAGCGGCACATTGGCCGCGTCGGGCACCAACTCGAAGAACGTCTTGCACGTCTCGTCGGGCTGACAGTCGTTACCCCCCGGGCTGCAGTAGGGCCGGCACTCGCCTTCGAGCTGATCCGGCACGTCGACCACGCAGAATGACCCGCGCTCGCACGTATCGAGACAACTCCCGTTGTAGTCGATCGCGCGGCACCGCTCCCCGACGGCGTCGGTCTGATCGGCCTCGGCGCAGCAACGCACGGAATCGGGGATCTGATCGTCTTCGAGCGAGTACGGATTGCACTTCAGCCCGGCCTGGCAATCATCCGCCCACAACGTGCATTCAGCGTTGGAGCCGCCGTCCGTGGTCTCGGCCGCTGCGGTTGAGCTGCTCCCATCGACGCCGCTGACGCTCGTTTCCGACTGGGACGAAGCCGAAGACTCGGTACCCGAGCCCGCGGCCGAACCCGTCGACGCCGGGCCGCTCAGGTCGGCTGCAGCGTCATCACCGCCGCACGCCCCTGCGGCGAGCGTAAGCACAAGTCCGACGCACCCTTTCAATCGGCCAAAGTCGTGCACTACGGGTGAGTCTAGCAGCTCGCCCACACCGCGCGCGCCTCAAGGCGTCTCGAGCAAAGACGCCATCCCCTTACGCATGGCCTTAGCGTCCGAGAAACGGTGCTCGGGCTGCTTCGCGCAGGCTTTGGCGAACAAACGATCGATCGCCGCCATCTGCGAGCGTGGACCCGGAGGCATCCACGCCGAGGGCGGCATCGGCATCACTTCGCGCTGCATGCGGAGGATGTGCTCAACCGGGGCATCTATCCCCTCCTGGAACGGATGCCGTCCCGTCATGACCTCGTAGAACGACATCCCGAGCGCGTACAGATCGGCGCGCTGGTCCATCGGACCGTCGAGCACGGTTTGCTCCGGCGGCATGTAGAGTGGATCGCCGGCGATTTGCCCCTGGGGCTCGATCGGGGCGAAGTTGCGGCAGACGCCGAAGTCGATGAGCTTGCTGACAACGATCCTGCGGTCGTAGCCATCGCGGGTGATGAAGATATTGTCCGGCTTGACGTCGCAATGCAGGATTCGCCGCGTGTGGATGTAGTCCAACGCATCGAGGGTCTGGCAAAAGATGTCGACGAGCAAGGGCAGCGGCACGTGGCGCCCGCGTTCGATCACGCGACCGAGATCACGCCCGCGGAGGTACTCCATCGTCATCCACTGCAGTCCCGCGTTCGGCACGGAGCCCACGTCGAGCACGCGGGGTAAATTGGGATGCGAGAAGTTGGCGGCGATCACTGCTTCGCGCCTGAACTTCCGCCGCACGTACTCAGGCATTTCGGGCTTGAGCAGTTTGATCGCCACGTAGCGATCCATGGTGGCGTCGTAGGCGCGATAGATCCGCCCCATGCCGCCCTCGCCAATGCACTCGACGATGTCGTAGGCCTT
>CADEGN010000309.1 GCA_902826865.1 uncultured Myxococcales bacterium
TGATCCCGAGGGCATGGCAGACGGCGCTGTTGGCGGCGGAGCCGCGGCCCTGGCCGCACACGCCGGCGGTCACGCTCGTGGCCCGAGGACCTCGGTTGTTGCCTCAACTCGCGCCGCGGGTTGGGGCGCGGGCCTTGGCCGTGCTGCGAAGTCAGGGCGTCGAGGTCAAGCTCGACACGACGCTTGTCGCCGCTCATCCCGACGGCGTGCTTGTGCGCGAGGGAGATGGCGAGGTCTACGTGCCCTGTGCGCTCGCGCTGTGGGCTGGCGGCGTCCGGCCGGCGCCGATTCTCGCCGAACTCGATTTGCCGCGGCGCCCCGCGGGCTGGCTGCAGGTCGGTCCAACGTTGCAGTGTTTCCCTATGGAGGGTCCCGCCGAGCTGTTCGCCTGCGGCGACGGGGTACGCGTGGTCGGCGGGGAGGGCGAATGGCCGACCATGCAGCGCGCCATCGAGTGTATCTGGCAGGCGAAGTTGGTCGCGCAGAATGTCCTTACGCTGCTCGGTCAGCCGCCTGGTTTTCCCGACGGCGTACCGCCGCTGCACCCCCATCGGCTGCGCCGCAACTTTTTCTACGGGGTGAGCTTGGGAACACGATCGCTTGTGGTCCGAGGAGCACTCATCTTGGATTTGCCCGCCGCGAACCAGCGGTTTCGCCGCTGGCTGATGCGGCAGTATTTCGCGCGTTACACCCCGTAGCCGGCGGCGGGTTGAGCCCTTACTCACGACTATGGGACGGGGAGCAGGCCGTCGCGCCTCGAAGTTTCTACGCGCCTAGTCGGCGCGCGTCAGCGTCGTCCGCTCGCCGATCTCGAGGTGGATGAGCGCGAGCGCATCGCCGGCGACGCAGTAGTCGATGAGCTCGGGGCCCCTCGGATCGTCGAGCTGCACCGCGGTGCCGCGGATCGAGTAGGGCGTGACCTCGTCGATCCACTCCCCGGCGACCACGGCGATGCAGTCGCAGGTCGTCCCGTCGTCGGTGCACGTATGGTCCTGGAACACGGCCTGGCAGTTGCCGCCCGCGACGCACGTCTTCGCCAGGACACTGCGAAAGGTCATCACGTTGCGCCGGTGCAGGATGCTCGAGCCGTCGCCCGTGAATTCGAGCGTGCCTTCGATCGTGGTGTAGGCCCAGTCTACGCCGCCCTCGCAGAAGGACGGCGTAGACACGGGCTCGCCGCATAGGAAGATCGCGTAGTCCCACACACCCACGAGGTCGCCGCCGCACGGGTCCGCCTCGCACACCGCGAGCGGATCTCCGGTGGTGCCGGTCTCGTCGGCGCCGGACGTGGATTCGTTGCCCGACGACGGATCCACGTCCGTCGTTGCGTCGGCGCTCTCCGACGACGATGCGCCGCCCTGTGCATCGTCGTCCGCCCCCAAGCTCCCGGCTCCCGTCCCGGGCATCGATTCATCCGACGACGCACACGCGCCGACCACCAAGAACAACTGCAACGACACCACACGACGATTCGACATCACGACCTCCGCGGCGATTAGATGGTCGGCGGAGCTCGCAGCCCTACTTAAGGTCGCTTAAACGAGCGTCACGAGATCTTGAACGGGCGGCGCGCCCTACCGGAGCGGGGGCGACTCGGCCAACGGGCCGCGCTAGCGCACGGCAAAGCGCACGACGTCGCTGGGGACGGTGATCGCACGTCGACGCGGCCGGGCGTGGACCTCGTGATCGCCCGGCGGCAGCGACAAACGCGCGACGAACGGGGCCTCGCTGCGTGCGACGACTTCGCCGTCGACCACGAACTCGACCTCGTCGACGGCGACATCACCGACGAGGCTCGCCTGAAGGCGAACCACCTCGGTTGCTCCGGGTGTGCCGTGGTGAGCGTAGACGCTTCCCGCGGCCGGCTCGAGCATTCGCAGTCGGGGCGCGATCAACTGATCGGCCTCGCAGCCTCCGACCTGGTCAAACGCCAGCCACGGCCGACCCTCGGGGTCTTTGCCAGGTGCGCCCGCCGGCAAGCGCGCGAGCCAATCATCGAAGGCAGGCGGCAACCGCACCACAACTTCATCGCCGTCCGCGGCGCACCGCCACGGTTGTTGGCGATCGTCCGTGGCCTCGACACGCAGGTGTAGATCGCATGCATGGTCGGGCAGATGATCGGCCGCGTGTCGCCGCGACACGATGTGTGGGCAATCGTGGCCGGCGGGCAAGCCCGACAGCGCACAGACTTCGGCGTCGACGAGGACGTGCTTCGGCCACAGGCCCGTGCGCCGCGGAACCGCGACCATCGCTCGGCGCATCACATCCGCGAACAGGCCGCCGGCGCCCGAGGCCCCGGTGATGCCACGGGTCGCGCGACCATCGGCATTGCCCACCCACACGGCCACGGTGCGTTCGGCGGTGTAACCAACCGCCCACGCATCGCGGTAGCCTGAGCTGGTGCCCGTCTTCACGGACACCGGAAATCCAATGTCGAAGGGCGACCGCCCGCTTGCCAGCAAGCGGATCCGCGCGAGCGGGTCCGAGAGGGCATCGGTGATCGCGGCAGCCACCGGCGCCGGTAGGACACGCACCGGTGCCGGGGACGGGTCGTCGAGCCGTGTGCGCAGCGCGATCGCTTCGCCCCCCCGTGCGAGTACGACGTAAGCGCGGGCCAGCTCGCGGAGTTCGACCTCACCGGTGCCGAGCGCGAGCGATACACCGTAGTGTTGCGCGGGGCGGTCGAGACTCGCGAAACCGACGGCGTGAAGGAGATCGAGCACGCGTGAAGGCCCGAGCTCGCTTGTAAGTCGCACAAGCGGGACATTGAGGCTGGCCGCCAGGGCTTCGCGCAAAGAGATCGGCCCGAGGTATTCGCCGCTGAAGTTGCCCGGAGCGTAGATGTGCCCGCCGCCCTCGGGGAATTCGGTCGGCACGTCGGCCACGACTTCGTGGGGACTGTGGCCGGCAGCGAGTGCCGCAGCGGCGACGAATGGTTTGAGCGTCGAGCCTGGCTGCCGCCGCGCGCGGATCATGTCGACCGCACCAGCGATGCTGGCATCGTCAGGGTCCGCGCTACCCACCCACGCGAGCACATCTCCGGTCGCATTGTCGACGACGATGACGGCGGCGTTGCCCGCCCCCAGCTCGGCGATCGCCCCGGCGTGGGTTGTGATCAAGCCCTCGACATCGTGCTGGAGCGCCAGATCGAGGGTCGTGTGGACCTCGCCGTGCGCCGGCAGGCGCTCCTCCTCGAGCAACATCTGGACGAAGTGTGGGGCGGCGAACGGGTGACGGATCGGGCGGAGCGCGATGGGTTCGGCCAGGGCGCGAGCAAGCGTCGGGGCGTCGATGTCGCCGTGATCGTGCAATGCCTGCAGCAACGCGCGTTGGCGCAACTGCGCGCGTTCAAGGTGATCGTAAGGGTCGAGCATCGAGGGGGCCCGAGGAAGCACGGCGAGCAACGCCGCCTGCGCCCACGACAGATCGCGCGGCGCGACGCCAAAGTAGGCGCCGGCCGCAGCAGCGGGACCGATCAGCCCGTGTCCGTAGGGGAGCCGGTTGATGTACGCAGCCAGGATCTCCGGCTTGTCGAGGGCCGTCTCGAGGTTCTGCGCGCGTGCAGCCTCTTCGAGCTTACGCTCGACCGTGCGTTCGCCCGGCACGCCTCGCGAGTCGAGCAGCTTGACGAGCTGCTGCGTGATGGTGCTTGCACCCGACACCATCCGCGTATGGCGTAGGTTCTGTTTGAGAGCGCGCAGAATCGCGAGCCCATCGACGCCGTCGTGGGCGAAGAAATTGCGGTCCTCGCTGGCGAGTGTGGCTCGCATCAGGCGATCGCCGATGTCGGCGAGCGCGAGCGGATGGCCGCGGCGGCCGTAGGCCTCGGGGATGTCACGCACGAGTTCGCCGTTGCGATCGAGGACGCGCCGGCTATCGTGCCAAGCGTCCGCAAGAGCCTCGGTCGGCGCTCCAACACGCGCGCGGAGCTCGTGCCACCAGGTCAGCCATACACCCCACACGACGGCGAGCAACGTCGTCGCGAGCACGGCGCGGATGATGCGTCTGCGCCGGCGAGTGCTCACGGGCGCACCGTCACCATGGCGATGTCGCTATAGCCGAGGCTGTCGGGCTCGTACATGAGCTCGACCCGGGCGGGCGGCGCGGCGAAACTCCCGGGTGTCGTGGCGCGGATCAAGTAGGTTGCGGCGACGTACTCGCCCCACACGCGATCGAAGTACAGATCCACGCGATCATCGTGGAGTTCGGTGAAACTCGCGTCGGCTGCGCTCCATGAGAGCAGACGAGCTAGCGGTTGGTCGTCGGCCAGCCCGGGGACCTGCGCAACCGTGGCGAGATCGGGTTGAATCGGCTCGAATCCCGCAGGAATCGCGTCCGTCACCGCAACGTAGCCGATCCGCTCGCTGGACAAGGAATCGATCGGCATCCGCGCGAGCAATCCGACGCGCACAACTTGCCCCGGCGTGATCGCAGTCAGGTCGATGGGCTTTCCCGTGGGGTCCGCATAGATTCGGAACATGTCGGCGCCCTCGCGCGCGGACGTGGCAGCCAGCCCACGGGTACTCGCGAACGGCCGCTGCCAGTGGGCGGCCAACGAGAATCCAACGGCGCGTTCGCCGGAACTCGTCATGCGCATCACGACGCGCCGGCCACGAAGACGTTCAAGCGGGATCCGGTAAACACGGGTACCCGCGCCGAGTTTCAAGGTGGCGATCGGGTCGACCGCGAGCGGATCGCCGTCGAGGATCGCGGCGAGCTCCACCGGCGTCGCGTCGGCCTCGCGCATGGCGTCGGTCAGCGCGATCAAACCGAGGGCGGTTGCTTGGGTGGTGTATCCCTCGGTGTCGCGGGCCAGGCGATCGCGTAGCGCGGGCAGCAATACGCTCGCCGGGCGCAGTCGGCCGAGGGCATAGGCCGCGTGCGCACGCGTGCGCTCGTCCGACCCGTAGTACGAAAATTCGCGCGCAGGGCCGCGCACCAGCGCGCGACCATCGCGATCGAAGCCGGCTTCAATCGCTTCCAGCAGCGCCGCGACGCGCTCGTCTTGGCCAGGAAGGCTCGCGAGGGCAACAGCGAGGCTGGCCTTGCCGAAGAGCCCGAGCTTGTCCTTGGTGTCGAACAGCGCGTCGGCTGCGCTCGGCGGAAGCGCGCCGGCTTCCGCCAGGGCGAGCGCGACGGCCGTGGTGATCTCGAGGTCGCCCGGGTCGACGCTGGACGATGCCGAGAGGGAATTGACAAGGTAATCCCTTACCCCGTCAAACAGCGGCGCGGGGACGTTCACACCGGCAGCGCGCGCCCGTACGAGTGCCCGCATCGCGTACGAGGTGCCGTAGATGTTCGGCTCGCCGTGGCCAGGCCAGTAGGCGAGGCCGCCGCTCTCGGTCCGCATCGTAGCGAGCCGCTCGACCCCGGCGGCGATCCGTTCATCGATGTCGCTGGTGGTCCAACGCGTAATCCCGAAGCGCGGAAGCATCTCCCGCGCCGCCAGGAGCGGCAAGGTGCTTGACGTTGTCTGCTCGACGCAGCCGTGCGGGTAGTCGACGAGAAACTCGAGTCGCTGTCCGAGTTCGGGCCAGAGCGCCTGACCCATTGTGATCGTGAGGTCCTCATGATCGGGAGAGACGAACGCGTCGTCGGGGACTTCGATCACGACGTCCTGGGCGCCAACGAACGCACCGCCGAGGCGCGGGCGCTCTTCGATACCCGGGGCGGAGACGGCGATCCGAGCTTCGACACGATCACGGACGACGCCAGCCTTGTCGCGAGCGACCAGCTCGAGCACGCGGGTGCCGACCTCATCGGCGGCGATTTCAAAGGCCGCGCGCACGCGACCGCGGGCGGGCAGGCTGATCTCGCGGCGTTGGCCGGCAAGCTCGACGTCGATCACCTCGGTCGCGTCGGTCCCGTTGTGAACGACGGCGGCGGCCTCGAACCGATCGCCGACGACTGCGAAACGCGGTACCGCCGGGACCACCATGATCGGCTTGCGCACGTCGAAGCCGTCCTCGATCACCGCGCCGCGACCCTTGGCGTCGAGCACCACCGCCATGATCCGAAATCGAGTGAGGTTGTCGGGCAAAGGCAGCGAGACATGCACGCGCCCCTGCGCGTCACTGCGCAGGCTCGGCTCCCAGAGGGCCGTCTGCACGAAGTTCTTGCGGGTCGCAACCAGGGACTGTTCACCCTGGGCAGCGCCGTCGCCCGCGACGTGGCTGGCAAGCAGGTCGGCCAGCGAATCGCGAGTGTCGCGGATGTCGAGGGTGAGCCCACTCGCCGGCCGCAGGGCGGTGACCGGGTCCGGCGCGTGAAAGTCGGTCAGACGTAGGACGCCCTCGTCGACGATCGCCAGCGCGATATCGGCGGCCTGCACAGGCGCACCCGCGTGGCTTACCGTCAGGTCGATCTCTGCGGTCTCGCCAGGGGCGTAGGCCTTGCGATCAGTGGTGACGGCGAGCTGCAGGCGTGAATCGGCCGCGGCGACCGGTAGGCGCAGCGCGCCTATCTTCCACTGCGTGGCGATCGCGGGGTCGGCCGCGATTGGCAAAAGCGTAACGCTCGCGGTCGCAAACGGGGCGTCCGCGCTGGCGATCGGGATGTCGAATGTCTCCTGCGGATCACGAATGCGGCGGGTCGTCACGCGTACGGGCCCGTTGCCCTCGACCGTCATCAGGGCCACCGCGTCTGCGAATGGGTTGGACACGGTGATCTTCGCGGTGTCGCCCGCGGCGTATTCGGCCTTGTCGGCCACGATCTCGATCCGGCGGCCGGGCTTTGGCGCGCGATCGGTGCGTGAACGTGACCAGGTCCAGAAGCTGTCCGAGCCGCCGATCCGACCATCCACGTGGGCGGTGACGACGTAGTCGCCGTGACGATCGACCGTCATCGGGCAATCGACGACAACCGACGCGCTGGTGGCTTCACAGCGACCCACTTCTTTGCGTACTTCCTGCCAGTCTTCGTGAATCGAGCCTCCGGGGCCCGGCCGGCGCGTGAGCTCCCAGTCGACGCGCTCGAGCACGGCTTTCACCGGGACACCCGCCACGGCAACCCCCGCGGTGTCGACGACCCCAAGCTCAAGCGCGACCTGTTCGCCTTCGCCAAGCGAACGCGTGATCACCCGGACACCCGCGTAGCGCTCGGCGTCAAAGCGGACAACGTTGGCGCGGCCGGCGATGGTGCGGTGCGATTCGTCGGTCACACTGGCTTCGAGCGTGAATCGTTGCGGTCCCGGGCGGCCAGGCATCTCGAGCACGGAGTTGATGCCGAGGTGGCCCCCGCTATCGAGTCGGCCCTCTCCGGTGCGCATCCAGCTCGACGCCGCCGGGTCTTCTTCGGTTGGCAGGTCGGGTACGAAGTGGAGGCCGCGTCGCACCATGTCGCCTTCGGGAAGCTCGGCGGGCTCGCGCGTCAAGGTCCAGCTCGCGTTCGCGTCGGCCATCGCGGCGCCGAACAGATAACGCGCGTCGACGCTCGCCTGAACCCGATCGCCGGCGAGTTTCGCGGTCACGTCGACCGCGAAGCGGGGCGGCTCGAACTCGGCGACTTGGATCACCTCGCTCGCCCACGCCTCGGTTTCACCAAACATGGGCGCAAACGTGAGGGTGTAGCGGCCGATCTCCGCCTGCCGCGGGCTATCCCAACGGGCCGCGAACGCCCCGGCCTCGTCGGTGAAGCCGCGACCGACGAGGATGTCGTCACCGGTTGGCGAACTGAGCGAGATGCGAACCGGGAAGTTGGCGAGCGGCGCAAGGACGTCGCCCTCCGGCTTGCGGGCGATGCCCTTGACGAAGATCGCGCTGCCGGGTCGGTAGGCCCCACGGTCGGTCACGATCATGGCGCGGGTGCCGGACGAGGGGCTACCGCCGGCAAACTCCTCCAGCTCGGCAAGCCTCGCGCGGCCGCTCCCGCCCTCACGAACCAGGGTGAACGCCCCGCCGTGCTCGACCCGCAAGAGCCGCTCGGCGTCACCCGGGACGGCCGGAAGCACCGCGACGCCGAGATCGTCGGTGACCAGGGATGCGAGCGCGGCGTTGGCCGTCCCCATGCCCGTATCGCCGTACGAGAACTTCGCGCCTGCTACCGGGGCTCCGTCGTGCTGGCGGGCCACGGCCACGAGTCGCGCGCCGTCGTTGGTACGATGGCTGTGGACCACCAGCGCGTCGTCGGCGGTGCGCATCACCATCGCCATCGGGGCTCGTGCAGCCATGCTCCAACTCGGATAGTCGGCTGCGCTGGCGCCGAATGCGGCGGTGTCGAGCTGCAGCGCGGCGAGGTAGCGATGGCCGACCGTGATGTCGCTGGAGAGATCGACGGAGACGGTGCGCGATTCGTCGCGCACCGCCACGACATCGACCGTGCGCTCCACCGAGGGTTTGCCGGGCGGCACTTCGCGAGCCGCGAGCCGACGCTCGGCCTCGCTCCAGTCGCTCGCGGTATCGGCGATCTGCCACAGCTTCAGGGTGACCTTCTCCACGTTGCGGGTGGTGAGATCGAACTTTGCGACGCCCGCCGCGTTGAGGAGTCGCACGCCCTCGGGCATGGACGCGCTCGCGGCTAGCGCCGGGGTTTCGATGTCGAACTCAAACGGCGCGGCGCGCTGCCCAAATCGATCGCCAAGCGACGCCACGGTCACGTGGTAGCGACTCGAGGGAGCGAATTCTCCCGACACATTGATACGGCCCTCCGTGCTCCAGGTGTCGTTGTACAAGGAGAGATTGCGAACCTCCGGCGTGATGTGGACTG
>CADEGN010000310.1 GCA_902826865.1 uncultured Myxococcales bacterium
CGTTGCCTTCGCGTGGCTGCTCGCGGCCGTCTTCTGCCTGCGCGACCTCGAGACCGCGGTCCTCGTCTACCCGCCCGGGGGTGAGCCGCTGACGGTTCGCATCTTCACCCTCGAAGCCAATGGTCCGGAGCCCGTCGTCGCCGGCCTCGCGCTCCTGCAGGTCGGCATGACCGTGGCCGTGCTCGGGCTCGACGCGCTCGCCCTTCGCTGGAGGCGAGCCGCATGACGGCGGCCCCGCTCGCGGACGCGCGCGTCGCTCTGACCGACGTGACCTTTCAATACGGGTCGCGAGAGGTCCTCACGGGCTTTGGGCTCGTGGTCGCCCCAGGCGAGGTTGTGGCGTTGTTGGGTCCGTCCGGCTCCGGCAAGTCGACGGTTCTGCGCCTGGTCCTCGGCTTTGCCGCGCCCGCCAAGGGCTCGGTTCGCCTCGGTGGCGAGCTCGTGAGCCACGAGGGAAGGGTCCTGGTACCTCCCGAAGATCGGCACCTCGCCGTCGTCTTCCAGGACCTCGCGCTCTGGCCGCACTTGACGGTCGAGGCGAACCTCGCCTTCGGGCTTGGAAAGCGGCGCAGCGAGCACGAAGCCCGGATTCAGGAGCTCGTTTCGCGGTTGGGGCTCGCAGGAAAGCAGAAGCACTACCCCGGTGAGCTCTCGGGCGGCGAGCGACAGCGCGTGGCGATCGCGCGAGCGCTCGTCATGGAACCGCGAGCGATTCTGCTCGATGAACCCCTCTCGAACCTCGACGTCGCGCTCAAGCGAGACCTCCTCGCCACGTTCCGCGAGCTCTTCGAGGAGCGCGAAAGCACGGTTGTCTACGTGACCCACGACTTGCGCGAGGCAGCCGAGCTCGGCGATCGGATCGTGGTCATCGAGGACGGCAAGCTCGTGCAGGAAGGAACGCTCGATGTCCTGCGCGCTCGACCTGCCTCCGGCTTCATCCAGAGGCTCGTCGAGGACCTCTCGTGGACCGCACGGTCCCGTACTTGATCGCCGTGACCGTCGCCGGTCGGCACCGTGGCCACTGTCGTAGGTCGGCCAGGTGATCGAGGCGAAGTTAGAAGGGCCAACTCTTGCTCAGCACGTACCCCGTGAGCTCGGTCCTGTTGGACGCGGAGCGCACCACATTCCTTGGAGCTCAAGGCCGACCCTCGGCTTCTTTGTCGGCCTGCACGCGCTCGTCCTCGGCGAAGCGTTGCGTGGCGCACGATGCGACTCGCAGTGGCTACCGGTGGGCAGGCGAAGGCCGCGAGACACCGCGCACGACGCCGACCGAGCCGCGGCGCGACCCTGAGCCTTTTCAGCTCACCGCGTCGAGCACGAACATCGAGGCGGCGGCAATCGCCGCGCTTAGCGGGATCGTGAGAACCCAGGCCACGAAGATGTTCCCGGCCACGCCCCAGCGCACGGCCGAGATGCGCTTCACCGCGCCCACTCCCATGATGCAAGCATTGATGACGTGGGTGGTCGATACCGGGATGCCGGCGTGGCTGGCCGCGAGGATCGTAAGCGCACCGCTGGTCTCGGCTGCAAAGCCCTGCAGTGGCACGATGCGGATGATCTTGGTGCCCATGGTCTTGATGATCCGCTGACCGCCCGCCATCGTGCCCAGACCAATTGCGAGCGCGCACGCCAACACGACCCACGTCGGCACGTGTGCGCCGTCGGTGGGAAGGGTCCAGCTCGGTAGCCCCTCGCCACCGGCGGCGACAAAGGCGACGAGCGCCAGCGTGATGATCCCCATGGCCTTCTGCGCGTCGTTGGAGCCGTGGGAGAAGGCCATGCTGCAGGCTGACAGCAGCTGCAGGCGTCGTGAGGCGGCCTCGACCGCAGACGTGCGCCGACGCCGGACGATCCACAGCAGCGCCAGCATGATGAGAAATGCGGCGAAGAATCCCAATAGCGGCGAAAGCACCAGCGGCACCAGGACCTTGGTCCCCAGCGCCCCCCAGCGAAATGCGCTCACCCCGGCGTGGGCAACCACGGCGCCGCAGAGCCCACCGATGAGCGCGTGCGACGAGCTCGAAGGAATGCCCCACCACCAGGTCAGCAGGTTCCAAACGATGGCGCCGATGAGGGTGGCGAGCACGACCCCCTGGGTGACGTCACCGGTATCGGCGAAACCCGATGCGATTGTCTTGGCCACCGCCGTGCCCGTGATTGCGCCGACGAAGTTGAACACGCCGGCAACAAACACGGCCGTACGCACGCGCAAGACACCGGTAGACACAACCGTGGCGATGGCGTTGGCCGCGTCGTGGAACCCATTGATGAAGTCAAAAACGAGCGCCGTGATGATCACGGCGATCACCACGCTAACCATGTTTCACCGCGAGGTTCGCGAGCGTGTCCGCGACTCGTTCGCAGTGATCGAGTGCGTTCTCGAGGTCTTCGAGGATCTCACGTTCTCGTAGCAGCACCTTGGCGTCGATGTCGGCGGTC
Organism: uncultured Myxococcales bacterium; assembly: GCA_902826865.1. GTDB lineage: Bacteria > Myxococcota_A > Polyangia > Nannocystales > Nannocystaceae > Xiheibacterium. Next base: position 2,440 of record CADEGN010000310.1, read on the forward strand.
GCGAAGAGCTTGCTGATCGCCGAGCGATGGATGCGGTCGCCCTCTTTCTCGAGCGCGCGGATGCGCGCCTTGGCGGCAAAGATGCCGACGTAGTGGCGTGAGCGCAGCAGCGGGACGGCATCCGCAATCTCTGCGGTGGTCCTGACGAGCACGGTCATCATATCGCTCATCGGCTCGGTTGGGCGTTGTACGCCCATAAGCTCAGCGGCGCGCGCGGCCTGATTGGCGAGGTCGATGACATCGTCGAGCTCGATCGCCAGTGCGTGGATGTCCTCGCGATCGATCGGCGTTACGTAGGTTTTCGCCAGCGTCTCCTCGATCTCGTGCACCAACTTGTCCCCCTGGTGCTCGACGATCTGCATACGTTTGCCTAGCTCGGCGACCGACACACCGTCGGAGAAACTCGCGAGGGCCTTCGCGGCATCGAGCGCGGTTCGTGCCTGCAGCTCCAACAGGTCGAAGAAGCGCTCCTCTTTGGGCAACAGGCCCCGGATGAAGTCCTGGAGTCCCACGGTGGCGCGCACGCTACCACCGGCGGCGGGCGCCACGTTCCTCGGCGTCAGAATCGCCTTGGAACCGCGGGGAAAACGCGGCACGGCGACACAGCGGCGGGCGAACTGGCGGAGGGTCCTCGGCTGGGGTGGCCCCGGTCGAACGGGGTCCGGCCGCGGTCGCTGCACCAGGGCCTACGAGGCCCCTGAGCCCGATTCTTGATCGCCCACGAGGGGAGCAGGCCGAGTCCGACAAAGTAGGCTGAAAGGTCGGGCCTTTCGTTGGGCACAAGCCTCGCGTTTGCGAGCGCGCCGGCATCACGATCCCACGGTTCGGGTGCGGTCGCCGGGCCACCGTGGCCCCACCCCCTCGTGCGACGATCGCAGCCATGGACACCCTGCGCGCCGCGGAGCGTCTCGCGCTGGACCGGCTGGTCAGCTGGCTCCGCAGCCGATTCGCCGCGCGGGTGCGCGAGCTGACCCTGTTCGGGTCGCGTGCGCGGGGCGAGGGGCACGAGGACTCCGACGTCGACGTACTCATCGCCGTGGACGATGTCACAGACGCCGAAGCCCGCGAGGTTGCGTACTTCTGCGGCGATCTACTCACCGACCATGATGTGATCGTGTCACCGCTCGTGCTCGCCACGGCGCGGCTCGCCGAACTGCGGCGACGCGAGCGGCTGATCGATCGCGAGATCGATCGCGACGGAGTTAGCCTATGACCGGAGTGAACGTGTGACCGAGGACAATCGCGCAGCGAACGCCCTCGACGAACTCGCGCGCGGCCGACAGTCTCTCGAAGCAGCCGCGGCGCTGATCGCCGCCGGCCTGCACGCGGACGCCGTCTCGCGCGCGTACTACGGCGCCTATCACCATCTGCGTGCCCTGCTTCACTCGAAAGGGCTCGAGCCACCCACGCTCGCACGCGGGGGCGCTCCACCTGCTCAACGCCGAGTTCATTCGCGCGGGCTCGATGGCGAGCGCGCACAACCGCCTGCTGTCCGGACTGCAGCGCGCCCGCGAGCTTGCCGACGACGACCCCGCCGTACTGTTCGCCGCCGACGATGCCGCAGCCGCCCTGGCCGACGCACATGTATTCTGCTCCGACGTCCAACGCGTGTTGGTGCAGGCGGGGATCCCCCTGGCCCCGCGTTGAGCTGATGCGCCCCGTTGGCGTCGACATCGATGCACGGTCGTGGCCCTCGGAACAGCCCTCGACATGGTCGAGCTGACGCGGTCGGTTTGCAGCGAATCGCGACGGTACGGAGCCGCCCGCCGCAACCTGCCCCGACCCGATCAGCCGTTCTCAGCGCCGAGGTTCCAAGGGATCTTGCCGCAGGTCTTCGCCGCCTGGCTGCTGCCCGGCTTGCACACGATCGCATCCTTCGGGAGCGGGACGTGCACGACCACGTTCGGACCATAGGTCCGGCGGCAGACCTCCTTCGGATCGTTGAGGTTGCTGACCACGTCGCTGGCGGTGAGGTCGCACGCCACGACGGTGTGGCTGTCCTCCCCGATGTCGAGGTAGCGGCAGCCGGGGGGCAGCCCCTCAGGATCATCCCACGTGCCGAGCCGGAACCCACGCAGCGTCACTTTGCCGTCCGGACCGGGCTGCGGCGGTATCAGAGCGCTGGGGAGATCCTCGCGCGAGACGCCCGGCACCGTGCAGCCGCACTCGTCGAGGCGGTTGACCACGGCGCAGACCGACGGGTCGGAACGCCGCCAGCCAGTGCCATAGAGCTCCTGAACCTGCATGCACCCGCGGAAGAACGAGTTGGTCAGCGGGTCGGAGGTGTCCGACCACGTCTTTGGCGCCGGCGACTTCCCGTCGAAACACTTCTTGACCAGGTCGTTGGCAGCTCCGTTGGAGTTGAAGGAGATCTTCATGCGGAAGAACTCCTCGTTGAACGGCAGCCCGAGCAGATTGGCCTTGGATCCGCACTTGCCCTTGGGGCACGCCGGCAACGGACCGGGCACGTCGGCGTGCCACGAGGTGAACACGCACGCGCCGACGACGTCGGTCGGGCTGTCCTCAAGCGTCGCCAGCTGATCCTCGGTGATCGTCAGACCACAGTCGCTGCCCCCCTGGCCCTTGACGCAGACCGCATTCGGGGTGACGTCGCCCTCCTGCGCCGATTTGGGGCGACCCAGATCGGTCCCAGCGTCCGCGCCGGGTGGCTTCACGACCGCGTAGTACTCCGTGTACTCCTGCCCGCGGCTGTCACGGCTGGCCGTGTTGACGCCCTCGACGTCCGCGGCCGCCCAGCGAATCGCCTCCGGTGTGAAACCCCGCTGGCTGCTGTCGAGCACCTCCGCTTGGCGGGCTTCGCATTGCTCCGCCTGGCTGCCCCCGGGGGTATCGCACTTCTCGCCCTCGCTACACTCGGCCGACTGTTCCACGGGCTCGCTCGGAGCGTCACAGGCGACAGCCACAAGCGCCAAGGCGAGGAGAAGCGAACGGTGGGTCGAAATCATGGGCATGTAGGAGAACTCCGAGAAGTGAGAGGGACCAGCTACCTACTCGCGCAAGGTGCAGGTGACGGGATCGAGCGAGGTGGTGGGCGACACCTTGAGGTTGTCGACCGGCAAGGTGGACGGGAACTCCATCACCGGGAGCTCGCGAGCTTGCGAGCGGCGCAGCGACGTCACCTTGAGCGCGTCGAGCATGAACTCTTCCTTCGGGCGCGCGTCACAGGCCTTGAGAAACGCTCGGGCGGCGTCGACATGGACCTGCTGGTTTCCCTCGGCGGTCAGGTTCGCCAGCAGCTGGGCCTCGGGCGTGCGCTCCCCCGGTGTGCCGAGCGCCTCGATGAATCCGTCGCGGATCTTGGTCTTGAGGCCCTTGACGGGGCTACCGCTCGCTGTCACGAGCTTGCCGATCTTCGGCGCCTTATCGAGCAACGCGCAGCGGGCCTGCGAAAAGACCGGGTTGGTCATGTCGACCGCGAGCACATCGAACTCGAAGTCCTCGTCGATCACTCCGACTTCCTGAAGCTTGCTGACGTAGTTGCGATCCTCGCGCGCGCGGTCGACAAACGCGAAGGCGAACACAGTGTCGACGACCTTGTTCGACCCGTCTGCAAGCTGACTGCCCGAGGGACCGACCACCTTCTGTCCGGCCGCGCTCAACGCGGCCTTGTACGCCGCTCCCGTCCTCTGCACGTTGTCGAAGCCGAGCCTGGTGTCGACGAACGCGCCTGGGGGCAGAGATGTCGGGGCCCGGCGGACCGAGGAGGTCGCGGAATCGAGGTTGATCTGCACGGTGCAGAACAACGGGCGCAGAACTTCCTTGAGGTCGCCGGCGGCGAGGAGCGTCTTGACGCGGGTCTCCATCATCGCGTCGTTGCCGGCATCCACGATGCCCTCGAGCTCGGCCCCGTCGGTTTTCCCGCCGAGATCGTCGAACTCGTCGACGAGCTCCTGGGCCCCGGGGGTGGCCGTGTCGCCCTCCCAATGCACCCAGGGAGCGTCGAGCTCCTTCATGTTGAGCATGCCGTTGGGATGGCACTTCTCACAGCGAGCCTCCGTGGAGTCGCGGATGTAGTCGATCGAACTGCCGAAGAATTCGAGTTCGTCGCCCTCGCCGGCGTAGTAGTTGAAACTCCTCGAGGCCTTGTCGAACGCGGTCACCTCAAACGAGCCGGGCAGGCTCTTGGCCCCGCTCGAGATCCCAAACAGCGAGAAGATGAGCTCGTGCGCGCTGCGCCCCCCGCACTGCCGCATCGTGACCGCGCGGTAGCTGTCCGGCCTGTTCATGGCTTGCGCCGTCTCGCTGACGATCGCCGTGCGGATCCCGTCCCGCGCCCCGTCGCAGCCTTCCTTGTCGGTCTCCCGCAGCCGGTCCATGACCTCCGCGAAGCTGGTCGGGCACTCCCCACCCTGGAGAAGCACCAGCTGAGCGAAGGGATCGGCCAGCTGGGAGACATCGAAGGGATCACTCCCCCCGTCCCCGACAGTCTTGTCGATGACCGCGCCCTTGCACACCGTGCCGGGGGTGAGGCCATCGGCCTTCCCGCCGACCCCCTCGGGCCCGCTGGACGAGCCATCATCACAGGCGAGGGGGAGGATCAGGGCAAGCAGGGACGCAGGCAAAGCTCGGATCACGGTGCCTATTAGGTGGGACAGCCGGCGGGCCGGTTCACGGCCGCGCAAGAATTTCGCCAGATCGCCGCGATTGGCCGATCCGGCCCCGAATTCCCCTACTCCACCGTCACGGGCCAGCTGCCCTCGCTGCCGTCGGGTCCGCGCAGGCGGACCCACGCGAGAAGCTCCCCCTGCCCCGTCCGAACGATGGTTCGGAGCTCCGCGAGCACGCGCCCCAGGTCCTCGAGGCCCGAGATCTCCCGGCCGAGCAGGCCGACGATCGCGGCTCCGACGACCGCGTCGCCATAGCGACCCAGGCCCCCGGGGCCCGCGAGCGCAGCGATGACCGGTTGCTCCCCGGTGCGGACCAGGCGAACCCCGAGCAGGACCTCGGCGTCGATGAAGGCCTGCTCCCGTGGGCTCGCGGCCCCCGCTTCGAGCTCGACCCGGCGAAGTTCGCCCGCGCGGACGACGGTGACCTCGAGCTTCTCGCCCGGGAACATGGCGCGGATGGAGTCGGCAAACCACAGCGTCAGGGACGGGGCGCTGGCGGCCTCGGCTTGTCCGTCGAGCCGCAGGCCGCGGACCTCGACGACCACGTCCCCGACGGCCAGGCCCGCATTCGCGGCCGGCCCACCCGCCACAACCTCGGCGATCGGCAGACCGGCACCGTAGCCCAGGGCGACCACGTCCGCCGGCAGCGGCACCTCGGTGGACAACGTGACGCCGATCGCCCCCGCCCGTCGACCTCCCTCCTCGGTCACGGCGCGAAGGAACCCCGCCACGTGATCGACCGGCAGGGCGAACGCGATGCCCTCGGCCTCGCGGCTGCGTGCGGTGACGATGCCCACCAACTCACCGTGGTGATCGAATAGCGGCCCCCCGGAGTTGCCCACGTTGATCGCCGCGTCGAGTTGCAAAAGCGGCACGCGACTGCCTTCGGGCAACCCTGCCCGTCCGAGGGCCGAGACGATGCCCGACGCGACGCTGTGGGACAACCCGTGGGGATTGCCGATGGCGAAGACGTGGTCGCCGACCCGCAGATCCGACGACTGGCCGAGCTGAGCGACCGTGTATCGCTCGCCAGGCGCGCCCTGGAGCTTCAGGACCGCGAGGTCCTCCTCCCGATCGACCACGACGATCGTCGCCGCCAGCTCGCGCCCATCGACGAACCGAGCCCGAACCAGCGGCCCGGCGCCATCGCGCTCCGGGCTCGCGCCCGTCACGTCGCCCACCACGTGCATGTTGGTGACCACCCAACCCGCGTTGCCGACGATGACCCCCGCGCCGGCCCGCGTGGGCGTCCGCAGCGACACGACGCTCGGCAAGGTGCTCGCGACCAAATCGGACAAACTCGGTTGCGCCGGAGCGAGGGGCGCAGGCGTAGGGACCGACGGGCGCGAGGAGACTCCGACCAGCACGGCGATGGCCCCGAGCAAGACTCCCGCGAGGCCGGTGCCGACGGCGAGCGCGCGGGTCGATCCGTTGCTGCCCGCGTGGTCCATGGTCCTCGGCAACCGTAGCACCGCGGGCCGGATTTCCCCGGGTTGACAAGCCGGTCTCCGGGCGCTAATCCCCCGCCGTCTTCAGTTCATTTTGAATCGAAGCACGGCACCATGGACTCCGCCGATCCCACCGATCACATCCTCGCCGAGGCCCAGGACGAGATCGCGG
>CADEGN010000311.1:0-4017 GCA_902826865.1 uncultured Myxococcales bacterium
GTTCCCGGTCCGCGCTCGCGCGCGGCTCGGTCCCCGATCGTCACGACGCACCATGTCCCGCAGTGTACCGCGGCGCGTGAGCGACGCCTCCCCTCAAAAGCGCGCGTGTAATGCCCCGCGAGGTGGCGACCTAACGGGATGCGGGCCCTGTCGCCCCGATTGGAAGCCATGCCCAAGACGATCGCGATCACGACTCCCACCGGCAACGTCGGCAGCAAACTCGCGGGTCACCTCGCCGACCGCGCACGGCGAGACGAGCTCGAACTCATCTTGCTCGCCCGCAAGCCCGAGGCCGTGAAGCAATGGATTGGCCCGGGCGTCCGGGTTTGCGCGGGGCGCATCGAGGATGCCGATTTTCTGGTCGGCGCCACGCACGGGGTCGACGCCCTGTACTGGGCCACGCCGAATTCATTCGCACCGGCGCTCAGCCTTCGCGCCGGTTATCGCATGTTCGCAGAATCCGCCGCGGCCGCGATCGAAGCCAACCGCATCCCCCACGTCGTTCACCTGTCTGGCTTTGCGCACGTCGACGACGGGGGTGGCGAACGATCGCTCTTCGGCGCGCTGGCCGAGAGCGAGGCGATTCTCGCCGATGCGATCGAAAACCTGCGGGCGCGGCATCCGGACCAGAGCTACGGCATCACTCATCTACGGGCGGGGTACTTCTTCGAGAACCTCCTCGGGCAGCTCTATTACATGCGCGAGCATGGCCGGCTGTTCTTGCCGGTCAACCGCGGTCGCCGGATTCCGATGGTCGCCAGTCACGACGTCGCGCTCAAGGCGATGAGTTGCCTGTTGGGCGCGGCGCCCTCCGGCCGAGTCTTTCAAGGGGCCTTCGGACCGCAGGATTTGTCGTTCGCCGAGGTCGCGTCGTCGCTCAGCGCGGGCGTCGGACGGAAGATCCGCGTCCATCGCCTCCCCAGCGCGTTGATCCGCCATCAACTGCTCAAGATGGGTCGGGATCACCGGACGACCGACGCGTTCATCCTCGCATTCCAAGCGATCAGCCAAGGCAAGGTCGCGGCCGAGCCGACGCGCGATCGCTCATCGACGACCGAGATGTCACTCAAGCAGTGGGCCACGATCGCGTTGAAACCGCTGATCGAAAGCAACGAAGCCGCGGCCTGCCCCGCCCGGGTCCAGTACGAGGCGTCATAGCCGCTGACCGTGCGACGGTGCAGACTCTCATGCTGCGCGTCGTCTCCGTCTCGCCGTCGGCCGCGCTTGCTCCGTTCGTGAGCGCGCTGTGGCAGCGGACGAGCTCGCGGGGCAGCACGTGGAGCACGACGCGTTGGCCGCGCGATTCACCTCAATGTCCACGAAGAACCCCCCGAGCGCCCGCTCCGCGAACGCGCTGCGCATCGTCAACCGGAGCCTCCAGAGTGCACGTGTACCCCTCTTGCCCGTCGTCGCCCACCTGCGCGATGCCAATGACTGCACGGACCACGCTGCCGGTGCCATGGGAAGAGCGCTGGGGCCCGAGGATCCTCGCCAGGGCGAACAACGCCGAAAGCTCAGGCGCTTGGTCGATCTCGTCCACGGAGCGATGGTCGGAACCAGCACGCGCGTGCCGTCCGGCGCCTCCGTCACGATGTCGATCTCTGTTAGCGAGCTGAAGCCGCGGCTGTCGCGTACGACGACGTGGTGCCCGAGGAACGCGAAGGCCTTCGTCACCGGGGTGACGAACGTCTTCGTTCCGCGGCAAGGTGCGCGAGAAGCTCGGGCCGCTCGACGCCCGTGACGTGCACTTCGGCGCGGTGACGTTCATCCTCACCTTGGGGTCCGCGACCCTTCGGCGAACGCTGCGTTCGGAGCTTCGCTCCGGCGCATACCGGCCTATGCCGGTGCGGCGGGTGCTCATCCCGAAGATCGGCGCACCCGGGAAACACGCTCGCTCCGTTCGCAGATCGAAATGCCTAAGCGCGTCCCATCGTGTGAGCGAAGTTGCAGCTTGCTGTGGCGTTGACACCAGACAACGCCAGGCGTTCACTTGCCCTGTGCATGACCCGCTCGACATTCTTCGCGACCCAGCCTTCCGAGCGCCCGAGGGCCCGTCGCTACTCGCCGCGCTTCCGGCGGATGTCCGTCGGCATGTGGCGGCGGCGGAGACTCCGGAGCCCTTGCCTCCTCTCCTCGTCGAAGCACTCGTCAACGATCCTGACGAGCGGGTGCGCCAGCTTGCTGCAGCCTATCAGCAGCTCACCGAGTCCCAGGTCGACCGGTTGCTCGCCGATTCGTCCGCCGAGATTCGCCGTCACTTGTCAGGCAATGCGACGGTACCTGCGTTGCGCCTCGCGACGCTCGTGAACGATCCAGCCGTCGAAGTTCGTCGCCGCCTGGCGCGGCGGCGGGACCTGCCGGAAGCTCTCGTACGGCAGCTATTTGAAGACCCGTGCCCTCCGGTGCATTACGAAGTGGCGTCTTTCCAGAACCTGCCCGACGATCTGCTCCGGCGACTCATCGATGCGGGCGACGACTGGTCCCTTCACTATGCTGCGCAGAAGCCGAACGCACCGATCGACTTCTTGAAGCGCATGGCTCACAGCGACGCAATTCCACTCCGCGAGTCCGCGGCCGAGAATCCCGCATTGCCAGAGGACCTCTTCGTCTTGCTCGCTGGAGACGCAGAGCCCCAGGTTCGCGCGGCGTTGGCGCGCAATCCCGGCACTCCTGCGAAGATCGTGCAGCAACTTGCGAACGACCAGGAAGACTTCGTGCGTGAGGCTTTCACACGGCAGCTTGGAGGGAGCTGAGCGCTGCGCGCCCGCAGCAAGCTACCGGCGTTGCGGGTGGGGTCATCGGCGGCGCTCAGCTGCGCGCCGCCGCGCGAGCGCGGACTTCGGTGGGCCGAGTTGATGCAGCGAGTGTTCGCGCTCGACGTGCTGGTGTGCCCGAGTTGCGGCGGTCGGATGAAAGCGATCGCGGAGATCACGGATCGGCGCGTGGTCCAGAAGATGCTGGAGCACGTCGGGTACCCGAGCGACGCGCCCGAGCCGTGGCCGGCACGCGGGCCACCGGCGTCAGTGGGAGTGTCCCGCGGGTTCGACGACGAGCCACCGGCGGACGAACGAGTGCCGGACGTCGAGTAGAGCGCGCGGAGCACCGCGACGGGAGCGCGCGGCCTGACATCGAGCCGGCGGCCGCACGCGCTGTCTCGAGACCCGCCGCCGGCCGCGCGAGCGCCGCGGGAAGCGTCAGGCGATGCAATTCCAGTATCGGCGACCGCAACTCGTGCCGCATCTCGTGCCGGCCTCGCCCCCGCGCGAACGCCGAGTGCGGGGACTTGACAAGTAGACCCCCTATCCGCCCCCTTTGTACCTCCTATCCGCATCGGAGTTGCCCCAGCGCCGCTGACGGTGTCCGGCATCAGCTCCACGGGCTCCGCCGCGTCGCGGCGGTCGACTCTCGTCGTCTCGGGTCACGGCTCCCCGACGTCCAGGAGGTTGATCGATCGGCCAAAAGAAGCGGCGCTGACGCGAAACAACGGTTCGGTTACATCCCTTTGATTTTTTCGTGACGCCTATCGCGTAGGTGAATGCGCGGTCGCGTAGCAGCCGATTGAGCCGGTTCGTGTACGCGCAGCAGTGTGGGGTGAGAGCGGAACGCACCCCCCGGCCGCTTCTCGCAGGTACAAAGTCCTAGCCCCCTGCGGTGTCGAACATCGGAAACTCCCACGCTGCGGCGAGCTCGGGCAACGTCGCGGGCAAGATTCTCGGACGCGGCCTGTGATGATTGTCGAACACGCCGTGATACCGAACCTGATGCTGGCCCGCCGGAGGCACGAGGTCGACGAGACGCGCGAGGAAGGGTTTGGGCTCGAGCACGACATGGGTCGCGCCCGCGCGCATCGGACGTTTGAAGGCGAGCAGGACGCGGCCATCGGGAAGCCCGGAGACGGCATCGTGTCCCCCTCTGGGGGAACCTGTCCGGTTGAAACCTTGGCTATCAATGGTTGACAGCCGGTGCCGAGCGCTGATAATGTTTGCGCATGAATGGCGTCGTAGTCTCGTTCGCACG
>CADEGN010000311.1:4027-8666 GCA_902826865.1 uncultured Myxococcales bacterium
TTCAATTAGTCGTTGCTGAGCGGCGGCGCTGTGGAAGAGGTGATACTTGCAAACGACGTTCCCGTGGCACCATTTGCGCGAATCGGTCTCTCGCTTCGAATTCACAGGCGCAGTATTGGGACGGGAGCGAGCTATCAGGTTGTTGTTCGTGGAAGCAACCCATCGCCGGCGGACGGATCTGATTTTGTATTTTCGACGGACCTAGGCAGCACTCCTGCAACGACCGGCAGTACGAATCCGACGGTCGCGCCGGGATTGGTCCAACTATCAACGTTGATTACGGATTGCCAGCACCCTAGCATTCGAGTAGTGCTGAGGGCGATCGGGCCAGCGACGGCGACAAGCATGTACGTCGTATTGAGCGGCGACCTGGTCATGAGAGCTAACTGAGGACTGGGACAATGTCGAAACCACGTCGCCCTTATGAGATGTCTCTTGGCGAACTTCGTCGGTCTTTGCGGACACCCGGGCCAGGCCTAAACACCAGTACGCAAGGGCCATCGTGCCTGGGGGAAACTCCCCGAACTTCTATAGAAGACCGCCGCTGTATGAATGCCGCGGACGCGACGTCTATCGACCAAACTGTACGTGAGCAACTACGGCGCATGCTTGCGGACGCTGCCGGTCCAGCGTCCGCGTTGCCGAACCCGAGCGGCGTGATAGGCGAGGCATGGGGCCTTTTCCTCAAACTCTTGACGCTTGGGGGAGAGGACGACAGCGGAACCGCCGGCTCAGATCCGACCGGACCTGGCAATCCCCCAGCCGATGACGACACGGAGCACGGAAGCGGCTGAAGCGGCTGAAGCTTGGCTCACTGACCCCGCGTCGCGGATCATGCACGGGTACCCACGAGTGTCCGCGTCAACCAGGTCAGACTTTCAAACTGAGCTGTGTCATCTGACCGAGCTCGCGATGAGGAATCCAGCGAGAAGCCCGTCGGATTTGAAGTAGGACCGACGTGCATTCCTGGTTCATGGCTCCGGACACTGCTCTTGCGTGGTTTCGTATCAGCATTTCGTGTGTTGCGCTCTTCAACGCTTGGAGCTTATGGCGCGAACGGAACACGTGGTTGACGGACGTTGGAGTTCTTCCTCCGTACGCGTTTAGACACGTAGCTCGACGGATGTCCCTGTTCCGGCTTCTTTCACCATGCACCCGAAATGTTGAGCGAGTCCTCTTGTGCCACGTGGCTGCGCTTGCCCTTCTGCTTGTCGGGGCGACGACCGGGCTCGCTGCGTTCTGTGCCTGGCTGACACTCGTTAGCCTCCACGCGCGAAATCCGCATATTCTGTACGGGGGTGACGCGCTTCTGAGAAACCTTTTGGCGGTTCTTTTTCTCTCGGGCTCCGGTGCCTCGCTGAGCGTTGATGCAATGTTTGCCGACCCGGCGGACCGCCCCGGGACGCTGGAACAGGCCGCCCTGGGACTATTCATACTCAAGGGCCACTATGCGGCAGTCTACTTCCATGCAGGCATCGCAAAGCTTCGTAATTCGAGCTGGCGCAATGGGACAGCGTTGACTCTCTCCCTTCTTCAAGAAGGCATTGCTCGCACTGCGGTTCCCGTGGCTTGGGTCAGAGGCTGGCGTGGATCCGTCGCGTGTTGGAGTACTATTTTCGCCGAGATCATTGCGTCCGTCATACTCCTCAGTCAGCCCGGAATGCAGACTACAGGCGTTCTTGTTGCCGTCCTTATCTTATTCCACATCGCGATTGAGACCTTGCTTGCTGTGCAGTACTTCTCCTGGATCATGATTGCGGGTGTGCCCTTGTTCCTCGGTTGGGGTGACCTTGCTTCGGTCTTTGAACCGTCCGTAACTACTGTCCTTGCTGGGATTTCCATCCTCCACGCGTGGCTTTGGCCGGTGCTGGGTGGTCACGCCCCGGAGTTTGTTCGGCGAATTGTGAGATGGGCTTGGCTAGACCAGCGCTGGAACATGTTCTGCTTGACGCCACCTGCGCGCGTGCGCCAGCGAGTGGTCCTAAGACTATTCGCTCGATCAGTGGATGGCGCACCGCGATCGGACGTGCGGACCTTCGAATGGTTGGGTGCTGAGTCTGCGACCTGGTGGGCAAGGGCACGCGCGCATCGGTACACCAAGTACTCGATCGCGCTCTTGCGAAATCAATGCCGCTCGCTCCATCTCGGCGCCGCGCATTATCTTGCGCTTAATGCGCGAGTTCCACTGTCGGCCGTCGATTCACTCATTGTGATTGGAGAATATTGGGGCGTTGCGCGACCGAATGAAACACCTGTGCGACTGAGGCCATCTATTCGTGCTGCACGGTTCTCGAGTGCAGAACACGAGGTTCTCGGTGAAGTCCTGCAGCGTCTGCTCGATGCGCATGACGAGAGGTTTCCCAAGTTGACGGTTTCGCTCCTTCATACCGCCATTCAATCGAGGATTCCCTGTGGTGAGTTGATTGCCTTATTACTCCAGTATCATCAACGTGTCTGCCCAGACGCTGAGGTTCTTGCCCAGGAGTTCCCCTGGCTCCGCGACGGCCGAGGTGTAGTGGCGCGGAACGCCGCACCGGCTGACGTCGCGCGGCTCTCGGAACTGGTAATCCCTGCGGAATCACTCGGATGAGCACTGTCCTCATCCTGCTGCTTGCGTTGCTCGCGGTGCTATTCGCGGGGTTAAGCGTCCCTCAGGCGTGGCGGGCATGGTGGTGGGAGCTCGAGGACCCACGGCGTCTTGGTCAACTTCGCGCGGCGTTCTGCGTCGTTTGCATTCTCGACCTCGTTGCGCTCAGCCCCCACCTGGAGTTTCTCTTCACGGACAGGGGGCTCCTTGGGGTGCCGGATGTGTGCCGTCGGTTCACGGGCGGCTTGGAGTGCGGCGACGACTGGTCGGCGATCCAGATCGTTCAGTTCCTGCGCGGGGGCTGTGCGTCGCCCCTCCTCGTTTGGCGGAGCCCGACCGTAGCATGGTGCCTCTATTCTGCACTACTCGCATTACTCGGAGCGTATACGATAGGCGTCTTTCGTTGGGTGCCCGGGGTGCTCGCGCTCGTCTTACTTCACTTCCTATCGTGCGCGAACACACTGTATTGGCACTCAACGGAACTCGTGTTTCGAATCGTGCTCTTCTGGCTCGTGGTCTCGGGCTCTCATCGAGGGTTCTCAGTACGAAAGCGGCGCCGAGGCGTCTCTCGTTGTGTGGTGTTTGCATTTGGTCGCAGGATGATCGCCCTGCAGATCTGCTTCGTCTACGTGGTTGGAGCGCTGAGAAAGTCCGGGACCACCTGGCACAACGGCGCGGCAGTCTATGACGTCCTGCTGAACGACCATTTGGCCCGATTCGACTGGGCGCCCCTCCTCGTCCACGTGCCGGGGTGGGCACTGACAGCAATTACCTGGGCGACGATTGCGTTCGAAGCGGGGGTATGGTTGCTGTATTTTGGTTCAGTTCGGCGCTCTACGGCCGTGCGTGCCGCACTTGCCGGTGCTCCCCGGGGCGCATCCTATTTATTTGCAACCTTGGCGGTCGTACTGGCCAGCGTGGGGCTTTGGCACACGCCGGGCGCGGGGCGACTCGCAACGATCATGCTTCTGAGCTGGTGTGCGATCGCGGCCGCTGCACTCGCTTTTCCAGCTCTAGGGTGGGTGACCAGCCCTCGTGCTTGGATGAGCGGAATGGTCTGTTTCCAAGTAGTATTGTGGACCACGCTTGACATCTCGATGTTCCAACCCCTGATGCTGGTGCTTTGCATTGCATTCCTAGATCCGCGTCGAAATGCTCTATCCGGCGAGTCTGTTGCCGGATTGGCGCATGAGTCACAGGGGACACGCAGCGCAACGCGATTTCGCGAATGGCTGGCAGCGCGCGGACGGCTTATCAGCGTGTGCTCGATGTTCGCGGCCGTAATGGCCGCTTTCTTCGTCGGCAGCCCATACGCTGCAGCGTGCTTGGTCGCGGCCGGCGCCCTGTGGGTCGGCGCGGGGAACGCCCGCGGCTGGCATGTACTTTCCAGCAAGGATGTCCTCGCTGCATGGCATATCTTTGCCTGCGGCGCGTGGATGAGCACCGGCTTCTCGGAGCCAGGGGCTGTGGGACGCGCTTCGGTGCGGGACGTGACAGGCTGGTGGTTGGGTCCAACTTTCAGTCGTCAGCAGTGGGCAATGTTCGCACCGGATGCTGCCCGAGACAACGTGTTCACGCGGGTGTACGTCGAGCACGGGGGCGGGGCCACGGCGGCGCTGGCTGTCGACATCGACATGAATCCCCGCGGAAGCGGACCCGGCCCGCTCTGGACGCGAAACGTTGATCGACGTATTCGAGGCGGCGGGTTTGGGAACGCGCGCTGGGTCTGGGCGGCCCTGGGCGAGTATCACTGCCGAATGTCGACGCCTCCGCCGGTGCGGGTAGTGGTGACCGAGGTCGCCTACGCGATTCCGTCTCCTGAGCGACTTCGCACGCTTCGGCCGGGATACAGGCAAGACCTGATCGCCAATGGGCGGGAGACGCCGAAGACCATCGTTGAGTGTCAACCCGCGCCATTGCTCCACCTCGAACCGCCGCAATAGCGCGAAGTAGCACCGCCGCACCGCCGCGCGTTACACGAACCGGGCCCCCGCTGCACGTAACCGTACGGGTTTGGACCTTCGGGTCTTGGCCGATACGGCCGGATCAAGG
>CADEGN010000312.1 GCA_902826865.1 uncultured Myxococcales bacterium
CCGAGCTCGCGCTGGGCGCCCCAGCTCGCCCAAAGGTTTACGACTGAGTTTGTCGCGCAGCTGCGCACCGTCGGCAGCGGCATGTTTGACAAAAGCTATGTTTCCAAAATGTTCGGTAGGCCTTACACCGCGCCCGTCAATCTCGGCGAGACAGTGGTAGAGCTGGTCCCGTTTCCGGGGTAGAAAGCGCACCCGACGATCCCGGCACGCGGACGCCAGCGTCACGCCGGGCTGACCGGATCGCCACCTCCGAGCAGCAACGCGCGGGCCTCGGCGATGGCCACCGTCGTACCAACCAGCGCGAGCACATCGCCCGCGCGCAGTGGCTCGTGCCCGGCGGGGACCGCCCGCACCCCGTCGGGGCGGTCGATCGCCAGCACCGTGGCGCCGGTGCGTCCACGCAGATCGAGCTCGGCAAGCGTGCGGCCACACGCCGGCGCGCCGACGCCGAGCGGCACCGAGGTGATGTCTCCCAGCCCCGGCAACATCCGCTCGATGTGCTCGGCCTCGAAGCGACCCGGCTCACCGGCGGTCTGGCGCAGCAACTCCGCGACCGCCTCGGCGCCGGCGCGCACGTGGCCGTCGAGTTCGTCCGCGCGGCGCCAGAACGACACGACGACCACGCCCAGCACGACCGCGAATGCCGGAACCCCCAACCACGCCGGCAGCATCGGCTGGGTGATCGCCAACACCGGAAGTCCGAGCACCAGCACCGCCGCGACCTGCAGCACGACCACCAGCGCGCGCCGTGGTGCGAACGCGAGGTCGGTACCCGCGGCGCCCCGCGGCAGCGCGGCCCGTGCCAGCGTTCCACCGATCGCGCGGCCGCAGCGGATCATCCCGATGACGAACACCGCCGCCGCTGCCGCGGTGACGACCCCCAGGGCGATCACCGCGACCTCGCGGTCGATGCCCGAGCGCTCCGCCGCGTCGACGACATGGCGCCGCGCGATCGCGCCGCCGGCGACGACGGCGACCAGCGCGGCAGCGTCGATGACCGCCAGCCGCACGAACCTGCGGATGCCGACGATCCGCCGGCCCCGGCGGGCCTCGACCAGCGAGGCGATCCACGACTCGTACAGCGCTGCGACGGTGTGCACCCGGTGCGGCAGCTTGCGATCGATCCACGCCGCGATCCGCTCGCAGTGCCGCACCGCCAGCGTCGTCGTCGTCGTCGTGATGATCGCGACCAGGACTACGATCGGCACGAACGTCGGGTCGGCGACACCGGCGTGCACGGCGAGCTGGGCCAGGATGAACGAGAACTCACCGATCTGGCCCAAGGCGAGCCCCACCTGGATCGAACGCCGCAGCCCGTTACCGCCCACGAACGCGGTGATCGACACCACCACGAGCTGCCCGACCACGACCATTACCGCAACCATCACCGCGAGGTGCCACACGTCGCCGAGCATGCTCGGGTCGACCATCATGCCCACGGAGACGAAGAACACCGCGGCGAAGAGGTCTCGGATGGGCGACACCAGCGGCTCGATCCGTGGCGCCAGCCCCGACGACGCCGCGAGCGAGCCAGCGACGAATGCCCCCAGCGCGACCGAGTAGCCGGCCTTGGCCGCGAGCAACGCCATGGTGAAGCACAGGCCGGTCGCGGCGATCAACAGGGTCTCGGCGTGGGCCATCGCCCCGACCATCCGCAGCGCACGCGGCACGATCAGCAGCCCCGCGACGGCCAGCACCGCGAGAAAACCGAGAAGCTTGGCAGTGGTCATCGCCAGCTCGAGCGCCTGCAGACCGGTACCCGACGCGACCGTGGTCAACGCCGCGATCATCACCACCGCGACCAGGTCTTGGATCACCAGGACCCCGAACACCAGCTCGCGCGGGCCCGCCGACAGCCCGGATTCCTCGATCGCGCTTGCCACCACCATCGTGCTCGAGATCGCCAGGGTCGCGCCCAGAAACACGCTGGACAACACCGCCCACCCCAACGCTCGACCCAGAACGAAGCCGAGCCACAGCATCGCGCTGACCTGGACCAGTCCGACCAGACCGGCCTTGGGGACGGCCTCGGCGAGGTCCCGGGGGCTGAAGTGCAGGCCGATCCCGAACATGACCAGGACCACGCCGAACTCCGACAACGCCGCGACGCGCCCCGGATCGGCGAACAGAGGCAATGGCAGGTACGGCCCGACGATCAGCCCCGCGATCAGGTAGCCGAGCACCGCCGGCTGCCCGAGCCGACGGAACACCACAGAGGTGACCGCGGCGACCCCAAGCGCGAGCGCGAGATCCTCGACGAACGGCGAGGTGCTGCCAGCGGCCAGGAGCATGGGACCAGTGCGCCGGTCGCGGATGCGACGCGCCTGCCTATGGTGCCACGGGCGCGGCCCAAGTTGCGTCAGGGTTCGCCCAGCAACGCCCGCCAGGTGGACGCGATCGAGCACCCCGGGCGGGATGCGATTGCGCGTTATCTGGCCGGCTGGCCGCAGCGGTCGAGTCGCATCGATGCCGGCTTGCTGAAGGCCCGTGCGGATCGGTGCCCGACGGGTCCAGCGGCGTGCCGCGCAAGCCGTGGAAAGACCGTCGCGCCATCGTTCGTCGGCAGCGTCGAGTTCGCCGCCTCAACCATCGGGCACCGAGATCGTCGTCGTTATGGGCCGCACCGCTGGCGAGTGTTTGCGAGATTAGGGGTGGGAGATTAGGCGTGGGAGCCTGGGCGTGGAAGCTTAGCTCTTGATCTCGAACGGCAGCCTCGAGTGCGTCGCCGTGATCGTCAGCACCACGACGTCGTCAACGCGGGCCCCGGGCGGACCCTGGCGACACCAGTCGATCAAGGCGTCGACCTTGGTCTGCACGCCCTCGATCTCGACAGTGACGGTCCCGTCGGCTTCGTTGCGCGCGAACCCATGCAACCCAAGGCTTGCTGCGTTGGCCTGGGCGGCGGCGCGGAAGCCCACGCCTTGGACGAGCCCGACGACGCGTGCGCGCACGCGTACCCACTGAACGGTGTCGTTACGGCGGCTGAGACTCACGAGAGGCGTAGGATAGCCGATCGGCGCTGTCTCGGTGTGCGCTGGGTACCGGTCTCGCGGTCGGCAAATCCACGGCTTCAAGACCCGGGCCAAAGCGTGTCGCCGAGCCGCTGCAGATCCACAAGGCTCGAGGGCGGTGGATCCATCCGGGCCACGCAGGCAAGCGGGACGCCGGGCTGGCGCGCCAGCATCTCGCGTCGCGCCGCCGCGGCGCGGTCGGCCTGCTCCCCAAGGTGACGATGGAGGTCCCGCAGCCGAGCGAGAACTTCGGAGGGATCGCGGTCGCCGGGCCGATCGAGGCCGGCGAGCACAACGTCGTCGCCCGGCCAAGCAGGCGGCGGCGAATCGACTCGATTGAGAACAACCCCATCGATACGCAGCCCGTGGCGACCGAGCACGTTCAAGAACTCGAGGGCCTCGCGCACACTAAACTCCGTCGCAGCCGTGGTGAGCACCACCCCGGTGGCCGGCGAAGCCAGAAGATCGGCGAAGAGGCCGGCGCGGCGCTGAAACTCACTTAGGATGATCCGAAACTCGCCGAGAAAGTGGCCGAGGTCGGCGACGAACGCCCCGCCGCCGACCCACTCGAGGACCTTCATGAGGGCGCCGCTGCCGAGCCCGAAGAACTTCATGCCGATCCGCCCTGAGCTTGCCAGCATCTTGGCGGCGGGATTGGTGGCGACCTCCGCGATCTGCTTCGGCGCCTCGAGAAATTCGATGGCGTTCGCCGTGGGCGGCGTGTCGAGTACGATGAGGTCGTAGCGCCCCTCCGCGTGCAGCATCTGCACGCAGGCGGTGGCGGCGTACTCGAGCGCACCACCAAGGTGGCGAACCATCGCCTTGTAGATCGGGTTGGCGAGCATCGCCTCGGCCTTGGTGTGATCGGAGGAATTTACGCGCACGATCGTCTCGAAGGTAGCCTCGGTGTCGAGCAGCAAACACCAGAGGTCACCGGGTGCGTTGTCAACACGCACGGGTTCCCCGCGGCGGCCCTGGCCGCTTGTCAGGCCAAGGGCCTGGGCCAAACGGCGCGACGGGTCGATCGTGACGACGATGGTCTTGCGGCCCTCGGCCGCGGCTCGCATGCCGAGCGCCGCCGCAAGTGTTGTCTTGCCGACGCCACCTGGACCGACCACAAGCTCAATGCGGCGGTTGGCCGAGACCGGCCCCCGGGAAAACGCCTGCGTGGACGACTCGCTTGGCATCGCTTACGCTCCGCTGCCGTGAGCGGGCCCGAGACATACCGCGTACGCATCGACGACGCCCGCGAGATCGTGGTGGAAGTCGAGCGCACGGGTGCCGACGCGACGGTACGGGTGGGCGATCGCCGCTTCGCCGTGGCGCTCGGGCCCGAGGGCCGGGTCAGCGTACGCGACAGCCATGACGGTACGCATCGGGTGGTGACGGTTGCGCCGACGCGCGTACCCAGCTTCGCTGCTGAAGGCGGTCGCGCCCACCAGGTCGCCGTCATGACGGCGCAGCAGGCCGCACTTGCCGACGTGCACGCCGGCGCCAGCTCGGGCGCGGCCGCGAGATCGCTTCGCTCGCCGATGCCCGGTCGAATCGTGCGGGTTCTCGTGGCCGAAGGCGACGTGGTCGCGGCTGACACGCCGGCCGTGATCGTCGAGGCGATGAAGATGGAAAACGAAGTCCGCACCGTAGCCGCGGGGTCGGTCGCCCGCGTCGCCGTGGCTGCAGGAGACACCGTCGAGCTCGGTCAGCTGTTGTGTGAGCTCGAACCTCACGCTGCGCCTCCGTGATCGAGCAACTGCCCGCGCGGGAACTCCAGCAGCCCCCGCAGGGCCGTTGCGTCACACACGCCACCGAATCGCCAGGGCACCAAAACCAGGCGCCGGCTACCACAGCTGGCGGCCGCGTCGCCGGCTCGCCACTGCGCGACTTCACCGCGCTGCCGTCGTCCGATCGCGCCAATGCCGTCGAGCGAGGAAAACAACTCGGCGAGCCTGGGGTTGTCGGGATTTTGCGGCAGCGGCGGCACATCGGCGGGCCACAAGCCGTTGACCACCACGGCCGCAACGGCGATGCCGAGCTGCTGGCGCAGCGCGGCCCCCAGATCTCCGAGTTCGGTGAGCGGCCACATCTCGGGAAGACCGACAAGAACCGCCTGGGTCTGTGCGGGATCGCAGAAATGCGCGCGCATCAGCTCGGCCTCACGCGTCAGTGGCCCGGGCGCGATGGTCTGGAGGATGGCGTGCGGCACACCCAGCGTGTAGAGCAGGTGGCCGGTGGCGGGACCGTCGAATATCACGGTGTCGTACGCGCCACCCCGGAACGCCTCGTGCCACGCCTTGCCCACGAGCGAAAAATCGTCGAGCCCCGGGATCGCGCGCAGAAGCGGGCTCACAACCCGGTTGTCGAAGACCGCCGACGATAGCCGCGAGCTTCGCAACACCAACGCCCCATACTCGCGGATGCAGGTGCCCGGCGACAGGCGTTGGATCCAAAGCCGACTCTGGACCGACTGCGGCGCGTCCGAAAGGTGCGCGGCGCCGAGCATCCAGGCCAGACGATCGTCGTGACCGGTGGTCGCCACCAAGACCTTGCGCCCGCGCTCCGCGAGTGCGACCCCGCACAGGGCGGCGATGGTGGTGCGACCCACGCCACCCTTGCCGCTCACGACCACGAACCGTCGCTGCGCGAGATCGTCGAGCAGATCGTCGGCGGTTCGCACCGCGAGTCCTCGAGCGGCCTCCGCCATCGGCGAGCGGAGCCTGGCACAGCCGTGCCGACCTCGCCAGGCCCGCAAAGCGTGCCGGCGGCGTGAGGATCGCGTAGACTCTGGTTACGCGCTTCTTGCGCCCTCCCAACGTGGCGATCGAAATCAAAGGCCGAGCCGAGATCGACAAGATGCGCGCGAGCTGCCGCCTCGCCGCGGAGGTGCTCGATTTCATCGAACCCCACGTGCAACCCGGCGTGACGACCGACCGGCTCGATCGCCTCTGCCATGACTTCATCATCGCGCGCGGCGCGATCCCGGCGCCGCTCAACTACAAGGGTTTTCCGCGCTCGATCTGCACCTCCATCAACGAGGTCGTCTGCCACGGAATCCCGGGCGATCGCAAGCTATGCGAGGGCGACATCGTCAACCTCGATATCACGACGATCCTCGACGGCTACCACGGCGACACGTCCGAGATGTTCACCGTTGGCCAAGTCAGCGAGGCCGCGCAGAAACTCATCGATGTCACGCGCCGCTCGATGTGGCTGGGCATCCAGGAGGTTGGCCCCAACAAGCGCATCGGTGATATCGGGGCCGCAATCGTCGACTACGCGGCGCGGGAGCACGGCTACGGGGTGGTCGAGGCGTTCTGCGGCCACGGGATTGGCCGCGAGTTCCACACCGCGCCGCAGGTCTCGCACGTCGGCAAGCGTGGCACCGGCATACGCATGCGCGCCGGGATGACCTTCACGATCGAGCCGATGATCAACGAGGGGACCTCGCGCTGCGACATCCTCGACGACGGCTGGACCGCCGTGACTACCGACGGCCGGCTGTCCGCCCAGACGGAGCACACCGTCCTCGTGACCGACGACGGGGTTGAAGTGTTGACGTTGCGCGCCCGCGACCGCCGGTGAGACCCTTCAGGGGTCATGCCAGCGACGACGAGCGCCTGTCCCCTCGATTGCCCGGACGCCTGCAGCCTTTCCGTGCAGGTGGAGGACGGGCGAGTCACCGCGCTTGATGGCGATCAACGCAATCCGCTCACCGCCGGTTTCATTTGCGGCAAGGTGAGGCGTTTCGCCGAGCATATGTACGGCACCGATCGCCTGCTCCACCCCGCCATCCGCGACGGAGCCAAGGGCGAGGGCGGGTTCCGACGCGTCACTTGGGACGAAGCCCTGGAACGGATCGCTACTGAGCTCGCGCGTGTTCGATCGCAGCATGGTGGTGAAGCGATCCTTCCGCTCGGCTACGGCGGCAGCAATGGCGTGCTCACCCAGGACAGCGTCGATGCTCGGCTGTTTCGCAGGCTCGGCGCCTCCCGACTCGCCCGCACCGTCTGTGCAGCGCCGTCCGGAGCGGCCGCACTCGGCCTGTACGGCAAGATGGCCGGGGTCGCGCTCGAAGACTACGAGCACGCAGCCCTGATCGTGTGCTGGGGTGTGAATCCATCGGCCTCTGGGATCCATCTGGTGCCGCCGATCAACCGCGCACGCGAACGCGGGGCCAAGCTCGTGGTCATTGACCCGCTGCGAACACCGTTGGCCAAGCAAGCCGATCTACACCTCGCACCGCGGCCAGGCACAGACCTACCGATCGCCCTCGCGATCGCCAACTGGCTCGCCGCCCACGGCGCCATCGATCACGCGTTCTTACGCGCGCACACCCGTGGAGCGGAGGAACTACTCGCGCGCGCAGAGCCGTGGAGTATCTCCCGCGCCGCCGAGATCGCCGATGTGCCGCAATCCGCGCTCGAGCGGTTCGCAGAACTTTTCGGCGCGAGCTCCCCGGCGGTCATCCGCTGCGGCTGGGGCGGCGAACGCAATCGCAACGGGGGTTCCGCGACGGCAGCGATCCTCGCGTTGCCCGCCCTCGCGGGAAAATTCGGCGTGCGGGGTGGCGGCTACACCATGAGCAACTCGCGCATGCTCGCACTCGAGCCGCTCCGCGCTGCCGCGGAGCCCGAGACCAACACGCGCGTGGTCAACATGAACCAAGCTGGGCGCGCGCTGGCGGCCGACGCCTCACCACCCGTGCACGTACTCTTCGTTTACAACGGCAACCCCCTGGCCACCTTGCCGAATGCCGAGCTGATCCGCCGCGGACTACTGCGCCCGGATCTCTTCACGGTTGTGTTCGATCAAGTGATGACCGATACCGCGCGTTACGCCGACGTGCTGCTGCCAGCGACGACATTCCTCGAGCACGACGAGTTACGCACGAGCTACGGTGCGCAGGTTATCCAGCGCAGTCGGCCGGTGGTTTCGCCCGTGGGCGAGGCGCGCAGCAACCTCGACGTGTTCGGGGCGCTGTGCGAGCGACTTCAGCTGGCGCGGCCCGGCGACCCGAGCACGCCCGACGAACTCGTCGCCGCGGTGCTTGCTGGTAGCCACGATGGCGAACGACTCGCCGGGATGCTAGCGGAGGGCGACGTCGCGTTTGCGACGATTGAGCGCCCGATCCAGTTCGTCAGCGAGTTCCCTCGTACTCCCGACCGCAAGGTCGACCTCTGCCCGGCAGAGCTCGACAGCGCCGCGCCCGGTGGCCTCTACCACTACCGAGAGCTCGTCTCGAGGTTCCCACTGTCGTTGGTCAGCCCCGCATCGCGGAAGACAATCAGCTCCACCTTCGGACAACTCGATCGCCGTCCCGCGCGTCTCGTCATGCACCCCGGCGACGCGGCAGCGCGCGGGCTCGTCGACGGCGTCGTGGTGCGGGTGTGGAACGAACTCGGCGAGGTCCACGTTTCGCTTTCGGTCGACGATCTCGTGCGCCCAGGCGTCGTCATGCTGCCCAAGGGCTTGTGGGCTCGCGCGACCAAGAACGGCGCCACGGCGAACTCGCTGAGTCCCGACGAGCTCACCGACTTCGGCGGCGGTGCGACGTTCAACGACGCGCGAGTCGAGGTGGAACTGCTCGGGTAGAGGTGGACTAGTCCTGAAACAAGCGATGGGGGAAGAAGCGCGCGCTGAGCGGAGGCGTCG
>CADEGN010000313.1 GCA_902826865.1 uncultured Myxococcales bacterium
GGTCGGCGCGCCGCCGCGCGCCGGCGTCGACCTGCGCTCTGGCGATCGGTCACCTTGGGGTGGCGCCGGCCCCGTCCAGCGGGACACCGCAGGAAACCGGGCCGACCGGCCACGATCGCGGGAGTTGGTGGGGGCATCAGACCTTCCTCGTCTTGGCGACACGCCGTAGTTCCTCGCCCGCAACTGCGCGCGTGGGGGAGCGGTCCGAGGTTGTAGACACGGCCAGGCCGCGCCCGGATCTCGGTGCATACAGTGCGAGGCCCGGAGAAAACGGGCGGATTTTTTTTGGTCACGATCTTCTTCTTCGCCGTGGAGCGCCGTGCAGTGGCGATGGAACACCGCGGTCTGACGGAAGTCGGGCGATCGGCGTCGATGAGGTTCTTTGGCACCGCGAGCGCGATTACGTCGACCAGATCGGCGAGCACGTCGGCATCTGCTGGGCTCGGATCCGACCGTACGACCCGACCGGCCGACCGCCTTCAAGTCTCGCTTGGTCGTTGCGCTCCGCGTCTTCGACGGCGAGCGCGAGCCCGCGAAGGGCCCGCTCGCCCGCCGGCTTTTACGTAACTACGCGAACTCAAGGGACTCGTGTCGTTGCCGAAATCCGCACCTAAAAAAAATCCGCCCTTTTTCTCGGGGCCCCCCACTGTACGTTTTCGAGGGTCCGGACGCGGCCAGACCGTGTCCGCCCCAAGCCCCTATCACTTCCAAGCCCGCGTCCGCGCCGCGGAACCACTGCGCGTCCCCGAGAAAAGGAAGGTGTCTGCCCCGATTTTTTGTTGCCCCGGGAATCATCCGCGTGGTCACGGCGTTCCCGGCGCCAGCACCCAAAGAACTTGGTGGGCATGCGGTTCTGGCGGCGTGCGAGATCAACGCTTCGCCCTCGTTGTCGTCGGGTCGACGGCGACGGAGTGACGAATGGGCGATCTTCGACGACCCCGTCACGCGAGGAGAGTGTTGCGCGACTCTGCGATGCTCCGCAGCGAGTGCGCAGTAGTGCCGGCGGCATGCAAACGCACAACCGTCGCGATGCGTGACCCTCGACGAATCCGCGCGCACGGTCCGCGTCTTCGGCACAAGCCGCGACCACAGACTCCGTCGCCGCGCCTGCGATCACATTTGACTCGTCGCAGCACGCCGAGGAAGATAGTGAGGTGTTGTCGTGGTGCCTCGGTCTCGGCCTCGCAGTTACTCCGACCACGGGTGGCACCCGACCCGAGGTATCGATCACGCTGCCCAAGGAGCTCGAACCGGAGCTCCACGACGTGGCCCGCCAGATCGTGCGGGCGCACTTCATGGATGTGGCGGTCGTCGTTGTGCTTCGGACGGCCGCACCCGAAGACGATCGGCCCGTCGCCGATCCGGCGAAGTCCCCCTTGCCGTTGGCCCTGCTGTGGTTCGAACAAGAGGAAGGCTCGCTGCTCTTGTTGGCGCAGGAACTCGAGACGGGCCGCATGTATCAGCGGCGCGTGCCCACGGGAAACGGGCTTTCCGTCGAGTCTTGGGAACTGGCCGTCGTGGTCGCGCGGGAGGTGGTACTCGGCCTGCTCGAGCGACACGAGCTCAGCCGGGCGCGCGCCACCGCGGCGGTTCCTCCCGAGCCGGCGAGGCAGCGGGGGCGCCTGAGGCTGGCTGTCGCCTATGTGGGGAGCAAGTACGCGCGGGAAGTCGCTTGGGCCAGCGGAGGTCGACTCGAATTGGGTTGGGAGTTTCGCAACCATCTCACGGTGGCTGCTTCTGGAAGTGTTTGGGCCCCCGTAGAGGTGCATTCGCACGACGTGCGCTTGCGCGTCACCCGATTCCCCGTCGAAGCTGCCGTCGGTTATCGCGTCGAGTGGGATCGCATCGCACTCAACCCGGAGTTGTGGACCGGATTCGAAGTCGTTCGTCGGCAGGCGAGCATCCAGCGCGTGGACCCGCCGGTGACCGCAAAGGCACTCCACTACCCGTTCGTCGTCGGTGGACGCGTGCGGTTGGCGTACCGCCCCTCTCGCAAGGTCCCGCTTTGGTTCGTTGCGGCCGTCGGAGCAAGCGTTCGGGTGACCCCGACGCGCTGGCACATCGACACCGGTTCGGCCGTCGTCTCCCCATTGACCGAGGCTCGTGCGGCTCCGGATGTGCTAGCTGGCGCACAGCTGTCGCTGTGAAGCAACCATCTGACCAAGGCGGTAGCGTGCACTCCGACTCGACCAACTCCGGCGCGATTGAGCTAGGGCAGCACCGTCGCCTGGCGGACCTTAGGTTGATGCAGAACGTCGCGGCCGGAGATCGCGATGCCAAACGCAGTCTCGCCGATCGCCTCGTCCACCGAACGTTTCGTGTCGCCGCAGCGATCCTCCGTCACCCGGCGGACGCCGAGGATGGCGCGCAGCAGGCTCTGGTGGCGATCTTCGAAGCGGCGGCCGGATTTCGCGCAGAATCGGGAGTCGAGCGCTGGGCGGATCGGATCGCGGCCCGGACGTGCATTGAGCTCGCCCGCCGCCGCCGCCGCCGCTGGGGGCATCAGTCCGACTCGGTCGCGATGGAGTCGCTTGCAGCACCCGCGTATGTCAACGCGGTCTCGGACAGCATCCGCGGTGACGTAGGCGAGTACCTCGACCGCGTCTCGCTCGCCCAGCGCGAAGTTCTCGTCCTCAAGTACGTCCTTGGGTATTCGATCGACGAGATCGCCACGTTGCTCGACACCTCACCCAACACGATCAAGGACCGCCTGCTTCGCGGACGACAAGAGGTGCGACGCCACATCTTACGTGAACAACGTGGCGGCTTCCTGAGGGGGGTGAGATCATGAGCCGCCTGCATGACCGCTGGGCCCGGCTGGCCGATCGACGTGCGGCGGATGAAGACCTCGAGCCGGGCGACCTCCAATGGTGTGAGGAGTTCGAGCGATCGGACGCGGCCGCGAGCGCCGAACAAGAGGTATGGGATCGGATGGGCGGGATCTTGGATGCCAAGCCTGCACTCAGCCAGGCCTCGGCGAAACGCCTCGTTGACGCCGCGTTGGAGCTCGATGCCCGTGGGCCACAACTCGACGTAGCCTCGCAGCGGCGCAGGGTCCTGCGACGCGGGGTGTTGGTGATCGGCGTCGGCTCGGCCGCTGCGGCGACCTTGCTGCTGTGGCAACCTGATCGCCAGCCCGCGAGCTCGCATGCGCCCGACGGCATGGAAATGATCGTCAAGTCGGGCGAGATCGTCGCCGACGGGATGGCTTCCGGGCTCGATAGCGAGGTCGTGGTCGCCGGTGAGGCGGCGTTTGTGGTGTCCGGATGCTTGGAGGCGCCAACGATACGGTTGTGCGGTGATACAGGCGCGGCGTTCGAGGTGCGGAAGTCCCCCGACGGGCGCACCGCGCCTGAGATTCACATTCGCCGAGGGCGTGTGGCGGCCGCGGTCTCGAAAGACCACGACGGTCGGTTGAGCGGGGGCGCGGCGTCGGTGGATGCAAGGGCAGTGGTGCTTGTATTCGAGGTGGCGGGTACCGTTGCGACACCGAGCAACGTGGTCACGGTGCTCTCGGGGCGGGCCAGCGTGAATTTCGGCGACGGCCCGTTCGACGTTCACGCGCACGAGAGAGTAGAAAGCAGCGGCGCAGGCCCGGTGACGCGCTCACAAGCAGACCGTGCCACGGAAACCGCACTGTGGGACCTTTTGGAACAACCTCTGCCGCCTGCGGAGGCGGGAGTCGAGCCGCCCTCGAGCGCCGCTCCGCCGCCAACGCCACCGTCCACGCGGAGGAGTGCGCGTGGTCCGAGCGAATCACCCGGTGCGGTACCCACCGCGGCCGAGCTCGCAGCGTTCGCACGGGACCAGCTGGGGAGACGTGAATGGAAATCCGCCGCGGGAGCGTACGCGCGGTTGATCGACGCGTATCCGAACAGCTCGCAAGCGCAGGTGGCTCTTGTGCGCCTCGCCGACCTTGAACTGCGGCACCTCAGCGCGCCACATGATGCGCTGAAAACTTACGATCGCTACCTCGAACGCGGCGGATCGCTGAAACGTGAGGCAGAGCTCGGACGTATCCGTGCGCTTCGAGCTTTGAAGCGGCGGTCGGACGAAGCTGACGCCATCGAACGGTTCTTAACCGCCTATCCCGACGCGGTCGAGAGCCGAGAGCTGCGAGGCCGACGCGACCAGCTGCGACCGCGTCCAACCCCCGGCGATGCGCCCGCGCCACGCTGAAGTTCGGTTCGGCCTACTCCGCTTCAGGGGAATATTCGAAGGCGCCGATATCCGGCGAGGGACCCACCGGCCGTACCAGTCCGTCGAAATCGTCGGTTGCCGAAAGAAAAAACATTCCAGCATCTCGCGCGAGGCTGCCGGGCTGCAGTCGGAAGTCTAGCGCCGCGGCATCGACGAATTCTGGGTCGATGCCAAACAAGTTGTGGCTCTCGAGCGTATCCGTAGAGCTCTCCACGGCGATCGCATCGCCACCGTTCCCGAAGCAAATGTTGTTGTGGACTGTATCTCCTTTCGAGTTTCGCAGCTCAATGCAAGCCCCCACATTATCAACCACGGTATTGAACTGGATGGAATGATCAGTCGCGGGGGCGTGCGCTACTCGCACGCCAATCCCGTTACCAACGATTACATTGTTGATGACGAAGTTGCGCTCCCCTGATCCGACCAGTACGCCTACATCGCCGTTTGATGCGATGTGATTGTTTCGAATGATGTTGTCATTTACAGGGAACATGTCTGCGTCTGAAAATCCAGTGATGCCATACGCGGAGTTGTTCTCGATTCGATTGTACGCGATCTCATGCCGAGCGCCTCTCAAGGTTACCCCGTTCCCGGCCACGTTATTGTTGCTGTCGCGCATGTCGTTGCCAATCACAATGCTGTCGGTCGCACTGTCGCGTATCGTGAGCCCCGTGGCGACTGCGTCCTCCGCTGCGTTGCAGCCGTCGGCGTTGGAATCCCGGAAGACGTTGTTCGCGATCCGTGCATGCGCCGCTAGGATCGCTGCTCTTTGCCCGATACTGGTGAACCCAATGATCTGAACGTGATCGATCACCACGAACAAGGTTGCGTCGCAAGCGGCTGTGCCGTCATTCAGTAGGATTACATCCTCGCCCGGGTAGGCGCGGATCGTGTACGGTGACTCGGCGGTGCCGTGAAGATCGCCGCGATTCGCTGAGAGCTCGACGATCGATGTCGTCGGGTCGTCGATGTCGCTGTACGTGCCCGCCTGCACGATAACTGTGTCGCCGGGTTCGGCCGTGTGAGCTCCGCGGGCTATCGTTTGGCACGCGGTCGATTGTGAAAGGCAATCGTTGGCGTCGTCTCCACTCTTCGCGACGTGGAGCGTGCGTCCCGCATGTCGGCGCATTGGTAGCGTATTACTGCGGATGCCATTGACGACGACGGAGACCCCGTTGATCGTCCCGCCCTCGGGCATCGTCACACACACTTCCTGGGCCGCGGTGCCGCGCGTCGCGGGCTGCCAGAGCACGTACGACGCGGCCTCGTTGGCTTGGGCGATGTCGTCGAAGTAGACACGACTTTCTCCGCGGGCATCGCCAAGATTCCGACCGAAGATGCACACGAAGTTCGACGCCGATGCCGACGCGACATCGGTGTAGTTGAGGATCGGGGAAGGTGGTGCCGGTTGGCCCTCACCTCCGCTCGTCTGGCCGGCAGATCCAGACCCGCCGGTCGTTTGCCCCTCACCCTCGCTTGTCTGGCCGGCAGATCCAGACCCGCCGGCGGCTTGCCCCGTTAGCGTTATTAGGTCGTCGCGATAGGGGCACCCTGCCAAAAGCCAGGCACAAGTCAGCGCAAGCAGTCGTTGGTCGCGCACAGATATCCCCGTCGCGGTTGATCTTGAAGCACGGAGCGCGGCGTCGCAACGAAGCCGGATGCGCTTCGGTTGCCGAAACATGAGCTCTTCGCCGCACCGGGACCAATCTGAACCGCCGACACCTTCGCTTGAAAGCGTGGCGGCCGCAGCCAGTTTGGCGAGGTCGTCCAGCCCAAACGCAAGCGACTGCCCCGGCTTGCTCAACGCGGGCCGAGTGTGCCGAAGCGTGAACCCCGCCGGCTGTGTTCCAGCCGCCCTCGGCGCGTGAACGCGCCACCGCGTTCAGCCAGTCCTTCGGGCCCGTGCTTGACGCACCTGCAAGGACGAGCAAGTCTTTCCGTCGGCCGTCATCGTGGGCGGACCGGCGCAGTCGCGTCGCCCGCGACGATTGCCTCTGCGCGGCCCTTGATCGCGGCGTTGAGCGCTTCGAAGCCCGCGCGCGTGCTCGTGTTGAGCATCTTGCGCAGGAACGGGACGAGTATCCCGGCGAACTTCTCCGACTGCACGAAGCGTACACGTCCGCCATCGAGCGGCTCGATCGCGAAGCTGTGCTCGCCGTCGAACAGCTTCGGCACGCCGGCGAGGCGACCGAGCCATGCGAAGTGCCGGCCCGGGGTTACGCGCAGTACGGTCGGCCGCATGGTCATCGGCTTGCCGCCGGGCGGCGCGAACGTGACCTCGAGCCGCGCTCCTTCGACGATTTCGCCGTCGACGCGGACCAAGAATGGGTTCCAGTCCGGGTACGCGGACAGATCGGTCAGGATGCGCCAGACGATCTCGGCCGGGGCGGCGATCTCGATCTCGGTGTGGAGTTCCATGGTTTCGCGTCCTCGTGAACAATGTACGGCCGGCGGGCCAACGGCGCACTGACCACACTTGCCAGTGGGATTGACCGGATCGGTCAGGGGGCGGATATCGTAGCGAACGGCGATGGACGCGCTTTCCGCCGGTGTCTCGACCCGCATGCTGCGGCCGGTGCTCGCGGGATTGCAGATGCACGGTGTGGACGTCGAGCAGGCGCTCGCCGACGTTGGTGTCGATCCCGCCTCACTCGTGGATCCCGAGACCCGCGTTCCGCACCGCGTTGCGATCGCTCTGTGGGAGCTCGCGATCGTCCGCACCGGCGACGATGCGCTCGGATTGCACGTCGCCGAGGCGACGGACATCGGCGTGTTCGACGTGCAATCGTATGCGTTCGTGAACAGCCCGACGCTCGCTGCGGGGCTGGAGCGGGTCGCTAGGTACCAACGCCTCAACCACGATGTCGCGCGTGTCGTGGTCGATCGCGAGGGCGACCTCGCGATCGTGGGCCACCGCTTGCCGGGCGGACCGCCCGTGCCGCGCGCGGTCGCAGAGTTCGTCCTCGCCACGATGGTGATTCTCGCGCGAACGGCGACGCGTGGTGCGATCGAGATCCGCGAGGTCCGCTTCGCGCATCGCGAGCCTGCCGACACGTCCGAGCACCGCCGCATCTTCGCGGCGCCGCTCTCGTTCTCCGTCGGTGAGAACGCGATCGTGATGCCGGCCGCCGCGCTCGAGCTCGAGCTCGACCGCGCGGACGCACGGTTGCTCGGCGTGCTCGATCGCCACGCACGGGATCTCCTCCAGCGGCTGCCGCAGACGAAGAGCTTCGTCGATCGCGTGCGCTCGGTGCTCGCGGCCGAGCTGCAGGGCGGCAATCCATCGGCCGAGCACGTCGCCGAGGTGCTGCACATGAGCGTGCGAACCTTGGCGCGCCGGCTCACGGACGAGGGCACCTCGCACAAGGAGGTGCTCGACGCGCTGCGGCGTGAGCTCGCGATGCACCACCTCGAGGCCGGCGAGCTTGCGATCGGCGAGGTCGCGTTCCTGCTCGGCTTCTCCCAGGCGAGCGCGTTCCATCGCGCGTTCCGGCGCTGGACCGGCAAGACGCCGACCGAGGTTCGGCGGCACTGACCACGAGTCGGCGTGTGGCGCCACCCAAGCACACCGAGCGGCCGTCGATGATGGGCGATCTGCTCTGGGGTCCGCGCGGCAACTGAACCGCACTTGCGCGCGGTGATGCGGGCCGGCACGCTCGGCCCCGCATGAAAGATCTGAGGGGGCGAGTCGCGGTCATCACCGGTGCAGGGAGTGGAATCGGCCGGGCGTTGGCGCTCGCGCTGCGCGACGAGGGCTGCGACCTCGCGCTGGTGGACGTCGACGAGGCACGGCTGCGCGAGACGCTGATCGAGGTCGGTCGCACCCGCGCGTCGATCCACGTCGCGGACGTCGCAAATCGGGCACGCATGGCCGAGCTCGCCGACGAAGTGATGGCCGAGCACGGCCGGGTGGATATCCTGATCAACAACGCTGGCGTGTCGGTCGGCGCCGAGTTCGAGGATCACTCACTCGAGGACTTCGACTGGATCGTCGGGATCAACTTTTGGGGCGTCGTCCATGGCTGCAAGTTCTTGTTGCCCCACCTTCGTCGGTCCGACGCGGCGTACATCGTGAACCTGTCGAGCATGTTCGGGATCATCGGCGTGCCCGGACAGTCGTCGTACTGCGCCACCAAGTTCGCCGTCCGCGGGTTCTCCGAGGCGATCGGGGCCGAACTCGCGAGCACCAATGTCCGCGTGATGAGCGTGCATCCCGGAGGGATCCGGACCAGCATCGCCAGGAACTCGCGCTTCGCTGCGAAGCTCGCCGATCGCCGCGCGAGGGTCATCGACTTCTTCGAGCGGCGCACGATGCCCGCCCAGAAGTGCGCCGCGCTGATCGTCTCCGCGATGAAGCGCGACAAGACTCGGCTGCTGGTCGCGCCCGAGGCCT
>CADEGN010000314.1 GCA_902826865.1 uncultured Myxococcales bacterium
CTCCGTGAGGGGCGGACGTGGTGGTGGCCAACCGGTCCCGACCCGGACGCGGGCACAAGCTCTGCGGTGCCCTGGTCCGACGATACGCCGGGCAACGCAGCAGGGGCGGCGACGGTTGGCGGCGAACCCTACGCCTATGATTCAACCGGGCTGTTCGCGTTCGCGGGTGATCGGAGCTTCAAGGTGGGCGTTAGCTCGGACTGCCCGTAGCATCGTCATCCGCAAACACCGCTGCGAGTGCCTGCGAAAGCTCCGGGTAGGCGAAGCGGTGCCCTGCCGCCTCCAATCGCCGGGGCACTGCCCGTTGGCCGGCGAGCAGCAGCTCATCGGCCATTTCGCCCAACGCCATGCGCAGCGCGAAACGTGGTGCGGGCACAAGCGCGGGTCGGCCCAACGCCCGGCCGAGCTTGGCCGAGAACTCGGAGTTCCGCACCGGGTTGGGCGCACAAGTGTTGAACGCCCCGCGCAGGCTGTGATCGGCGATCACACGCAACACGACGGCGACCGCATCGTCGAGGTGGATCCACGGCATCCACTGCCGACCATGGCCCAGACGGCCGCCGAGGCCGGTGCGGAATAGCGGCGCCAGCCGGGCGAGCGTGCCGCCTCCTCGCGCGAGGATCATTGCGAAGCGGAGCACCACGACGCGTGTTTGGGCCGCGGCGGCGGAGTTCGCCATCGCCTCCCAGCCCTGACATACCTGGGCGAGGAAGCCCGATCCCGGGCCCCGCTCCTCGTCGACGAGTACATCGCCGCAGTCGCCGTAGTACCCCACTGCCGAGGCGGAAACGAGCACGCGCCTCCGCGGGGCCGCGTGTGCCAGGGCCAAGGCGATCGATTGCGTGCCGGCGATTCGCGAGCTGCGGATTGCTGCCTTTTGATCGGCGGTCCACCGCCGGCCGATGTTCTCGCCGGCGAGGTGGACAACCGCGTCGACATCATCGAGTGCGGACGGGGTCGCAAAGCCTGAGCTCGCCTCCCACCGTCGGCTGGTTGGGCCGTCGTCCTCGGTCCGCCCGCACGCGATCGCTTCGCCACCGGTGCGAGCGACAGCGGCGATCACCGCCCGACCAAGCAAGCCTGAACCGCCGGTGACCGCGACCCGCATGCCGAGCAGACAATAGCGGATCAGTCGGCCGAACACTCGGGCAGGCTGTACGCGATGCGTTGGGCGGGACGAGCGATCACGCCGAAGGCATCGGCGATCCCCCCGGGGGTGAGGACCTCAGCGGGTGTTCCGAAGTGGTGGCGGTCGGCGTCGCCCGTCAAACACAGTACGTGATCGACATGATCCCGGACGAGGTCGAGATCGTGCTGCGACATGATGACGGTCGCGCCAGCGTCCGCCAAACCGCGACACATCGCCAGCACTCGCAAGGCGTGGGCGATGTCGAGGGCGATCGTCGGTTCATCGAGCACGAGGACGTCGGCCTCGCTCGCGAGCATTCGCGCGAGCATGACGCGCTGGCGCTCGCCGCCGCTCATGCTCGACCAACGACGATCGGCGAGCCCACTGGCGTCGAGACGCGCGAGCGCAGCGCGGGCGTGGGTGACATCGTCCGCCAGCGGTCGGCCGAGCCGGCCGAGGTGTGGCGTGCGGCCGAGCAGGGCCAGCGCGAGGCCGGTCGGATCGCCCCACGGCGGATTACCCGCGGGCAGCCACGCGAGGCGACGCGCGCGCAGGCGCGGGGCCAGGCTTGTCAACTGCGCACCACCGAGTTCGACGGTGCCGAGGTCGGGGAGGTGGAGACCGACGAGCGTGCGCAGCACGGTGGTCTTGCCGGTGCCGTTGCGGCCGACAAGCGCGGTGATGGTCCCCGCACGGCAGGTGAGTCCGAGGCCGCGAACGAGCAAGCGCCGTCTGGCGCCCGGGCCAACCGAAAGACTCAGGTCGTGGGCGACTAGATCCGTCATGGTGTCCCACTGCGCTCGGCTCGTAGCAGGATCCACAGAAATAGTGGCGCGCCGAGCAAGCTCGTGATCGCTCCCGGCGGCAAAACCCATGGCACCACCCGCGAGATCGTGTCGACGCTCGCAACCGCCACGCCACCGAGTAGTGCCGACAGGGCAACGACGCGGCGATGTTCCGTGCCGGCCCAGCGCCGGATGACGTGGGGCACCACCAGGCCGATGAACCCAAGCACCCCGGCGACGGCCGTAGCCGTACCGACGAGGATCGCCACAATCGCGACCACGTTGCGGCGAGTCGACCCAACAGCGACGCCGAGCGACTCGGCGGTCTCGTCGCCCAGCGCGAGCGCGTCGAGGTCGCGGCCGAGCGCGAGCGCTCCCGCGATCCCGAGGGTGAACGGTAGGATCGCCCCGGCGAGATGGTCCCAACCGCGGCCGTCAAAGCTACCCATCAGCCAGCGCACGACCTTGATCGCCAGATCGAATCGATCGCCGATGAATGCGAGTGCGAAGGTGGTCGCTGCGCCGGCAGCGGCACCGATGGCAACACCGGCGAGCAGGAGCGCGGTGGCCGTCGCCCCCGTCGCGGCGAGTGCGATCAACACGAGCAACGTCGCGCCTGCACCGAGCGCTGCGCAGGCTGGCGTGGTCCATGCACCGTAGGCGTCGAGGCCAAGCACAAGCCCGACCACGGCGGCAAAGGCTGCGCCAGACGAGACGCCGATGAGCGTTGGGTCGGCGAGATCGTTGCGGAATAGGCCCTGCGTGAGTGCTCCGGCGACCCCAAGCGCGGCCCCGACAATCGCGGAAAGCAGGACCCGGGGAACGCGGAGCGACCAAACGAGCGCATCGGCGACGTCGTTCGAGACCGTGCCTCCGCTGACGTGGGCAGCGATGATCCGCACCACATCACCGATACCCAGGCCGCCGGGGCCGACCACCAACGCGACGGCCAAGATCACGGCCAACGCGGTGACCAGGCCCCCCGCGATCGCGCGCGTGGTCACGGCCGGCCGCTCCGATCGACGAGCAGCGCGAGCAAGTCGAGCATGCCGGACCCGGTGCTATAGAGGAAGCGGCTGGGTGCTGCGATCACACCACCTTCGCGGGCGGCGCGCGTGGCTGCTACGCCCGGCTGCGCGGCAACCTCCCGCTCGACGGCTTGGCATGGAGGTGCGTCGCACGGCACGACCACGTAGGCGGGATTCCACGCGACAAGCCGTTCGAGGGCCAGGGGTACGTGGCCGACCCAGCCCTCCGCGGCCGCGACGTTGGTCATGCCCGCGGCCTGGGAGATATCCGCGAAGATCGTGTTGGCACCGGCGGTCGACCCACCCTGCCAACTCACCACGGTGGCGTCGGCCGCCGGCGCGCGACCTAGCTCGGCAAGGCGGCGATCGAAGGCCGCAATCACGCGTTCCCCCGCGTCGGTGGCGTCGACCGCTGCGGAGAGCTCCCGCACGCGGCTGCGGTAGTCAGCGAAGCCGTTGAAGCCCGAAAGCGTGAGGGTGGCGATGTCGAGATCGGCGAGCGCGGCGCGGGTCTCCGCCGCCGAGAAGTCGGCGAGCACCACGAGATCCGGCCGCGCGGCGACGATCGCCTCCACACCTCCGCCGATCCGGGACACGGTCGGCGGCCAACTCGTCGCCACGGCGCTGTAGCGGGAATCGTCGGCGAGCGCAGAAACGCCGATGACACGCGCCTGCGTGGCTTCGCCGAGCTCGAACAGCACTTCGTCCGCGAACACGACCTGCGAAACGACGCGTGTCGCCGCGGCCGGCCCCGCTCCGCTCTGTCGGGCGCATCCGAACTCCAACATGAGCGCAAACCATGCGACGCGTGGCATCATGGTCCCACCGCCGCGAGCGCGTCGAGATCGAACCCACCGGCTGGGCCTCGGCACCACATGTTGTCGCCATAGTGCTCGGCGGTCCGATCGAGCAGTCTGACCCATGTCGCGCGCTGCAGGCCGACGGCCGCGAGATCAAAGGAATCACCCCCGGCTCGGTCGGGATCGAGCGGCAACGTGGCCGCCGCTAGCTCGACCGCTGTCATGCCAGCACAGCCGCGAGCGCTCCCGTCGACTGCGCATGGGAATGGCCACCAGGTCTCCCCATCGTCGCTGGCGAGCACCTGCGCCGGTTCGCCAAACGTCCCACCGGGGATCACGAACGGGTTCTCGAACACGAGAAGATCCGGCCCCGGGCCGTCGACGATCCCATCACCGGCGAACGCGACGGTGATGGTGCCACCGCAACCGAGCGAGGCGACGTCGGTTGAGCCCGCGCCAGCCGGCCCCGGGACCGGTGGACCGAGCACGATGTCGGGCAGGCGATCGTGGCCGTGCGCGACCCCGGGCGCGGGCTCGATGGTGTCCACGCAGTCTGCCCACGAGTCGTCGTCCTCGTCGTCGGGCTGGCAGTTCCCCCGCACAGGTGGTTGGTCGAGGGCTGGTTCGGCGCGCGGTGCATCCGCACAGCTGGTGGTGAACGCGAGGGCCAGGGCGCATCGTCTCATGGGATCGCCACCACGCTGTAAGGGGGAAGGCCGGTTGCGATCGGGCCAGCTAGAACAGTGGGGAGATCGGCGGTCGCGTCGAACACCCAGATCCCGGGTGCGTCGTGGCGGCGACTCGCGTAGTAGAGGCGATCGCCGATCCATTCGAGCGTGCGTTCGACGGAGTCGAAGGCGTCGGCGAACGCGGTGGCGACCCCGGGCTCGTGGTCGTCGAGACCGATCATATAGAGTTGCACCTGAGCAAAATCGGCGTCGTATGCGGCGACTGCCGCCTGACGCCCGTCGGGCGCCACCGCGAACGATTGCAGCTGCTGCGGGCCGCCCAGCCCAGCCGCCGCGAATCGTTCGGGCGCCACCGCCCACCGAACTGTGCCAGCCGCGAGATCGAAGCGTTCGATCCCCGTCGAGAGGGCAAGCAGGGTGTGGCTGGCAGGATCGAGCGGGTCACGGCGGAGCTGCCGTACCCACGTGCCGGCGCTACGTAGGCCCTGGGGACCAGGGCGCTTCGGATCGAGATCAAGGGCTGTGCTACTGACCAGATCGATCGCGATGAGCTCGTCGGGGCCTTTGCGGGCCAGCTGGGCGTCGAGCCGATTGATCGCGACCCACAGCGTGGAGCCGCAGGCCACGGAAAGTGCGGCCTCGGGATTTCCGTCCCCATCGAACGCGGAGAGATCGATCTCGCCGAGCTCGGCCGACGGCGAGGGAGCAGACAGATCCAAGATCGCCACGTTGGCGTCGCCGAGTTGGCTCACGTAGCCGCGATCGTCGGGACCGAAGGCGATTCCCTGGGGATTGGCCGGGCCCGCGCATCCGGGCTCGAGCGAAAACTCGCCGACGGTCGCCCAGCCGCGCGTCGGATCGAGGAGCTGAAGATAGTCGTACTGATAGCGATGGATGATCAGGGCGCGACCATTGTGCCAGGCGGGAATCGCATCGGTTGTCCCGGCCGCCACGTCAGACATCGCGCGCTGCGTGCGGGTATCGAACACCGATACAGCGCCGGTGGCAAAATCGGTGGTGGTGATCAGCAGGCGGCTCGCGTCGGCGGGATCGAGTGCACACGGCGCGTCGAGCTGTGGTACGGCGACGGGTACCGGCTCGGACTCGCCTTCGGGGCAGCCGTCGGCCGTTGCCGATGGCGCACAGCCAAAGCCGAGCGTGGCGGCGCATCCCGCAAGCAAGGCCCGTGTCACGCGCGGTTGCTCCTTCTTGGGGTTGGTACGTCGAAGTCGAGCCGAAGGCTGATCCACAGGCTGCGACCCGGCAGCGGGTAGCCGATGAAATCGGCCACCGGCACGACTCGAGTCCGCGCACCGGCGATCGGCAAGCTCACGCTGGCCGTGCGCACGTCGAGGAGGTTTCGGACATCCGCGGCCAGCACCACGCGCTCGGCGATCCTCGCCTCCAGGCCGATCGTTTGGAGGGCGCGCGCCGGTAGGAGGTAGCGTCCACTCGGATCGAGCCACGTCTTCGCAACGACCTCAACCGTGTAGGCGAGTCGTGGTGCGAAGCCCACGCCGCGGATCGCCCAGCGGTGACCCATGCTCGCCCGCGCGAACAGGTCGTGCCGCGGTCGCCCCGGTAGCGCGTGCCCGCGGCGCGTCGGGTCGTCGCCGCGATCGGCGGTGTCGAGCAACGTATAGTGAACCAGCACCTCAGCGATCCCGCCGTCCGCGACAGCGGCAAGCGAGCTCTCGAGCCCGCGAACCCGCGCGTGCCCGATGTTCTCCGGCCGCGCGACGGTGCCGGCGCTGATCCACTGGATGAGGTCGCGGCTGCGGGTCCAAAATCCGGCGACGTGGCCCAACACCGCGACGCGGTCGTGTTGGAGGTCGAGCACCAGACCGCCATCGGCCGCGACCCCGCGTTCGGGTCGCAGGCCTTCATTGCCGACGATGTACCCGCGGTCGCCGAATAGCTCGATCAGCGTGGGGACGCGGAAGTAGCGACCGATGCTACCGCGCAGGGTTAACGGCCCAAAGACGCGTACGTTGGCACCGAGTCGGGGAGAGGCCGCCGCTCGCCACTCGTCACGGCCGCGATCGTCCTGCTCGCCGCTCGAGCGGGCGACGGCGAAACGGCTGACATACGCATCGACGCGGACTGCAGGCACCAGGTGGACGCGGCCATCCCATCCGAACTGCTCGAGTTCGATTCCGGCGCCCACCGAGGCGCGCAGTCGGTGGGCGTCGCCGCTTGGTACCCGGCGCACGCGCTGAACGATCGCGATCCACTCTGTGCGTTGGTCGCCCATGAGCGTCGTGTAGGCCCCGCGCCACAACGGCAGGCGCAACCGCGGTGACACGTAGCTGTCGATGGCGATGGTGCTCTGATCGTCGGCGCCGACGCCCAACTCTCCGCGTGGGTCCGCGAAGCGTCGCGCGTCGACCCCAAACCCGGCGATCCATTGCATGCGCGTACCCGGCCGGGCGAAGCCGTCGCGCCATGCGCCGACGATCGTGCGGGCACTCAGCGACGCCAGCGTCGCCAATCGAGTTTGGGCGCCGGCCGGGCCGGGGATGCCCTGCTCTTTGCCGACGACGAGCTGCTGTCCACCAATGCGCCAGCGGCCGCGGCGGCCATCGAGGCGCAGCTGCGCGAGCAAGCGATCGTAGCCGTTGCCCGTCCGGCGTCGGTCGCGATCGTCGCCAGTTAGGCTAGGCGTGCCGTTGTCGTCGCGAAAGCGGAAGTCCCCACGTGCGCCGCCGTAGCTCGCCCGCACGCCGAGGTGCAGGCCGCCCCGCGCTCGGGTCACGAGCTCGACCCGGGCGAGCCGCGCCCGCCAAGAACCCACACCGGCTTCGACACGGATCCGCGGCGTCGTGTCCGCCGTCGCGCTGACGAGGTTGAT
Source organism: uncultured Myxococcales bacterium (assembly GCA_902826865.1). Taxonomy (GTDB): domain Bacteria; phylum Myxococcota_A; class Polyangia; order Nannocystales; family Nannocystaceae; genus Xiheibacterium. The sequence goes on from CADEGN010000314.1 coordinate 7,283, forward strand.
CGCGCCGCCGATCGCCGCGGATCCGAACGCGATGGGAACCCAGCCCCGATGGATCTCCACACGCGACAAGCCATCGATCGGCAGCTCGCCAAGATCCACAAGTCCCGCCAGCGAGCTCCCGAGCGGTACGCCGTCGAGGAAGATTCCGACCTGCTGCGGTGCGCTGCCACGCAACGACACGGCGCTAAACTGGCCGAGTCCGCCAAGCGAGCGCACGTACGTCGCTGGCACCTCCGCGAGCACATCGGCGATTCCGTCGCGCTTGCGGGCACGATCGGCCTCGACGGCGATCACGGTGACGAAGCCGACGGCGTTGCGCTCGAGCTCGCGCGCCGAGGGCTCACTTCGCACGACCGTTTTGTAGGGTCGCCCCGATTCCGCTTCGTTCGCGTCCCGCGTGGCGCGCGAGCGCCCCTCCGACGGTGTCGGAACCGATCCGCGACTCGCAGCTTCGGCCGGAGCCGAAGCCACGATCACGCAGCTGGCGATCGTTGCGAGCAAGGGTGAGAAACTCCCGTCTCACCGACTGAACTCGTGCTGGCCGCGGCAGGTTTCCTGACTCGCGGGTCATCCTCGGTCGACCGCCTTCCCAGATCCGAGTGATCCAGTGGCATGCTTGGTCGACTTCGTCGCCGCTTACAGTGGCGGGAGCCGTGTCGGCTTGTACCGACTTCCCTCGCGTGCTCGAACCGCGTGTGCACAGGAGCGCCCGCGGTTGGGTGCGTTCGCGGTTGGCGAACGCATCGAGTCACGTCCGTGACCAGATCGAAGCTTGTCAGGTAGCGGGGGCCATTTCATCGCCAGCTCGCGCGCGGTGTCAAGCGTGAGGATGCCGCGGCTCGTCGCGCATGACGGACCGGGGCGAACCGCACCCGCGCGCGGACGCGGCCGGGGGAAACCCGAATCGACCAGCATGGTCGATCTCCGCGGTTCTCATCGGCGCGCGCTTGGGTTAGCCTGGGCGACACAGAGGAGGCTGCACGGTGCTCGACTTCCCGATCGGCGAGCTCATCACACCGGAGGAACAGGTGGCGGTTGCGCGGGCCGTTGCGATCATGGCGTCGCGTGACGACCAGGTGTCGGACAGCGAGCGCCACTTCGTCGAAGAGCTCATGGGCCAGATGATGCTGCTGCCCGAGGAGCGCGACCTGGTGCGCAAGGAGTTCCAGGCGCCCTCCGATCTGCTGCGGGTTGCTCGCTCCGTGAAGCACCGCGAAGCGCGGATCTTTCTTTTTTACCAAGCCGTGTGCGCGGCGATGGCCGA
>CADEGN010000315.1 GCA_902826865.1 uncultured Myxococcales bacterium
GATGGTCTTGTCGGACGGTGTGCACCTGATCGGTCGTGCGCCGGAATGTTGGCTGGTGCTTGACGACGACCTGGTTTCCCGACAGCACGCGCGGATCCACGTGACGGACCACCTTACCGAAGTCGAGGACCTCGGCAGTCGTAACGGGACGTTCGTCAATGGCACGCGCATCTTCGGCCGGCGCGAGTTGCAAGATGGCGACCGCGTCCGTATCGGCAGCGAGATCATCGCCGCGTTTGGGTTGGGCGGTTCGGGGAACGACGACCTCGACATGCGCCGGACGCTGGCCCCGGGGGAGGAGGCCCAGTTTCCCTCGTTGATCGGGCAACTGATCGACAAGAGCATTCGCGCCGGCAAGTTGAAGGAGGCCGAGCGCTACGCCACCGCACTCGTCGCTCAGCTGTCGGCGGCTCGCGTACCGCACACGCACCCCGCGGCCGAGGCCGGCACCCGTGTGATCCTGCTGCTCGCCGAAAAGACGGCCTCCGGGACGTGGATCGACCGCCTTTTTCGCCTATACACCCAGCAGGGCTGGATCATGGGCAGCGGGTTGCTCGAGGATGTTCGCAGTGCACTCGATCGCATCCCGCGGGTCCCCGGGGCCGGGTTGCGTGGATATGAGCAGTTTCTGCGCGACGTGCCGGATGGAAACGCGGCGCCGGAGCTCGTGGCGGCGGTCGCAGAGCTCGCGGATGCGTACTCGAGCACGTAGTCGCGCACCGGTGGGAGTGCGACCGAGCTACTCGCGCTTTTTCACGGTCAGCGCGGTGCGGTTGTTCTTGGCGCGCCCCTGCTCGGTGAGGTTCACGGCCACGGGCTTGCTGGCCCCGAATCCCTTTGCCGACAAACGCGAGTCCGACACGCCCTTGCTGACGAGGTAGGCCTTGACCGAATCGGCGCGCTCGTCGCTGCGCTGTTGAGCTGCGCCGCGGTCATCGGTGTGCACCCCAACCTCCACCAGCTGGTATTCCGGGTGACTGTTGAGGAACGCCGCGAGCTCGTCGAGCAGGCCGAAGCTCGAGCTCGCCACAGCGTTGCCCTCGTAGCGAATTCTCTTCTTGAGCTTGATCGAGCTTTTCCCGCCCGAGACGTTGGGGGTCGCCACCGGGGCGTCGCGCTCGAGCTGCTCCTTGAGGGTTAGCTCGCCCTTGGCTTGCACGGTGAACGAGATGTCCTTGTTGCGAAAGCCAGGTGCGCTCAGCGTCGCTCGGTAGTCGCCGGCGACCAACTCGATCGCGATCTGGCCGGGGGACGCCGACGTGAACTTGTCGTCCACATCGGGACCGACAACGTGCATCGTGAAATCGATCGGGCCCCCAGCGGCATCCGTGATCGCTCCGTAGACCAGGCCCGTCGGCGGTACGAGCGGGTTTTGCAGCTGAATCTGCAGCTGCGTGTCCTCGCCATTTTTGACCTCGGCGGACGCTTCCGCGACGACCTGGCCCCCGACTTCGACCTGGACGGCGATGGTCCCCGCAGGAAACCGAAAGCTGGTGAATGCACCGGCGGCGTCGGCGACAATGGCGTTGCTCGCCGCGCCGGGGAACGACACCTTCGCATCGGGTACGGGTTGGCCCGTGACGTCGAGAACTGTGCCAAGGATTCGCCCTTCCACCGGGGCCGGCGCCGGTGGCGGTGGGGTCTTGGATTCGACCTCGACCTCACGGATGACCGGCTTCGGGTCGAACGACCAACCGAGGCCCAAGATGATCTGCCACGGGGGCAGCGTCGGACCGAACTCGAAGCTCGGCTTGACGAGGGCGATATCCGCGGCCGCGTCGAGGTGCAGCCCCGAGATGACGTTCGCGCGCATGCCCAAGGTGAGCCACTGGCTAGACCGCGGCAGCGGCGAAGGCGTGGAGTTGCGCTGCTTGAACGCCGGCTCTTCGCGGGTCGATACGTCCCACGCCCATTCCAAGATGGGGTCGATCCCGAACTGACGGCGCTTGCCGAGCCGGATCGGGAAGTCGAGCGCGTAGCGCATGCGGACGCGCGAGTGGTTGCCACCGAGCGAAAACCGCGAGACCTCGCGCGATACGTCGTCGCGGATGCCACCGAAGTTGGCGACCAGCAGGGAGTTGTCGAGGATCCAGCCGATATTGGCCGAGAGCCGGACCGGGACCTTCTTCTTGGTCAAGTAGCGCAGGTCGACCGCGAACAGACCGTCGATCGAGAAGTTCACGTTGCTCGTGCGCAGGCGATCGCTCCCGGACAGCAGGCCGACCGCTGCAGCGCCACCGACGCCGATGCCGTTCTTGAAGCGGTGCGCGCCCTTGACCCCGAAATCGATGTCGCCAAGTGCGAAGACGGCTTCGGCGTCCTCGCGATCGGGTTGGTCGCGCTGGTTGCGGTTGGCCGAGCTCTTGATCGAGAAGAACAGCTCGCCCCACTTGAACGGTGAAAAGCCGAGTGTGATTGCGCCGCGGACCCGCGCGTGTTGATCACCGGCACGGGCCATGAGGTTCGTGGTGCGGAAGAAGTCGGTGTGGACGCGGAAGCGGAAGGTGTATTTTCCACCCGTATCCGGCAAGGTCGTGTGGAACAACCCGATGGAGCCGTAGTTGGTCGGCATCAGGCCTTCGCGCCGACCCTCAGCCATGCCTGGATCCTGGGTCGCTCGCTCGGAGTCGTCCGAACCCTCCGATGCGGGGGTCTCCGCGGCCGGGTCGACGTCGATGTCAGGTCCCGCGACCTCGGCGTCGACCTCGGTCGGGGGAGCGTCGGTCGGCGCCGCATCGGTTGGTGCCGCATCGGTTGGCGCCGCGTCCGGTGGTGCGTCGGCGGTTGGCGCCCCGTCGGCGGGTGCGGGTGCGGGTGCGGGTTCGGCCGCGGCGTCGGTTGGGGCCGGATCACCGGCCGGAAGGGCAGGGGGACCCGCCCACGCGGCGGATGGAACCAACAACCCCAGCGCTCCCAGCCAGGCACGACTCACACAACGGCGCATGACCGAAGCCTCACCCAGGCCAGGTCAACTGTCAAACCTACCGGGTATGCTTCGCGTGCCGTGCCGCGTGCCGAGAGCCGTGCGAGCGATCCAGATGCGGGCGCCTCCAGCAGCGGATCTCGCGATGCGTTCGGGCGGGCGCTCGGCGTTGCAAGGCGGCGATCTACGCTCGCAGGCAAAACGAGTCGGCGCTCGCATCATCGCCGCGGCGGCAAGTTCGGGGCCACGAGGCACAGCTGCGGAGGGCGGGCCAAGGCGGCACGCTCGCCGCAAGTTCAGCTCACCGCCGGTTCAGGCTGTCCATCCGCCGCGATGTTCGTCGCCCGCGATCGCGAGCGGGGCGGATCACGGGCAAGATCGGCGGGGTCGTGACCAGCGGCGTGCAGCGCTACCGAACGCACTGGCTGCTTGTCCTCGCGTCGATCCTGATGCTCTCGCTACCGGTTCGCGCCGCGGTGCCCGGGTCGAGGCCGCCCGCGGCGCGAGAGCACGGCGCGTCGCACGAGCCGCCCGCTGAGGACGGACCACGCGCCGACCAAGGGCCGCTCGACGCTGGACCACCCACCGAGGAAAAGCCGCCGGTGCGCGACCGCGGGCCCGCGGCGTCGTCCGATGGGGACGGGCCGCCCGCCGTCCTCGCCGTGGACGTGCACCTGCTGGTGTTTCGCGGCGGCGAGCACCGGCCCGATGGCCGTCGCGTGCCGCGGGCGGGTGCATGGGTCCAGGGCACGGCAACGTACGAGCTCGATCGCCCGGCGCGCGCGGGCGATCGCCTGGTGCTCCTTGATTTCGCGGCGTCGATGCCACGCGAGCCGGCCGGGCTCGACGAAGTCGCGCTGGGCAATATCGTCGATGGACCCTACGATCCCGGTGGCTCGGATGTGACCGCGGTGGATGGCGCGCGCATCCGTCGGATCGGCGATCGCGGCGATCTCGAGGTGACGCTCGTCGAAGGGGCCCGCGAGTTCTCCCTGCGTCACGACATCGAGGTTCCCCATCGCTACTGGCCATTCGGGTGCGTGTGGCAGCGCTGCGCGCTCACCGGCGCGGTCGCGCCGATCCCCAGCGTGCCGGCGCGCGGCGGGGTGTATTTGCCACCCGCCGGACGGGTCGCCGCGCCCGCGCGCTGGCATGTTGAGGCCCAGTTCGCCACCCCTGGCGAGCTGCGTCCCAACGCGCGGGTTGGCGACGCGCCTCAGCGTCGCCCCGACGAGATCATCATCGTTGGCAGCGACGTGATCACGCCGTATCCATCGGTGTTTTTCGGGCCGCGTTGGCATGCCGACGCCGCCCATCACGGAGGGCTCGCCACCCACGTGCATACCCCCAAGCGCCGCCCGACCGCGCGCGTGCCAGATGAACGGCCGATCGAGGGCCGCGCCGACATCGCGGGCATCGTCCACCGAATCGTCGAGGAGGCCATTGAGCTCACCGAGGCAGTCGGCCAGCCCGCCAAAGTGGGCGAGCGCCTCGTCGTCGTCCAGGGACCACTGCGCCAACGCATCGCCGAATCGCACCCCGGGCTCGTGTTGGTGAGCGATCAGGCCTATGAGCTGTTCCCGATCGCGCGGTTTCGCAAGTTCCACGAGGAGGCGATGGCCCGGGCCACGATCGACGTGCTGATCGAGGCGCGGGTGCGCGGCCACCATGATCCGTCGACGGGTCTCTGGCTGGCCGGGAGCGTTGGGTTCGCGGTCCTCGAGCTGTGGCGCGCTGCGCGGGACGTCCGCGACGAGTTCGCCCATGACCTGCTTCACCGATTCACGTTCGTACCCGCCGTCGATCGATTCCTCTATACGCAACAGGCCAGCTTTTCGGGGGCCTACTTCCGCGGGGTCGAGGACGAGGACCCCGTGCGTAACCATCCCGCGTGGTACAGCCACAAGCTGCCAACCGGCCGCCGGATCCACGAGAAGCTCGTCGATACCCTTGGCGGCGCCGGTGTCGATCGCTTCTATCGCATGTTGCTGGCCGACCTCGACGTCGATCCGCGGACGGCCGCGGAGCAGGTCTACGGGCGCGAGCTCGACTGGTTTTTCGCGCAGTGGCTCGGACCTTATCCGCAGGTGAACTACGCCGTGCGTCGGGTCGATAGCCAGCGCGACGGGGACGGCTGGGTTCATCACATCGTGGTTGAAAAGACCGCACGTCGGCCGATCATCGAGCCCGTCCAGGTGCTGGTCACCGATCGGGGTGGCACGCGGCACTACCTCGTGTGGAATGGCGAGCTCGGCGGCAATGCGAGCAGCTTGGCCGAGGAGCCGAGCGGCGGTCGGCACACCTTCGTCGTTCACACCCGGCGAAGGCTTCGCAGCGTTCGGCTCGATCCCCGCACGCGCTTGGTCGAGACGCCGCTGCCGGTCGGCAACGTCGATCCCCTGTTCGACAACCGCCGTCCCGCCTCGTTTCGTTTCCTCTACACCGGGGTCGGCTTGTCGATCGCGGCATCCGAATTTCTCTCGGCGGCGACCGCTGCCGCCCGGTTCAATGCGATCACCGGGTTCGCGCAGTTTGAGGGCAGCCTGCGCCGGGATCTTCGGCGCACCGGCACCGTGCAGATCGCTCGCGATCGCGAGACGGATATCTCGGTCGGTGCAGGTGCCCACTTCTGGTTCGGGCGAAAGGTCAACCGCCAACGCCGTCGCAGTCGCGTGCGGCTGTTCCAGAGCGTGTCGCTGCTCAACGGTCGGTCCCTGGATCCGCGTGGTGGGGTTCGTCTACAGGAGCGGATCTCGATCATCGACGACACTCGCGGCTTCGCTTGGTGGCCCGAGCGCGGCTACGCACTCGCGCTGTCGGCCGGGGCTCGGCACACCCTGCGAACCGAGTCGCCCCGCGATGACCGCCACGACCTGCTGATCGACGCGAACTGGGTCCACCTGTGGCGCTTGGCGAAGGATCACGTGATCGCGACGAGCGTCTTTCTCGAGTGGATGGTGCCGCTCGCCGGTCGCCCGGAGTTTCGCGCGTTGCCGCGGGTAGGCGGGATCGGTGGCCTTTCTGGCTATCAGGCGGACGAGGCCTTTGGCCTCGGCGTGGTCTCGGCACAGCTCGAGTACCGCCACGTGTTCATCAACGATATCGACGTCAACCTCGCGCATCTGGCGTGGCTTCGTAGCCTGGGCGGAGTACTCTTCGCGGGCACCGCCAGCGCCTCAGAGTGCGAATCGCTGCGCGGATGGTTCGGTCGGGACAGCTGGTACGCGAATCTCGGCTACGCATTGACGGGGTACTTCTCGATCCTCGGCGTGACCCCACAGGTGGTACGCCTCGAGGTTTCCGCCCCACTCGTGCGCTACCGCGGCGAACGTTGCTTGACCAAGGTCCTGCCCGACTACCTCGCCGAGGTCCAACGGCTTCCATCGGCAGCCCGGATTCTCCCGCCGGTGTACATCAACCTCACGTTCCAGCAGAGCTTCTGATGCCCTTGCCATCGGCCGAGATACCGCTACGCACGCGCGTGATCGCGGTGCTGGCGATTGCGGCCGCGGTAGGGTTCTCGATCTGGTTGCGCTGGCCCGGTTTCACCCAGGGCGGGTTCGCCTCCCATGACGTCGGAGGCATCCTCTACAACGCCATGGTGTTGCGCGACGGCGAGCTTCCGTACGTCGCCGCCGTCGAGCTGAAGGCGCCCGGGGCCTTCTACCTCGCGTGGGCGCTCACCGGTGACGGTACCGACATCGCGCGCCTCCAGATCTGGGCCAACGCCTGGGCCGTGGCCGCGTTGCTCGCGACCGTCGTGCTCGGTGGATTGCTGTTCGGGTGGTTCGGTGCTGTTCGGGTGGCGTGGCTTGCGGCCCTGGTCGACGCCCACCTCGACAGCATGGACGCCAACTACGTCACGTGGGCCCAACTGCCGCTGGTCACAGCGTTCGCGTGGGCGGTCGCCGCACGGCGCGCGCGTGGGCGCGTGCGTGCGTTCGGCTTTGCGGTTGCCGGCGCACTCGCCGGCGTGGCGGTGATGATCAAGCAGCCCTCCGGCGTGGTTGCGGCCGCACTCGTGGTGGCGATCGTGCTGGCCGATCACCCGGTCGCCACGCGCCGGCGTGATGCCGCGGCTTTGCTCGCCGGGGCGCTCGCGATCCACGTGCCCCTCGCCCTTCACTATGCCGTTGCGGGCGAGCTGGCGACGCTTTTTCGCAACTATCCGATCAACACGTGGGGCCTCGAGTACGTCGTCGCCGGCGGCCAGGCGGGCGCATGGCCGTGGCCGGTCGAGGGAGCGCTTGCAACGGCGTATTTTCTGGCGTTGCCGCTCGGCCTGGCCGCGTTCGCGCCGAGGCCCCTTATCGGGCGCGCCGACGTGACGCTCGTGTGGGCTTGGCTCGGCGCTGCGATTGCGGCGGCGTGGGTCGGTGCGCGGTTCTACAAGGGATACTTCGTCCCAGCCGCTCCGGCGGCGTGTTTGCTCGCTGCGGCTCCGTGGGGCTGGCTGGCAGGCGCGCCGGGGCGTGCGACCGCGCTGCGTTGGGCGTTTGCGCCGCTGGTTCTCGCCGCGCTTGTCCGCCAACTCGCGCTCGACGTCGACATGCGCCGCGATCGCGCGCGGGCGCACGATGAGGGGGCGCGCCAGCTTGCCGCGTTTCTGCGGCCGCGCCTGCCGCCGGACGCACGCATCTGGGTGTGGGGTTGGCACCTGTGGGATCTCTACGCGCTTGTCGATGCGCGCTCGGCTTCGCGGGTCTACAAGACGTTCGGGCTGATCACCGGCCCCAACGACGACACGTGGCGGCGTGGCGCGACGCCGTTGCACGTTGTCGAGGGGCCGGCAACCACGATGCTAATTGAGGACCTCGAGCGCAACCTGCCGGCCTATGTCGTGCTCGGCGCCACTGCGCCGCATCGCGAGCTTCCGGCGTTGCATGCTCTACTTCGGCGTGCCTACGTACGCGACCACGGCGTGCGCCTGGGCAGGCTCGAGCTGTGGCGACACCGCGACGTGGCGCCGTGAGCGAGACGGGCTCCGGCACGCGGGACCTTGCGTTCACATGAGCTCATGCTCGACGCCGGCGGCTTCGCGCAGCTCCCCGTCGGTGATGGCGGCGGCCAGTGCTTCGATCTCGGCCGCGTAGCTGCGGTCGCCGCGATGCGGTCGGACGTGGCGACGGACCGCAGCCATCACGCCCTCGAGTCGGGCGCTGGTGGCGTGCGCACGAAGGCCGATGGCGTGGGTGGCGACGATGGCTTCGATCGCGAGGACGCGGGCGACGTTGTCGATGACCGCGGCGAGCTTGCGCGCGGCGATCGGACCCATGCTCACGTGGTCCTCCTTGCCCGCGGACGTCGGGATCGTGTCGACGCTCGCCGGGAACGACATGGCTTTACACTCGCTTGCGAGCGCGGCGGCCGTCACATGGACCAGCATGAAGCCGCTCTCAACCCCT
>CADEGN010000316.1 GCA_902826865.1 uncultured Myxococcales bacterium
GGCCTCGTCGCGCTGACGCGCTCCTCGTCCGTCGTTCGTCAGGACGCACCATGCGACGCGGAGCTTAGCAACTCGCGCCGAGAACAGGTTGTCCGAATCTGGGCGGCCAGCCAAACTGTCGGCCACAAGATGACCAAAGCGACCGCCTCGCGCCGCGACCCCGCCAACGCGGTTCGCATCGGTGTGCCCCACACGCCTCTTTCGGATCTATACTACCGACTGATGAGTCGTGAGTGGCGCTGGCTGCTCGGCGGCCTCACCCTCGGCTATCTTGGGATCAACGCCGTCTTTGGCGCTCTCTATGCCGTTGATCCGAACGGCTTCAACGGTGCCGAGCGCCTCGGCTGGATCGAGGGCTTTTATTTCAGCGTCCAGACCTTCGCGACCATTGGGTACGGGACGGTTTCCCCCCGCAGCGTGTACGCGAACATGCTTGTGACGATCGAGGCTCTGGCCGGCATCCTCTATACCGCGATCGCCACCGGCCTGGTGTTCGCCAAATTCTCACAGCCCAGCGCACGCGTGCTCTTTACCGAACCGATGGTGATCGGCAAGCGCCATGGCTTGCCGGTGCTGCAGTTCCGGATGGCCAATGCCCGCGGCAACCCGCTGCTCGAGGCATCGGTCCGTCTGGTGATGCTCAAAACGGAGACGACGGCAGAGGGTCACACATTGCGGCGCCTGTACGATCTCAAGCTGGATCGCAGCAGTAACCCGTTGTTCGCCTTGAGCTGGCTCGTCATGCACGTGATCGCCGAAGACAGCCGCTGGTCGGCGAAACGGCCGAGAGCTTGGCGGCGGACGATGTGATGTTCATCGCGACGCTCACGGGTCTCGAGGGCACGTTATCGCAGATGGTACATGCTCGGCGGTTCTACGAGCATAGCGACGTCCGCTGGGGGCACCGCTTCGTCGACATCGTGTCGCGCACCAGCGATGATCGCCTGCAGGTCGACCTGACGCACTTTCACGAGACCATCGCAGACCCTACGGAGTGAGGCGCGCAAGCCAGATGTCGCGGCCGTCTTGGCCTTTGTCCACCGAGCCGGCGAGGTAGATCTGCCCGTCGGGACCAATGTCGAGGCTCCGACCATAGTCGGGCCCCACCGCGCCGCCCGGGATCGTCGTCGTCCAGCGAACCTCGCCATCTCGGCCGTAGCGCCGGATCAAGGCGGCGGTGATCGTGCCGGAGACCTCACCACCGGTGATCACCACGTCGCCGCCGCTTTCCGCACGAGCGATACCAAAGCAATGGGCGCCCTCGTTGCTGACGCCGGGGTATTTGTCGGTCCATACGATGGTGCCGGCTGAATCATAGCGGCGAACGAATGCATGCCACGGGTAGGTCACGTTGCCCTCGTACCCGCAGACAAACGCATTCCCCGAGTCGTCAACGACAACACTCTGGAGGTGGTCGTCGACGCTCGCGGTGCCGTTGTAGCTGCGCGTCCAGAGCTGGTTGCCGTCGGTGTCGTATTTCCCAAGCCAGATGTTCCTGCCTTCACCGATCGCGCCCTCGTGGCCGGATACATACACGTCGCCGTTGGGAGCCACATCGACGCCGAGGGCGGCATCGTCGCCGGCTGCGCTCCCGCCGTGGCTGCGGGTCCACACCACGCCGCCGTCGGGGGTGTACTTGCGCAGCAGCATGTCGTTGCTTGCCGTGCTCGTGTCGTAGTAGCCGACGACCACGACTGAGCCGTCGCCATCGACATCAACCGCGGTGACGATCGTGGTGGCGACGGAACCGGGCGCATCGAATGCGCTGTTCCACAGCTCGGCGCCGAAGCCGTCGATCTTCTGCACCCATCCTTGCGGCGTCATATCGGCACCGCTTTGATAGCCAACGATCACGGCGGCCTCGTCTGCGGCCTGCGCCACGTCGTAAAAATGATCGTTGCCGAGGCCCGGACCATTGTGTGTCGTCGTCCAGTAGGCGCCATTCATCGAACTTAGCCGGCGCACCCAACCGTCGGTGGCTCCGCCGGGCAGGCTGAGATAACCGACCGCGAGGTAGTTCCCGTCGGTCTGAACGGTGATGCCGTAACCTTCGTCGACGGCGAGGATTCCCCCGCCGATGACGTCATCCCACAGCACGGAACCAGACGGCCGGCAGTCCGAGTTGCAACCGTCGGCATCGTCCATGTTGTCGTCGTCACACTCTTCGGCGCTCTCGATCATTCCGTTGCCGCACACACCTGGACCTTCGCCTTCTTCATCGGCGGCGGTGGTGCTCGAGGGGTCCGTGGTGTCGCTCGAATCGCCCATGCCCGTGAGGGGATCGAGCGACGTCACCCCGCCGCTGATCGAGGTCGTGGTGCTGGACGTCGCGTCGTCCGTCCCCGTGCCGTTGCCATCGCGCATCCCGTTGCCGGGTGCGCAAGCGAGTACGACGCTAAGTGAACCTGAGAGCGATAAGAACCGAACCACAGTCGCACAATAGCAGGAGTTGTCGCTTTCCCGGGGCGCTGGGCGGCTCGCGCGAAAGCGCGCGGCCGACGGCGGCGAATTGGGGGCACCCCCGCGCGGCTGAAGCTGCGTGAGGCAACCCCCGGCACGCGGCCACGCGAATGCAACGCAGCGGCACGGGTGAGGCGGTCGCGACCTCCGCGCCTCGGATCCTATTCGGGCATCGGTTGTTATCGGCGTTCAACACGGTCGTCGCCATAACGATGAACGATTTCTCTCAGCTCGAGGTCTTCGTCTTGGTCGCGGCCGATGGGGGTCTCACGGCGGCCGCGCCGATGACGTTCGGTGTTCAGTACGTCGCCCCGGCCGTGGCCGAGTTCCTGTTCCAAAGTCCAGCTGTTCGTCGAGTTCCTCGCCGAGCGGTGGAGCGACCCGCCGTAGCGGCTTTCTGACCACGGGCCCAAAAAAACCGCGGGAAGCGGGGGACGTGGTCGAGAGATCCCAGCAACGTTGGACAACGCTCGCGTTGCGCCGCGACGACGAAACCGCCAAGCTGCGATCAGGTGATCGCAAGGCCCGAGGTCGATGGCGTCGACGCACGGTTCATGCAGGAGGCACTGCGCCTCGCCGAGGACGCGGAGCGCGACGGCGACGTGCCGGTCGGCGCCATCGTCGTCCAGGACGGTCGCATCGTCGGCGTGGGGCGGAACCGACGTGAGCGCGATGCCGACCCCGTCGCCCACGCGGAGATTGTGGCGTTGCGCGCTGCGTGCCGCGCGGCCGGTCGCTGGCGGGTAGACGGCGCAACGCTGTATGTCACCCTCGAACCGTGCCCGATGTGCGCTGGGGCGCTCGTCAACGCCCGCGTCGCTCGGCTCGTGTACGGTGCCGAGGACCCTAAGGCGGGTGCAGTACGGTCGCTATTTGCGATCTGCGACGATGCCCGCCTCAACCACCGCTTGGCGATCACCGCCGGTGTGCTCGCTGGTCCGTGCGCGTCGATCCTTCAGGGCTTCTTCCGACGTGCGCGGGCCGCCGCCAAGGAGGCCCGGTGACCAAGCGACCCCGCGAGACAGGCGGTCATGTACCCATCGACGAACTCGCCCACGTCCAGCGTATGCTCGCGAGGGAACGCCTCGCGATCGACGACACACAGATGGGTCGGACCTGTTTTCTCTCCCACCTTGGTGCGCAGCCGAGGCTGGCGGTGGGGCCGTGGGTTGGCCATCGGGATCTGCTCTACGCGCTCGCGCTCGCCAGTTTGTCCGTGGCGCAGCGCACGAGCCTCGCGCGTGCGGTGATGGTCGAACACGATCGCGAGTTCGGCGTCGGTCGGCTACAACTCACTGCGCTGGCATCGGGGCTGCCGCTGGGGGGCTCTTCCCTGCGCCTGCGCCACCGCACCGGCGGACCAACCGCGCTCTACACGTGGGGGCTGGGTAGCGATGCCACGCCGACGGCCTGCGATTGGTTGCTGCTCCGCGCGCAACCCCAGTGGGTTTCCGACGCGTCACCCCCGGTGTTACGCCCCGCTGGCCTCGAGATCCTCGCAGCGCTCGGCGGTGAGGTGGTCGTCCTCGTCGGTACCGCGGTCGACGCCGTTCAAGTCGCCAAGACGTGTGCGAGCAAGGTCCCTCTCGCCGCCCACCCGAGGTTTGCGCCCCATCTTGAGGGGCACGATCCCGAGGCGCCAGTACTGCTGTGGCCCCATGATGCGCTCGACGGAGCTGGGTTGCGCCGCCACGAGATCGCCGCGTTCGTTCTCGTCGACGCACCAACGCAGGTGCGGCGCGATGCCGAGGCCTTCCGCGCGCGCCTGCCCCGCGGCGATCGCATCCAAATGGTCGATGTGACCTGCCCTGGCCGGCTCGATCGTGAGGGCCTCACCGGGTTCTGGAGTGCTTGCGGGCGGCCTGCTGTCCTTTTGCGGGGCGATCCCGCCTGGACGGCACTCGGATCACAGCTGCTCGCCAACCTTGGCGCACGCGTTGAGGTCCAAGTCGAGGCAACGCAGCTCGACCTCCTGTGACAACCCCCTGACACCGCGGCGCCTCGTGCCTATACATCCGCGCAGAGGAACTCGGCTCGACAGCGTTGGTGTCAACGCCTCGGGTCTCGTAGAATCGCGAGAGCTTGGGCGAGAGCACCACTCGTTTCCCTCCGATCGTGCCTGTCGTGTTCGGTGTCGCGGCGATCGGCGTCGCGTTGTCGGGCATCCCGAGCTCCGCGATGTGGGCCGGCGTGCTCGGCCTCGCCGCTGGCGCTCTTGGGTGGTTGTTGGGCAGTGACGCAACGATCGGAGCGCAGACCATCGCCGGGCTACAGCTACGCGTCGATCGCCTGCAGGGCGAGCTCGATGCGGCACGTGCTCAGCCAGCCCTCATGGCTGCGGAGCTTGAGCGCACGAAGGCCCAGCTGGCGGCCGCGACGGCCGAAGGCACATCCGAAACTGCAGCTGAGGTAGCGCGCCTCGAGATCGAGCTTGCGGAGGCGCGCCGCAACAACGAGCCCAGTTCGGAGGTCATGCTGCGGATGCAGCCGGTAATCGCGGATCTCGGCGTCGACCTCGAGGAGAAGCAACGCCGCATCGACGAAACCCGCACCGCGTTGCGGGCGATGAGCGATGGGCTGTCTGGGATCACCGGCAACGTGGAGTCACTCGCGTCCAACGCAGAGGAGAGCTCGAGCTCCATCCTCGAGATGGCAGCGGCCAACGACGAGGTCGCCGAGAACATGCTGAACCTCGCCGCGTCGGTCCAGCAAACCGCCACCTCGATCGAAGAGATGACGTTTTCCGTCAAGGAGGTGGCCAAGAATATTGAAGCGCTGTCCTCCACTGCGGAAGAGACGTCGAGCGCGATGAACGAGATGGACATCTCGATCCAGCAGGTCGAGAACAACGCGAATGAGACCGCGCAGTTATCGGAGGAAGTGGTCTGGGCCGCGGAAGGCGGTGTCGACGCGATCAACCAGACCATCGAAGTGATCAACATGATCAAGAAGTCGGCCGCGGATGCAGTGGCCGTGATCGGTCGCCTTGGCGACCGCATCGACGAAATCGGCAAGATTCTGAGCGTCATTGACGACGTTTCTGAGCAGACCAACCTGCTCGCGCTCAACGCCGCGATCATCGCCGCCCAGGCCGGCGAACACGGAAAGGGTTTCGCTGTCGTCGCCGATGAGATCAAGGATCTAGCGGAACGTTCGGCCACCAGTACCAAGGAGATCGCAGAGATCATCAAAGCGGTGCAGGCCGAGAGCCGCAACGCCGTGCAAGCCGTTCAGCGGTCGAGTAAGAGCGTTGATGATGGCGTGCGCGTGAGTCATCAGGCCGAAGACGCGCTTAAGCGGATCTCGGACGCCGCACGACGCTCGACCCAGATGGTCCGCGAGATCGCGCGCGCTACCGTCGAACAGACCAAGGGCAGCAAACAGGTCACTGACGCGATCAATGTGGTGGCGACGACGGTGCAACAGGTGGCCACCGCCACCGCCGAGCAAGCCCGCGGCGCCGAGCAGATCATGCGCTCGGCCGAGAAAATGAAGGCCATCACACGCCACGTCGAGCGTTCTACCCAGGAGCAGACCCGCGGTTCGCGCCAGATTACCCGCGCGGTTGAGACGATCAGCGAGATGGTGAACCACCTCAGCGACTCGCACCGCGCGCAGGCGGACAACGTGAATCGGATTATCTCCCGTCTCGATGATATCGAATCCGTCGTTCGGCGACAGCGTGAGCGGGCGGAGATCCTGGGCAAGCTGGCGACCGTCATGTCCCAGTCTTGAGAGGGATGCCGCCCGGCGTCGGGTGGAATAAACTGGCCGAGTCGTGCTCGATCTGAAGGCAAAGCTGGCCGCTGCTGGCCTGGTCACCAAAGAAGACGTCGAACGCGCTGAGCGCGGGCGCAAGGGCAAGCAGGCTTCGTCCGCGAAGCCCGCGCAAGACAAGCGCCCGCGGCTGCCGGTCAAGCAACTGCGAGGTAAACCCAAGGGCGAGATCTACGATGCCGTGCGGCGCTTCGTCGAGCGGGTCCGCGAGGATGATCCTTCCGCACCTCCCTCCGACACGGCGCGCACGTTCCACTTTCCCACCGCTCTCGGCAAGGCCGGCAGGCTCGTCCTCGAGCCCGACCTCGCCACGAAGATCGAAGGCGGCGACTCGGCAGTTGTTGCCTTCATGTCGAACCATGGCCTCGCGCACGCGGTCGTCCCCGCTGCTGCCGGCGTGGAGATCGCCGAGATCATGCCGCTCTGGCTCCGCGTGCTCGTTGGTGACGATCGAGCTGGGAAGCTCGATGAGCGCGTTGCTACGCCCCGCGGCAGCGACGATTCTGGTTGAGCGCCGGCACACGATTCCACGCCGTCGGGCGCGGGACCGGCCGTTCAATCTGCCCGAATGAGCGCAACCAACCCGCCGCCGTCGCTGACGACGACGTCGTTGCGCCCGTCGCCGCTGAGATCGCCAACCGCCGCAACCCAGACCGACAAGGGCGACTTGATGGTCGCGCTACAGAAGAACATGCCCCCCGTTACTCCGCCCCCGACAACAACACCGAGATCCGGAGTGCCCGCTAGGATCACGATCTCCGCCGCGCTGTTGCCGTCGAGATCGCCGGTGGTCGCGGACGAGAATCCGCCCGGGTAGACGACATGTTGGGCCGGCTGCAGCAGCGACCATGCTGGCCAGCTCGTGAGCACCGAGTAGGATCCATCGACAGCATCGAGCCGAGCGAGCTCAACGATCCCGTTTGCCTCGAAGTCCGCGGCAACCAGCGCCACCGAGGAGGGCGCTACCTGCACGCTGTTCTGCAGGCCGTTGACAAAGAACTGCTCGCCCCCGTTTAGCACGAACGTCTCGGACTCCTGTATCCCGGTATCGATCAACCCATCGCCATCAAAGTCGCCGCTAACGAGCTGACTCGCTAGGCCGGGGTACGCGAGCGTTCCTGAGGAGAGTTCCCCCGATCCTTCCGAGCGAAGGTAACGTAGGCCTCCCTCGGTACCGACCAGAACGTCACCGTTCCCATCGAAGTCGATATCGGCGATCAAAACGCTGCTCGGAGCGCCGGTCAGATCCGTGTCGGTGTGCACAAATGTCCCGCCGTCGTTGCGGAGGACACCGACGCCAAGGCTAGAGCCCGTAATCGTGAAAGCGATGTCTTGATCGCCGTCGCCGTCGATATCACCCACAGCCGTGGTGAGAACCGTGCCTTCACTCGCCAGAATCTCGGCAGAGTCAGGTTCCGCCCCGCGGATAAGCCGCAAGTTCGAGCCTCCCCCGACGAGCAGATCCTTTTGGACGTCCCCATCGGCATCGATGAATTTCAGCGAGTACACATCCCCGGTCGACGGCAAAGGAAGTTCGAACGGGGTGCCGAAAAAGTCGGCGCAAGCTGGGAGTGGCTCGGCCGGGCTACACGCTCCATACTCGCACACTTCGCCAAACTCGCACTGATGGCTCGAGTAGCAGTCCTTCAACCCGCAATCCATTCCGCAGCAGCCCGTGACGTCTTCGCAGCAATACGTGTCGCAGTCGTAGACACAGATGCCATCGATGCATGTGTAGTTGGGCGGGCAACCACCTCGACAATCCGGACCGATCGTGGTCGGATCCGAACTGCTGGTCAGCGATGTCACCATCACAGATCCCACCGACGTCTCGCCGCTGCTGCCCGCAGTGCCCCCATCGGTATCTTCTGAGGCGATCAGCGGACCACAGGCGGCGGCCGAGAGCGCAAACGATGCTCCAATGTTCCAAGGACGCGGATCGAAGCCTAAGCTAGCCATTGGTAGACCCTACCTTCCTTCTTCCTGGTTGAGAATTCCGGTAGGGCCCC
>CADEGN010000317.1 GCA_902826865.1 uncultured Myxococcales bacterium
CCGGGCGCATCCCCGCATTTGCGGCCCTCCGCGCCGGGACGCCGTGCACGATCGACGGCATGGCCCTCACGGTCGTCGATGTCCGCTCCGCACGCTACCTCGGGAGCGAGGGCCAGCTTCCGTTCGTGGCCGAACCGGGGCTGGTCTACTACGCAGCGGATCTGCGCGGGGCGAACGGCGAGATGGTCAGCCTCGACTACGGCAACCGCCCCGATGATCCGCGCGCGCAACCGTACTTCGGAGATGGCGTGCGGCTCGCGGAGCTGGGACTCACCCCGGTTCGACGCTTTGCCGGCTGGCAACCGCCGGCCACCCGAGGTCCGCAATGACCTCCGCACCCTCCGCACCGGTGCCGCTGTTTCGCGAGGAAGCGGCGGTCGAGACCGTGCAGTGCTTGTCCTGCGGTGGCCCGATCCAGCTCTCGGGCTTCGGTGCGATCGAACAGATTACCTGCAGCTATTGCGGGTCCGAGCTCGCGCACACGCCGGGCAGCCCGCTGCAGATCGTCGCCGCTGTCCGTCGCCAGCAACGCGCTTCGGTGCTACCGCTACACGCGCGCTGCCGCTTCGACAACGAGACATGGGAGATCATCGGCATCGTCTGGCGCGAGGTCTCGGCCGAGGGGCACGTCTACCCCTGGCAGGAGTTTCTCCTCTACAACCCCTATTGCGGCTATCGCTACTTGCTTTACTTCGTCTACGACCGCCACTGGGCCTTGGGTCGTCCGCTCGATGGCGCGCCGGCGATCGCAGGCAGCCGGCGCCCCACGGCGCGCTGGCGCGGTGCCACGTATCGCCATTTTCAGCGATCGGTTGCGCGGGTGAGTTACGTCGAGGGCGAGTTCCCGTGGCAGATCCACGTCGGCGACACCGCCGTGGCCGACGACTACGTGGCCCCACCCCTGGGGTTGTCGAGTGAAGTCAGCCAGCTCGGCGACGGTAGCGACGTCGAGTTCACGCAGATGGAGCACCTCGAAGGGGCGGCGGTTTGGGCGGCGTTCGGACGGAAGGATCGCCCGCCGCAGCCCACGGCGGTCGGTCCTTACCAGCCCAATCCTTGGCGGCGCGGTCGCGGGCTCACCTGGCTGTCGTTTGCGATCATGTTCGTTGCGTGGGTCGCCATCGCCGTCGGCTACGCCGCAAGCCGCGATTCGAAGATCGTCCTCGCGCTCGACGGCGTACGCATCGGTGAGGGCGAGCCATTCACCCAGGACATCACGTTCGACAGCCCCGACCGCCTTGCCAATCTTGAGCTCACCGCCGCCGCGTCCCCGCTGTCCAATGCCTGGGGCTCGCTCGAGATCCTTCTCGTACCCCACCATGGCGACGACGCGATCTCGCTCGAGATCGACGTCGACGAGTGGCATGGTGTCGATGGCGGCGAGTCTTGGAGCGAGGGCAGCAATGTCAGGCAGGCCATGATCGGCGGCGTACCGGGGGGCACCTATACGGTTCAGATCATGGCCCACGCCGGCACGGCCACCGCTGCAGTCGACGCGAGCCAGCTAACCTGGTGGATCAAAATCCGCCGCGATGTGGTGGCGACTCCATACGTCTTGCTCCCCCTGGGCATCATCGTCGGCCTGCCGCTGATCTTTGGGCTGCTGGCCCTCACATTCGAGTCCAGGCGCTGGAAGAACAGCGACTACGCGCCATCCAACTAGGAGGATCCAATGACCGTCTTACCCCGCCACATCGTCTATTGGCTCCTCGCTGGCTCGTCGCTGGCCTTGCTCGGTCTTGAGGCCCCGTCATCACGGCTGATGTCGCCGACGCGCGACCACGTCAAGCCCGAAAAGGGCGAGTCTGCCCGCGGCCGCCCGATATTCATTTGGACCGGTGGTGGTTACCAAGGAGGCAAGTGAGATGCCGTCACTCGTCGCAGTCATCAACCAAGACGCGCTGGTCGGCGCACTACTTTACTCGGTCCTCGGTCTCGTGCTGTTCGGGGTGGCGTTTTTCGTCATCGCCCGCGTCACGCCTTTCTCGATCCGCAAGGAGATCGAGGAGGACCAAAATACGTCCCTCGGCATCATCATCGGGGCGGTGATCATCGGCGTGGCGATGATCATCAGCGCGGCGATCCACGGCTGACGTGGACGCGCCCGACCAATCCCCGGCGCCCGAACGCGCACCGGCACGCGAGGTCCAGCCCGAGCCGAGCGATCGCTTGCTCCTGGCCTCCGTGTTTGCCGTCGCCACGGCCGGGCTGGTTTATGAGCTCGTCAGCGCCACCATGGCGTCGTACTTGCTCGGGGATTCGGTCACGCAGTGGAGTCTTGTCATCGGTGTGTACCTCTCGGCGATGGGGCTGGGTTCGTGGCTTTCGAAGTCGATCGAGCGCGACTTGCACGGTCGGTTTGTCACGCTGCAACTCGGCGTCGCTCTGATCGGCGGTTTCTCGGCCCCGCTCTTGTTTCTCGGCTTCGCCAAGCTGGCGAGTGTGCGGCCACTTCTATTTGGGATCCTGGCCGTGGTCGGCACGTTCGTCGGGCTCGAGATCCCGCTGCTGCTGCGGATCCTTCAGCGCGACAAGCCGGTTAAGGACGTGGTCGCACGGGTCTTGGCGTTCGACTACATCGGCGCGCTCGCGGCCAGCGTCGCGTTCCCGCTCCTGCTGTTGCCGCACCTTGGGCTCGTGCGCACGAGCCTGTTGTTCGGGTTGGTCAACGCCACCGTCGCGCTGTGGTTCGTCCACGGATTCGCCGCCCATATCATCGCGCTGCCGCGGCGCAAGGCGGCCGCGTGGGCGAGCGCCGCGGTGCTCGCCAGCGGTTTCGTCGGCGCCGGCTGGATCGAGCGTTTCGGCGAGGCCGAACTGTACGACGCGCCGGTGGTCTTTTCCGAGCGGACGCCCTACCAAAGGCTGACGATCACACGCTGGCACGACGATGTTCGCCTGTACATCGACGGAAACCTGCAGTTCTCGTCCCTCGACGAACACCGCTACCACGAGGCCCTGGTCCACCCCGTCCTCGCCATCGCGCCCCGTCGGCCCGATGGCGCGCGGGTGCTCGTGCTCGGTGGCGGGGACGGCCTGGCCCTGCGCGAGATCTTTGCGCACCCGGAGATCGCCAGCGTCGACCTCGTCGATCTCGACGCCCGCGTGACCGATCTGTTCGCCCAGCACCCGGTCTTGCGTGGCCTCAACAACGAGGCCCTCGCCGATCCGCGCGTGACCGTCCACAACGCGGACGCCATGGAATGGCTCGTCCGCACCCGCGGCGATCCGCCGTTCGACGTGGTGATCGTCGACCTGCCCGATCCCAACAACTTCTCGCTGGGCAAGCTCTATACCCGGGCGTTTTATCGCCTGCTCGCGTCGCGCTTGACCGCCGACGGTGCCCTGGCGATCCAAGCGACATCGCCATATTTGGCGCCGCGCGCTTTTTGGTGCATCGCCAAGACCATTGAGGCCGCCGGCTTGTACACAGCACCGTACCACGTGTGGGTGCCGTCGTTCGGCGACTGGGGCTACGTGCTCGCGCGAGCGCAATCATTCACCCCACCCGCTCGCCTCGTGCCTGGCGTACAGCGGCGCTTCCTGACCGAAGAAATGCTGCCGGCGTTATTCGCGTTCCCGCTCGACGAACGCGCCGACGACGTCGGCATCAACCAGCTCAACGATCAGCTCCTCGTGCACTACTACGAGGGCGACCTCTCCGCGGGGATCCGCCGCGGATGAGTTTGGGCCGCCGCGAGCTGCTGGTCGGCACAGCGGCCGGACTCGCCGTCGGGGCCTGTGCCCGCGAGCCCCCCGCGGCGCCCGCGATCCGTTTCGTCGGTCCCGATCCTGCGCGTGGCCACCTCGTCCGCGACGCAGCGCTCGCGCAACGCCCGGTGAGCGAGCACGAGCGGGCCGGCATAGTGATCGTCGGTGCGGGTGTGGCTGGACTCTCCGCCGCGTGGCGACTGGAACGCGCGGGCGTGCGCGACTACCTCTTGCTCGAGATCGAGGACGAGCTCGGCGGGACCGCGCGCGGCGGCGAGCTGCCGCGCTCGACCTACCCGATGGGCGCCCACTACCTCCCGATCCCGCGCCCGGATTTCGCCGCGCTCGAGACTCTGCTCGACGATCTCGGCCTCGTGATCGGACGCGATCGCAGTGGTCGCGCGGAATATGACCCCCGAGCGATCGTGCGAGCCCCGGTGGAGCGCCACCGTCGCCACGCGCTATGTCACGAGGGGCTCTACCCTTCCGCGGGCCAAAGTTCAGCCGAGGCCGATCAGTTCGCCGCGTTCATCAACCGGCTGCGCGAGCTCGATCGCAACGGCGCGGACGGCCGCCGCCTGTTCGATCTCCCGGTCGAACGCAGCAGCGTCGAGTTGCGCGCGCTCGATCAGATCTCGATGGCCGATTGGCTGACGCGGGAGGGCTTCACGTCGGCACCGCTGCGGTGGCTTGTCGATTATGGCTGCCGCGACGACTACGGCTGCCGGGTCGAGCACACCTCCGCGTTTGCCGGCCTGCACCATTTTCTCGCCCGCGGCTTCGAGGACGCCGAAGATCGCCTGCTGCTCACCTGGCCGGCGGGCAACGCCCACCTGTGCCGGGCGATGGCGGCTCGCTGCGACCTCGGGGACCGCCTGCGCGTCGCGACCGCCGTGATCGGGATCGATCCCGACGCGGCCGTCGTCACCGCCTACGATCTCGCCAACGATCGCACGCTTCGCATCGCAGGCGACGTCGTGCTGTGGGCAGCGCCACGATTCGTTCTGCGCCACGCATTGCCGATGGGACGCGACCCGTTGGCGACCGACGCGCTCAGCTACGTTCCGTGGCTCGTCGCCAACGTCGAGGTCGGGCGCGCTCCGGCGGGCACCGGCGCGCCGCTGGCGTGGGACAACGTCCCGGTCGACGCCGATCATCTCGGCTACGTGGTCGCGAACCATCTCGAAGACGAGCAGGCGCGCCGATCCCCCGGGGCAGTGCTGACGTTCTACGAGCCGTGGTGCGCGCCGGATCTCGCCGGCGTACGCGCGCGTCGAGCCGAGCTGCTCGCCGCCGATGCCGAGACCCTCGCCACCCGCGTGAGAACGGAGCTCGACCGCATGCACGGCGACCTCGACGTCCACGCCATCGATCTCGTGCGTTGGGGCCACGGGATGATCCGGCCGGTCCCTGGCCTCCTCTTTGGCGAGGGCCTTGCGCGTGCCCGGGCCCCGATCGGTCGCATCTTGCCGTGCTCCGCCGACACGTCCGGACTGGCACTGTTTGAGCAGGCCTTCGCCAATGGTGTGGGCGCGGCCGAGACCGCGATGGCCCGGCGCGGGCGACCGGCGGCGGCTACGATGCTACCGACGTGATCGTCGCGCTGCGCTCACCGCTCTGGGACACGGCCGCGTTCGTGCTGCCCGGGGCCCTCGCCGCCGCGATCGGCCTGGCGATCGGCCTGGGCGATCCAACCGGTGGCGGCAGCGTCGGACCCTTCCTGTGGGTCGCGACGGTTCTGCTGGTCGACGTTGCCCATGTGTGGGCATCGCTCTATCGCACATACCTCGATCCGATCGCCCGAAAAACCCATGCGCGAGCCCTCATCGCGGTCCCCCTGGCGGTGGCGTGGTTTGGGTTTCTGCTCCACCTCGAGTCACCGGCGGCGTACTGGACCGTGCTTGCCTACGTCGCAATCCACCACTTCATCCGCCAATACGAGGGGTTCGTCGCCTTGTACGCCCGCAAAGGTGGCGAGTCCCGACGCGATCGCAACCTTGCCCGCGCCGCCGTGTGGGCCGGCACCGGCGCTCCGGTAGTGTGGTGGCACGCGAATCTTCCCCGCGAATTCTCGTGGTTCATCGAGGGCGATCTCATCGGGCCGCTGCCGCGTTGGCTGGGAACCATCGCGCTCGTGGCCGGCGCGCTCGTAATCGGTGCCTTCGCGGCCCGGCGATGGGCACTCGCCCGCGCCGGACGCGGCAATCCGCTGCTGATCGCGCTGGTGCTCGTGCCGGCGATCAACTGGCATTTGGGGATCGTGTGGTTCAACGACGATCGCGTCTTCACCATCACGAACGTGTTCGGACACGGGATCCCCTATTTGGCCCTCGTGTGGCTAGCCGGCGGCCGCGACCGCGTGCGGGGTTGGCTCGGCCGATCGGCGGGCCCGCTCGTGGCCATCGCATATTATGGAATGCTCATGGCCCTCGCAGTGTCAGAGGAGGCCCTGTGGGACCGGTTGGTTTGGCACGACCACCCCGAACTGTTCGGGAGCAGCGACGACCGCGTGCTCGATCACCCGGTATTCGCGGCCGCGATCGTCGCGTTGCTCGCCGTGCCGCAGACCACCCACTACCTGCTCGATCGCTGGATCTGGCGGGTCGGCCCGCGTAACCCCGATCTCGCCGAGCAGCTCGGACTGGTCGAGGTCCACCGGTGAATCCACTGCGCGCCGCCATTGCCCGCGAACCGTTCGTTGTGCTCGACGGCGGCCTCGCGAGCGAACTCGCCGCCCGCGGCGTCGACCTCAACGATCCGCTTTGGTCCGCGCGCGCGCTGATCGACAATCCCAAGGCGATCGCCGAGGTCCACCGCGACTACTTCGCCGCTGGCGCCGACGTCGCGACAACCGCGACGTACCAGATCTCGGCCGCCGGGCTGCGCGCGTCCGGCCGCGACCCCGCGGAGGTGACCGAACTGTTCGCGCGTGCGATCGAGATCGCCCGGGGTGCCCGCGCTCAGGCAGGCCCCGGAGCCCCACCCCGCGCGATCATCGTGTCGCTGGGCAGTTACGGCGCGACCTGCCCGGGGGGAGCCGAGTACACCGGTGCGTTCGGCGCGATCGACCGTGCCGGCTTGGTTGCTTTCCATCGGATGAGGCTCTCCGCGCTTGCGGACGCGCACGCCCATGCGCACGCGATCGCGTTCGAGACCATCCCGTCCGTGCGAGAGGTCGAAGCCATTTCGGACGCCTTGCTCGACGCCGCGCCCCCGTTGCCGGTGTGGATCGCGTTCACCTGTCGCGACCCCGCGACCACCGGAGCCGGTGATGATCTGGCCGCGGCGATCCGGGCTGCAAGCCGCGTCCGCGGCGTCATCGCGGTTGGCATCAACTGCTCCGCGCCCGCGCTGGTAACCGCCGCTGTGCCGACGATCCGCGGCGCGACCGATCTTCACGTCGTGGCCTACGCCAACGCGGGCGAGCACTACGACGCCCGGTGCTTCGTCGGCCTGCGATGCGGCCCGACGGCCTTCGCCGAGGCCGCCGCGCGGTGGATCGATGCGGGCGCCGACCTCGTCGGGGGATGTTGCCGAACCACGCCGGCCCACGTCTCGGCCGTGGCGTTGCTCCGCGAGGGTCGTCGATGAGTTGGCGAAGCCCTACCCTGGCCACGACGCTCGCCGCGTCGCTGCGTCGACCCGCTGTCGATCGGGGGCGGCACTGATGCAGTACCAACTCGCGATGCTCGGAGCGATCCCCGCGATGCTCGCGATGATGCTGTTCGATCGGTTGGACGCCAAGCGACCCGAGCCGCGATCGACGTTGCGCCGGGTGGCACTCGCCGGCGGCTTGTCGGCGATTCCCGTCATTCTCGTCGACCTCCTGCTCAAGGCCGTGGGCCCCGGCGGGGGCGAGAATCCCCCGGCTACCTACGGTGAGGCTTTCTACCTGGCCTTCGTGGTCGCGGCGCTACCCGAGGAGGCGGCGAAGATGCTGGCCATGCTGCTGTTCGCCTGGCGGCGGCCCGAGTTCGATGAACGCATGGACGGCATCACGTACGGCGCGCGCGCAGGCCTCGGCTTCGCGATGGTCGAGAACGTCGCGTACTTGCTGCTCTTGCCGGCATCGCTCGGCGACTACGTCGCGCTTTTCCTCGGTCGCGCGGTGCTGGCGGTGCCGGGCCACGCGACCTGGGGCGCGATCATGGGCTATTTCGCGGCCATCCGCCGCTTCGATCGCCGCGGGCCGGGAATCGTCGGCGGCTACCTGATCGCGGCGCTGCTGCACGGGATCTATGATGTGTGGCTGTTCTCTGCCCCTGTCGCCGTTGCCGACGGGCACACGTGGATGGCGCTCGGTGTTGCGGGCGTGCCGGTGGTCGCATACGCCGTACCGGTGGTGGTCGTCGGTTTCGGCGCGCTGTTCGTGCGAGCAGCCATGATCCGCGCCATCGCGGACGACGACCGAACCGAGGCGCTGGCGCGCGCAATGTGGTCGCGACCGTCGTAGCGTTCGCCGGCTGCTAGGAGCGTGACCCCGTAAGGGGTCACGCTCCTCCGTGCCCGTGCCCGT
>CADEGN010000318.1 GCA_902826865.1 uncultured Myxococcales bacterium
AGAATAAGAAGAAGGAGAAGTAGAAGTCCCGGGCCGAAGCATACGACGACGAGGACGAGAACGACGACGACGACGACGACAGGGGCGATGAGGACGCGGGCACCGATGAGGACGGCGACGACGGTGGTGGCCGTCGGCGATCGCGAACGCGCCGCGGATCAAGTCCCAGCGGGATTGAGCTCTCCGCCGAGGAACTCGCCGCCATCCGCGAGGCGACCCAGGCCGGCATGACCGCGGGCGGCAAGGCGCTCGTGGTTGTTCCGCTCGCCCACGATCGAGCGGCATGGTCCGAGTTGCTAGAGGGCAGCGGCCTTGAGTTTGAGTTCATCAGCGACCGGCACCAACTCGCGCAGGCACTCCGCATCGGCGGCGTGAGTGGCGTTGTGATCGATGCGGACGCATGTGCAGCCGGGGGGCTCGGCGAACTCGCGCTGTTGCGCGGTCGCGCCGAGCGGTCACTTCCGCGCGTCGTGGTCGCGTCGCAGCCGACCCGGACGCACCTCGTGAGCTGCCTCGCCGCCGGCGCAACCGGCTATATGCCCAAACCGATCCTGCCGGCCGCCCTCATCGAACAGCTGGCGACGGTGCGCTAGCGTTCGAATCCAGCTTCACGGCGGTGGTCGCGGCATTCGTCTGATCCCGCGACGACGCGCTGGCACGCTCGCGGCCGCTCGTCGTAGATCTCGCAGCGCACCCGCTGGCCGATTCTGCCCCGCAGAGCGATGCAACGCCCGTCGTCGACCAAACGGAGGTGGACAGCGCCATCGCGGTCGCGTTGCAGCCACTTGGCCCGCCGCGGCCGGTGCAACAACGTCTCATCGGGCTCAACCTCGACCTACACTTGGACGCCCTCGCGCTGGTTCGATGGAGGGTTGCGACAACACGCACCGCATCGCTGGCAGTCGAAGACCCCGTCGCGTGGCGGCTCGTAGAACCGCTTCGCCACCTTGCGCTCAGAACGTCAGCATGACCCGGGCGTAGCCGTACAGATCGACGACATCGTCGATGACGTAGCGACGGCCAACATTGTCGACGACGTCGCGGCGCAGCGGGTTGACCTCGGTCGTGCCGACGTCGACGTGATCCTTGTCGGGTCCGGAGCCATCGGCCTTGCCGCGACCGGCGAAGGTGAGAAAGTGCCGAGTATCGGTTTGCACGTTCACCCCGAAGAGCAGCCGGACGTAGCGGCCGAGGTGGAGGTTGAGCGCACCATTGAACCCGAAGCTGCCGTAGTCCTGCACATCGGTGATGCCGTTGAAGCGCGCGCAAACGGAACCGGGTTGACGCAAGTAGCCGGGGTCTCCGGGATTCGCTTGTGCGAAAGCCATCGCGGTGGCGCGCGAGCAGCGGGTCGTCGTATCGGAGGGGTCGTTGGTGCCGACCAGGGCCGGGCTATCGGCGAGCAACTCCCAGATCTCGCTGTAGGCGCGGCCCCCGTAGCGCAGCATGGCGCTGCCTTCGAGCAGGATCGAGACCTTGAGGTTCCGCGACTTTCGTTCGAACGGCACGAGCTCGGTCCCGACGTTGACGCCGGCCACCGATTGCGGCCGGATCTGCGACTGCGCCCCGCGGCTCGAGAAGTCCTGAAATGCACTGCCCGCGCCGCGAACCGCCTGCCGCCAGTAGGCCACAAAGTACGGATCCAAGAAGCGGTGGCGTCGGCTCAGCGCCGTCCATAGACCGATCTCATGGATCCGGCGTCCCACGCGGTGATTCCCCGCCGGATCTGTGTTCGAGATGTCTCGCGAAAACGACATCGGCCGACCCACACCAAAGCGGGTGTCGAAGGCGACGACCCAAGTCGGCATGTGGGCTCGCTTCTCTTGGTTCAAGATCGCGTACTTGATCCCGACCCAAACCTGGTCGATGCCCCGCCGAACGGGCGCGCGAAAAATTAGCGCGGTGTTGGCTCCGGTGTATTGACCAAACGGATCCCCGTTGCTCGACGCGTCGAACCCGTTGCGGGGGATGATTCCGTCCCGCACCGTGGTGCTGTTGTTCTTGTTGACGCAAGTTGCGGCCGGCTGCCCGGGACCGACGTCGTCGCCATACACGCAATCGTCCGCGCGCTGGTCAAAAGAGTAGTCGCGTTGATCGGAGAGCACGATCGGCAGGGCGGCGTAGATGGCCAAATCGTGCCACAGGCCGATTTCGAGGCTCGGCGTCACAAGGTGGCGGATCTGGCGATAGCGGAGATCCTTGACGAGTCGGTTTTGGGTGTCGTTGGGCGCTCCGCTGTTCCACTCCCGCAGGATCGACGCCGTCTTGTAGTTGACGCTGTAGGCGAGGCCGAGGTGGATATCAAAGCGGTTGTTCTCCTCAAAGGAGGAGGCGACCCGCGTGACTTCCGCGGCATGTACCGTCTTGCCAGCCCCGAGGGCGGCGATGGCAAGGGCGAGGGAGCAGAGCGTGGCCCGCATGGGAGATCCGGCAGGGGGCGGCGGCCTGCTCGGGCCGCTGACCGACACCGGGCACGCTACCAGCGCCGGGACGATCGCGTCAATCTCGGGGCCGGCATGGATGGGTGCGGCGTGGCGCGTGCGTGCGAGGTGACGATGTCGGACACGCAGACGATCACGGTGATGAGCGTGGGTCGTCGCCGCCCTGGCGCAGACCGAGCTCCTTCATCTTCGACTGCAGACTCCGACGCGAGATGCCGAGCAGCCGCGCCGAACGGGTGACATTGCCCTGGGTCTGGTTGAGGGCCTCGGTGATGAGGGCTTCCTCAACCATGCGCGATCCGGCCCGCACGGCCTCCTTGAGGTCGAATCCGAGGCTGGCAAGGGGCAGGCGGATCAGCTTGTCGGAGCTGCCGGCCGACCCGGCATCGTCGTCGAGCGATGCGCTGCTGCTGGCCGCATGATTGTCATTGTCGCTGGCCCGCCCGGCCTCGCCGCTCTCGTCGCGCCCTGCGTCGAGGAAGCGCTCGGGCAGCGCGTCGGTGTCGATGACCGGGCCCGACGCGAACAGCACCATGCGTTCGACCAGGTTCTCGAGCTCGCGGATGTTACCGGGCCATGGGTAGTGCACGAGCGCCCCCAGGGCCTCCGCGCTGAAACCGGCGACCTTCTTGCCCAGGCGTTCGTTGCAGCGCACGACGAAGCTCTCGACCAGTGCCGGCAGATCGAGCATTCGTTCGCGCAAGGGCGGCAGGTGGATCGGCACCACATTGAGCCGGTAGTAGAGATCCTCGCGAAATCGCCTGGCCTCCAGATCAGCCTCGAGGTCACGGTTGCTGGCGGCGATGATGCGGACGTCGACGCGCAGCGTCTTGACCCCGCCAACGCGCTCGAACTCCGATTCCTGGATCGCGCGCAGGAGCTTCACCTGGATCTCGAGCGGGATCTCGCTGACTTCGTCGAGAAACAGCGTGCCACCGTCGGCGAGCTCGAACCGCCCGGGGCGGCTGCTGATCGCGCCGGTGAACGCTCCGCGTTCGTGCCCGAAAAGCTCGCTCTCGGTGAGCCCAGCGGGGATCGCAGCACAGTTGACGCGGATGAACGGGGCGGCTCGGCGCGGTGAACCGAGGTGGAGCGCACGCGCGACCAGCTCTTTGCCGGTCCCACTCTCCCCGGTGATCAGCACCGTCGATGGGCTCGCCGCCGCGGTTCGAATGATCTCGCGCACGGCGTGGATCGTCGGGGAGTTGCCGATCATCCCAACCGCAACGCTCGGATCCTCGTCACCGCGCGGGCGTTCGCTGGTGGCACGCGTCGCCTCGACGGCGGGGCCGACCGATGCGCCGGAAAGCGCTCGGGTGGCCAACGCCCGCTGCAAGACCGCTCGGATCTGGTCGCGGTCGAACGGCTTCTCAAGGTAGTCGAATGCGCCGAGCTTCACCGCCTCAACCGCCGAGTCGACGGTGCCATGGGCAGTCAGCAAGACGACCGGTAGCTCGGGATCCTCGCGGACGAGCGCGCGGAGCAAGCCGATGCCGTCGAGCTTGGGCATGCGAAGATCACTGATCACCGCATCGAAGGTGCCCGAGGGCGACGCGTGCACCCGTGCCAGGGCAGCCTCGCCGTCACCTTCGGCGTGGACCTCGAAGCCCTCCTGCTGCAGCAGTGCGCCGAGCACCTTGCGAAGGTTGGGTTCGTCATCGACGAGCAGGACGCGGGGGCGATGGGCGGTCACGGTGCGGGCCTCGATGCGAGTGCGGCGGGACGCGGTTCGTCGGTCACCGGGCTGTTTTCGGTCTGAGCCGTCGCCACGGCGACGGTGGTGAACGGAGCGGTCGTCGCGGCCTCGGGCAGATCTTCGCGCGCCGGCAGCAGCACCGTGAAGCGTGCCCCACCTTCGGGGTTGTTGGCTACTTCGATCACGCCCTGGTGGTTCTCGACGATGCGCTGGCTAATCGGCAGGCCCAGCCCCGTGCCGCCGCTCTTGGTGGTGTGGAAAGGCACGAACATGTTCGTCATCGTGCGAGACGACAGGCCCGGACCATTGTCGCGCACGTCGATCGCAACCGCGTCGCCGCGCAACAGTCCGCGTCGACGCACGCCGATGTCAATCGAGACGCGCGCGGCATCCCCTGCGCCGGCCGTGGCATCGAGTGCGTTGAGCACGAGGTTGTGCAGCACCTGGCGCAGAGCTTCGGCGTCGCCGCGGATCTTCGGGATCGTCTCGCTGTGGTGCACCGCCACGTGCTCGCGCGCCGGCTCGGGCAGGAGCCGGAGGGTTGCGTTGACCACCGCGACGGGATCGACGGGGCCGTGCTCGCCCTTGAAGGGGCGCGAGTAGGTCAAAAACTGGCTCACCACGCGGTTGAGGCGATCGACCTCCTCGACGATCACGTCGAGGAACTCGCGGGTCTGCGGACCGCCCTTGTCGTCGAACGACTCCATCACCAGGACCGCGCCCTTGATCGCGCCCAGCGGGTTGCGGATCTCGTGGGCGAGGCCCGCCGCCATCTCGCCGAGGGCCGCGAGTCGGTCGCGTTCCTTGCGACCCTCGTACACGGCCGAGTTTTGCAGCGTGGTCGCAGCCTGTGCGACCACGCTCTCGAAGAGCTCCACCTCTTCGCGGCTAAACGGTTCGAGTAGACGCTCGTCGTCGACGAACAGGGCGCCGATGAGTTCTGGCTCGCCGTCACCGCCCTCGCCCATGCGCCCGACGATCGGCAGGGCGAGCGAGGCGGAGACCGTCCCGAGGGTCTCGAGCATCTCGTCGTATTCGACCTGAGCCTCGGGCCGGGCGCGTTCGCGATCGCGCTGCAACACATCGCGAAGCACGGTGCCATGGCGAAGCATGCGCTCCAGCAAAGGGCGCCGGGTGGCGAGGTCGAGCCGGGCGAGCGGCGGCTTGCCGTGATGGCGGACGAGCCCTAACGACGTACCGCGGCGGTCGACCAGGTACAGGCTAACCTGCGTGACTCGACCCGAGGTCTGCAGCTCGGCGGTGACAAGCTTGGCCATCTCGTCCGGATCGATGACGTTTTGCAGCTTCTGGCGCAGCTGCACCAGGATTTCGCGCAAGACCACGCGGTCGCGCAACAGCCAGGCCTCGAGCCGCGACTCGATCTCATTGCGCACCGGCTCGAGCAGGACCAAGACAGCGAACGATGCGACCGCAGCGTTGAACAGAAACAGGGAGCGATTGCCGGCGTCGCGGGCGGGGATCCACAGCAGCAACAGGGCGTACAGCCCCGTGACGACGACCACCAAGACCGACAGGCTGGCCATGCGGAGGCCGACCTCCGGCAGATCGAGCAAGCGCTCGCGGACCAACGTTTGGGCGACGAAGTACAGGTACACCGCCGTGACGATCGGACCAACACCGGGCACCCATGGCGAGCCCAGCACCAACGTTACTATCGAGGCGTAGAACAGGTATCGCAGCCGCGGGGCCGCCGATGTGCCCTCGGCCGCTCGCGCCGCGTACCACACCCTTGTGGTGGCGAGCAGCAGCCCGACGATGACGTAGGTGGCGAGCAGGGCAGGGACCACTTCCCATTGCGGCAGTTCGCGTAGTCTGGGCACCAAGAGCGCAACAACCTGCGCGCCGACGAGGATGGTGCCGAGCCGGCGCTGCAGGCGGCCGCCTCGCCGGGCCCCGACCGCCGGGACGAAGCTCGATAGGCTGCGCTCGGCGGTCCAGGGCAACAGCAAGCTGATCGTCTGAGCGAACCACCCGAACAGGGCCATGCCCGCGAACCACGAGAAGAACCGGCCCAGGTGAAACAGGCCGAGGTTGAAACAGAAGATCCCGAAGTTGACGAACTGATCACGCCGACGGTCGCGCAACACCACCGAGATGCCGATGGCGAACGCCACGGTGGCCGCGAGGAGCGAGCTGAGCGACTCGCTGAGGCTGTTGGTCGGCACGTGTGGGCCCATCATAGGCCGCCTCGTCGCGAGCGGCCGCGCCCGCTCGGCCGTCGGTCGCACCGGTGCGAATCGGGGTGAATCGCGGCGGATCCCGGCAAGCCCGGCACAACCGGGGCGAACCCGCGGCGAGAGTTACAGCGTACGGCCCACGCCCCGAGCCCGATCGGCCCAGTCTGCATTGTGGCGGTGAGCGCGGCGCTGTGGCATGCTGCTGGGCGGCATGGCGGGTCAACAGCTCATCGACAACGAGAAGCGCGCGCAGCAGAAGGCGCGCGCGATCGCGTCCGACATCTACCTGTACAACAAGCAGAAGATCGAGGATGCGCTTCTAAACGACACGTTTTTCGACGACCCCGATCTGTCGGAGCTGATGCGGGAGGGCCGTGATCTGTTCCGCAACAGCGTCACGCCCGAGCTCTTCAAGCGCAACTTCTACGACCGCGCCATCGTCGACCGCGCGATCAAGCCCATGGCTGCGCTGAAGTCCCCGATCTGGTAGCCGCGGTGCGGGTGCGGGTGGCCCCAGCCGTCGCCGGCGAGCGGCTCGACGTCGCCCTGCGCCGCGCACTGGAGGGCACCGGGATCGCGATCACACGCTCACGCCTGGCGCGCGCCTTCGCCGACGCGGCCGTGCGCGGCGTGGATGGCCCGCTCAAGGCGTCCTTGCGACTCGACGCCGATCTCCACGTTGAGCTCGAGCTACCCGAGCCGCAACCGCTCGATGCGGTGGCGGAGCCGATTCCACTGGTCGTCGCGTACGAAGACGACGACGTGCTGGTGGTCGACAAGCCGGCGGGGATGCCGGTGCATCCCGGCCCCGGACACGCGCGCGGCACCCTGGTGAACGCCGTGCTCGCGCACCTTGGCCCGGCCGCGCGCCTGCCGATCTTGCCCGGCAACGACGCCCTGCGGCCGGGGATCGTCCACCGCATCGATCGCGACACCTCGGGTCTGGTGGTGGTGACAAAGAGCCTGCACGCCCAGGAGGTGCTCGCCGACCAGTTCCGTCGCCACAGCATCGGCCGCAGCTACGTCGCGGTCGTCGCGGGCGTGCCGCGCTGGACGCAGATCCACGTCGACACTGGGCACGGCCGCGATCCGCATGATCGCCGCCGTTTCGCCCCGCTGCCCGATTCACGCCGGCGGGCGGTTTCCGACGCGGGAGTGCTCGAGGGCCTTCATGAGGCCGCGGTTTGTCGGTGGAAGCTGCACACCGGGCGCACCCATCAGATCCGCATGCACGCCCGACACCTCGGTCATCCGCTGGTGGGCGATGCGCTCTACGGCAGCATTCCCCGCAGCGGGGTGATCGCGGCCTGGTACGGGCGCGTCCACCGACACGCCTTGCACGCCGAGCTGCTCCGGTTTGCCCATCCCGATGGACGGTTGATCGAGCTCCGCTCCGCGCTGCCGGCAGAGCTCGTCGAGCTGTGTGCCCTCTTGCGAGCGTGATCGCGGATGGAAGTTGGAGCGGGCGGTTCGACCGGGCTCGCCCTCACCGGCCTGGGGGCCACCACCGCGGCTGGGCCATGCTTCTGGGAATCCTCGGTCAGAGGTGGATCATGTTCGCGAGAATTCCCTGGCCGAGGGTGGATCATGTTCGCGAGAATTCCCCCTCGCGGGTGGATCATGTTCGTGGGAACTGGCAGCGAGCGGACGGGCGGTGCGTAAGGGGTTTGCGCTCAGCCGCAGCTATTCTGGAAAACGCCGGTGACGGGACTGGAATTGCCCCGAAAAAGTGGACGAGTTTCAAGCGGCCATCTCGGCCGGTAGTGGGTTTGAGTTGATGGCCTCGAACTCGGCGGGGCTGGTATAGCCGAGAGACGAGTGGAGGCGGTGGTTGTTGTAGAAGATCTCGATGTACTCGCTGATGGCTT
>CADEGN010000319.1:0-3837 GCA_902826865.1 uncultured Myxococcales bacterium
CGCCCGAGGGCGGTTCCACTCCGCCCGAGGGCGGTTCCACTCCGCCCGAGGGCGGCTCCACACCTCCCAAGGGCGGCTCCACACCTCCCAAGGGCGGCTCCGCACGACCGAAAGCCGAGCCCGAGGGCGGCTCCACTTCTCCCAAAGGCTAACCTAGAGGACTCGCTATGGACGCCCACACCAAGCACCATCTTGTCGTCGGACGCGAGTACTACCAGAGCGGTGAGTACGCCAAGGCCAAACCGCACCTCAGCGAGGTCCTCAAGATCCATGATGACTACGCGGACGTCCACAACATGATGGGCGTCATTCACTACGAGGCGGGCTCTACGATCGAGGGCTGCGCGTCCTTCGAGCGCGCCCTCGCGCTCAATCCCCGTTACACCGAAGCCGCCCTCAACCTTTCGGTCTGCTACAACGAGCTGGGCCGTTACGAAGACGCGAAGCGGGTGTTCACCCAGGTTCACGGCACGTCCGACGCCGGAGGGCTGGACAAGCTCGACAGCTATGCCCGCGGGAAGATCGCCAACATGCATCGCGACATCGGCGACGCCTACGCCGGCGTCGGCCTCATGGATCACGCGATCAAAGAATATCGACGCGCACTCTTGCTGTGCCCGACGTTCGTCGACATTCGGACCAAACTCGCCACAACCCTGCGGGACGCCGGCAAGATCGACGATGCCATCGACGAGCTGATCGCGATCCGCGAATCCGCGCCAGACTTCACCCCGGCGCGCATTCAGCTGGGCATCACCCTGTGGCGAGCCCAGCGGATCACCGAAGCCCGCGCGGAGTGGCAGTTTGTCCTCGAGAAGGACCCGACCAACCGCAGCTGCCGCGTTTACCTCGGCATGACGACCGACAGCTGACCGGGCGCCGCGCGCCCGGGGCGCCCGAAGGCGGCCGCCCGTGGTTGCCCAAGCGCCTGGCCGCGTAGACCGGCGTGCCCCCTCGGATCGCCTCCCACGCCCGATTCGCCCCTGGGGCGTGGCTGGGCCTCGACCTTTGGGCTACCTTCGCGAGCGCCCAGATCCGATGAATTTGACGCAAAAGTTCCTGCAGTTTGCCCTACTGGGCGCCGAGTGGGTGTTGTGGCTGCTGATCGCGCTCAGCGTCATCAGCGTCTACGTCATGGTTGAGCGGTTCCTGTTCTTCCGCCCGTTGGTCGGTGGCGACGCGGCCGCGCGGCGGGGTCTGCTCGGCGCCCTCGGCGACGGGGACTTGGCCCGCGCACGCAAGCTTGCCGGCACGTCCGTTGGCGTGGGCACGAAGTTCGTGGCGGAGATGCTCGACAACCGCGACCGGGGAGTCGCCGCGGTCGAGGCGACGCTCAACGCCATACGCAGCGAAGAGAAGCTCCGCCTCGAGCGCAATCTGAGTTTCCTCGGCACGCTCGGGGCCAATGCACCTTTCATCGGCCTGTTTGGCACGGTGCTCGGCATCATCCACGCCTTCAAAGACCTGGCCGATTCCGGCCTCAAGCCCGGCGGCGACAGCTCCGCGGTCGTGATGGCCGGCATCTCCGAGGCCCTGGTCGCCACGGCCGTCGGGCTACTCGTCGCGATCCCAGCGGTCGTGGCCTACAACGTGTTCCAACGCCGCGTGAAGCGAACCATGGGCGAGGCCGAAGCACTGGCCCAAAGCGCGCTCGGCCTGATCGTCGCGCACATCCAGGACAGCGACGACCGCAGCGCGGCGAAGGAGGACTGAGGTGTCCGGCGCACCGATCGAGGAAGACGAAGAGATCACCGGCATCAACGTGACGCCGCTCGTGGACATCACGCTGGTGCTCCTGATCATCTTCATGGTCACCACCAGCTTGATCAGCAGCACCGA
Organism: uncultured Myxococcales bacterium; assembly: GCA_902826865.1. Lineage (GTDB taxonomy): Bacteria > Myxococcota_A > Polyangia > Nannocystales > Nannocystaceae > Xiheibacterium. Next base: position 1,840 of record CADEGN010000319.1, read on the forward strand.
GGGGCTTCACGTCGACAAGCCCGATGCCTCGAGCTCCGGCAAGATCGAGGGCAAGCCGATCCTTATCGAGTGTGGAGCGGACGGAACCGTCATGATCGACAAGGAACTCGTCGAGGGCGATGCTGCCATCACCGACCGCATCACGACGGTGCTGGCGCGCGAGCGCGACGTCCAAGGCGTCGTCCTGTGCGACGAGGCGGCCCAGGTCGGCCAGATGGTCCACCTCATCGATCTGCTGCGGAATGCTGGCGTGAAGAAATACGCGATCGCCACCGAGGCACCCGCGGCCAAGGTGGGTGGCTGAAGCTGCGGTGGCGGTCTCGCGGGAGCGCGGAGATTCGGGGATCGACCCCGCGCGCGGGCTACTCGCGGCGGTGGTGTTTCATGTCATCGTGGGGTGGGCGATCACCGAGCTCGAGCCGCCGGTGCCAGTCAAACGCGAGCTGATCGAGTACGAGGTGGCGCGGCTGCCCCCCGAACCCAAGCCAGAGCCGTCCAAGCCAGAGCCGCCCAAGCCGGAGCCGCCCAAGCCAGAGCCCAAGCCAGAGCCGCCCAAGCCGGAGCCCGAACTCCAAAAGCCTCTGCCGAAGCCCAAAACGCAAAAGCCGCCACCCACACCCCAGCCGCCCCAGCCGCCCAGCGCGCCGCCCGCGCCCCAACGCTTCAAGCTCCCGCCCTCGCAGTCGATCAGCGGCGGGAACTCGGGCGTTAAGGTGGACAGCGGTGACGCGGCCACGCCGGGGCGCAACGATGGTGAAGAGCGTGGTGACCCCAAGGCGACCAAGCCGGGCAAACCCGGGGGAGAGGGAACCGACCCCGCGGCGCCACCGGGCCCTCCGTGGGAACCCAAGGGCGACATCTACGTCCGCACGACGCCGGTTCGGATCCGCGTTCCCGAGCTGGAATGCCCGGCGGTCGCTCGCGAACGTATCTCCGGCGCAGTGGTGCTCCTCGTGCAAGTTCGCCGCACCGGTGCGGTGAAGGCGGTCCGCGTGACGAAGAAGATGGGCTACGGTTGCGATGAGATCGCGGCCAAGGCGCTGCGTCAGGCCAAGTTCGCCCCGGCGATCGATACCTCGGGCAAGCCGGTGGACTACGAGCTTCGCTACGACTACGAGTTCGAGCTCAAGCAGTGAGTCCGGCGGGCCGCGTGGGCCGGATCCCCGGCACGCGCCGGTTCCACGTATGCTCCGGCCGTGTTCGCCTGGGTGCTCGCCCGCGTCCTCGGGCTCACCGCGCCGGCCGAGGCAGCGCCCGACGGCCTGCAACCACCCACACCCATCACCGAGTCTACGATCGACTATCCCGCGGATCTCGCTGCGCGCGAACGTCCACCGCGGGGCGAGGTGGTGATCCGGTTTGTGATCGGCGTCGATGGTGTGCCGCACTCGCTTAGCGTCGTACGTGGGCTCGATCCACGCCTCGACGCACTCGCGCTCGAGGCGGTCGCGCGGCTGCGCTATCGCCCTGCGAGGTATCAAGGCGAGGCCGTGGAAGTCGAGCTCGATTTGCCGATCTTCTTCGCTCCGCCGCCGCGCCCGGCCGCCGAGCCGGCGCCCGAGATCGAGACCGAACCCGGCCCGGATGTCGCGGCCAACACCATCGCGGAGCGCAGCGGCGACGTCGACGCCAGGCTACGCGGCCGGATCCGCGAGGCCGGCACCCGCACCCCGCTCGTCGGCGTCACCGTCACGGTGATCCCTGCCCCCGCCGGGACTCCGCTCGGCCGCGTACGCAAGCAGACCTGGTCCAAAGAGCCCGATCCCCCCTGGCAACAGCAGCGACGAACCGATCTCGAAGGACGCTTCGCCGTCGCCGGCGCGCGCCCCGGACGTGTTCGGGTGATCGCGACCTCGCCCGGGCACGAGCGCGCCGAGACCGTCATCGACCTCGGCCCCGATGACATCGTCGACGTCGAACTGTGGTTGACGCCGACCGACGACAACCCCTACCGCACGGTGGTCCGTAGCGACGCCGGAGCCCGCGAAGAGGTGACAC
>CADEGN010000319.1:3847-8169 GCA_902826865.1 uncultured Myxococcales bacterium
GACACGGCGCACCATCTCGCGCGCAGAGATCGGCAACCTACCTGGCACGCAGGGCGATGCCCTCAAGTCGATCCAGAACTTCCCGGGCATCGCGCGCGCGCCGTTCGGCATCGGTCTTCTCGTCATCCGCGGCGCCGACCCGACCGACTCGGCCGTGTTCCTCGGCGAACACGAAATCCCGCAGCTGTTCCATTTTGGCGGGCTGACCTCGGTGTTCAACGCCGACATGATCAGCAACATCGATTTTCTGCCTGGCAACTTCGATGCGCGCTACGGCGATGCAACCGGCGGTGTGATCGATGTAAAAACCAGGGCCGGCCGTCGCGACGGCGTCCACGGCTATGTCGACGCCGATCTCTTTGACGCCGGCGGCCTCGTCGAGGGCCCGGTCGGCAAGGGCTCGTTCGCGGTCGCGACCCGGCGCAGCTATGTCGACGCAATCTTGCCGGTGGTGATTCCGGACGACGCCGGCATCGGTCTGACCGTGGCGCCCCGCTACTACGACTACCAGGGGATCTTCGCCTACCCAGTCGCGCGCGGCACGTTGACCGCCCGCGTATTCGGCTCCGACGATCGCACCAAGCTCGTTGCCGCCGATCCGAACGACGTCTCACAAGACGCACGCGACCGTTTCGAGACCACACTGCTCTTCCACCGCGCGGATCTTGCCTACGAAAACCACACCGGCGGATGGGACATCCTCATCACGCCGTCGTACCGCTACGACTTCGCCAAGGTCGGCGCCGGAGATCTGTTTCGCTTCACCGCTAGCGGCCACCTCTTTTCGGGCCGGGCGGAGATCGGGCGCCGGCTCTCGCCCCGGCTGCGGTTCGACATCGGCACGCAAACCGTGGCCGGTGTGGTGAAGTTCGACGCCGAGTCGATCCCGTTCCCGCAAAGCAACACAGGCTCGAGCGGCGCGCGCTTTCGCCTCAATTGGGACTACGAGTATGTCCAACCGTCGCTCTACGGCACGGTCACGATCAACGCCGCCGATTGGCTCACGATTCTCCCCGGCGTGCGGATGCAGTACTACCGCGGCGTGTTCAACCGTGCGGTCGTCGACCCGCGACTCCGCGTGGTCGCGAACGCCGGGCGAAACACGATCCGTGGCGGCGTCGGCATCTACAGCCAGATCCCCGACATCCCGCAGTTCAATGCGCGTTTCGGCAATCCCCGCCTCGGGCCCGAGCACGCCCTCCACAGCAGCTTGGCGTTTCGTCGCGAGCTCGGCCAGGGCTGGAGCGTCGAGGTCGGAGGGTTCTACAAATACTCGTGGGCCCTCGCCGCGCCCAGCACCGCCGTGGTCAGGGGCCTCGACGGTACCGTTGGCCCCGAGACATTCTCGAGCACGGGATTTGGGCGCATCGGCGGCGGCGAAGTATTCATCCGCAAGGAGCCCACGCGACGGCTGTTTGGTTGGGTCTCCTACACGCTCTCGCGCAGCGAGCGAAAGTTCGACCCGCGCGCGGGGTTCACCCTATTCGACCTCGATCAGACCCACGTACTCACGCTGATCGCGGTCTACAAGCTCCCGCGACGGTGGCAGGTCGGCGCCCGCTTCCGCGTCGTGTCGGGCAACCCGTACACGCCGACGGTCGGGGCGACGTACGACGCCTCGGTGGGCAATTACATCCCGATCAGCGGCCCCGACAACTCGGCGCGCGTTGGCACGTTTCATCAGCTCGACCTGCGTGTCGACAAGCGCTTCGTGTGGCGCCGGGTCGCGCTCGAGGCGTATGTCGACGTGCAAAACGTCTACAACCACCAGAACCCGGAGTTTCTGCAGGACAGCTTCGACTACACACGGCAGCAGCCGGTGAGCTCCCTGCCGATCCTTCCTTCGCTCGGGCTACGGTTGTCGTGGTGAGGCCGCGCGCGTGCTTTGCCGCATGGGCGGTTCCCTGGTATGGTCCGCCCCGCCGATGATCCGCGTCCGCGGCATGCGCAAGAGCTACCGCACCGGCAAGCTCTCCACCGAGGTGCTGCGCGGCATCGACTTGGAGATCGAGACGGGGGAGTTCGTCTCGATCATTGGGCCGTCCGGTTCGGGCAAGAGCACGCTTTTGCACGCGGTGGGTGGCCTCGACAACGACTACGGTGGAAGCATCGAGGTCGACGGCAAAGACTTGCGGACGCTGTCCGACCGCCAGCTCTCGGCCTACCGCAACGGCAACGTCGGTTTCGTCTTCCAGTCGTTCTATCTCTTGCCCCACCTCACGCTTATCGAGAACGTCTCGTTGCCAGCGGTCTTCGATCGCGGAGATCAGGCCCTTGCGGACGGCCCGCTGCTCGACCGCGCACACGAGGTCCTGCGCCTCGTTGACCTCGAGGACCGCGCCCAAAGCAAGCCAACGATGCTCTCGGGCGGCCAGCGTCAGCGCGTCGCCATCGCACGCGCCCTGTTCAACCGGCCCAAATTGCTGCTCGGCGACGAGCCCACGGGCAACCTCGACAGCAAGTTGGGCGCGCAGGTGATCGAGTTGTTCCGCAAGCTCAACCACGACAGCGGCATCACCGTTCTCATCGTGACGCACGACCCGCGCGTGTCACAGATCACCGATCGCACGCTTCGAGTTGAGGACGGCCGGCTGTTCGAGGGAGCGTCGCCCGCGTCGGGTGCAACCGCACCCGAGGGCGAGGCCGACGGCACTTCTTCACCCGCGGAGATCGCGGCCAAGCCAGTCGAACTCGAGGAGGCTGGCGCGTGAGGTCGTCGCGGATCTCGCGGCTGGTCGTCGCCAATATCCGGCGCAGCCGCAACCATTTCATGCTGGCGTCGATCGGCATCGTCGTCGGCATCGCGACTTTTTCGTTCTTCATCGCCTTGGCCCAGGGCGTACGGGCGGTGGTCCTCGGCAAGATCTTCCCGCTCGATCAGCTCGAGGTCGTACCAAAGAGCCTCGACGTCGCGGTGGGTCCGCTCGCCCTCGGCACCAGCACTTTCGGCGGCGACGTCATCGACGACGCCAAAGTCACCCAACTTGCGGCCATTCCCGGCGTGGCGATCGTCTACCCCAAGATGCGCCTGACCGTGCCATCGATCGTGTGGGGCGGGGAGGCCCTGCTTGGCGCCAACCTTCGCTCGGAGCTCGTTGCCGACGGGATCAACCCGGCGCTCGTGCAAGCAGACGTGGGGTCGGGGCTCGAGTTCCGCGACTTCGACGATCCGAGCGACCCGGCCAACTCGGCGCCGGAGCGCTGCCGCACCGACGCCGACTGCGGCGAGCATCGCTGGTGCGGCCCGCCGGCAGCTACCCGCCGCACCCGCAGGAACGACGGTGACGACACCGGCGTGATTCCGCGCGGAACACCTATGGTCTGCCGTCACTACGTGCCGATCCTTGTGTCCGAGAATATCGTCGAGCTCTACAACGGCGGGCTGCGACGGGCGCACGCCTTGCCGAAGTTGGTGCCAGACTCGGTGCTCGGGCTCACGTTCAATCTTGTGATCGGCGCGTCGATGGTGGAGGCATCGAACAAGGGCTACTTGATCGAAGAGAAGGCCATGCTGGTCGGCTTTTCGCGCAAGGCGATCTCGCTCGGGTTGACGATGCCAGTCGGGTACATCCAGCGCTTCAACGTCGACTTCGGCAGCCCCGACGACGCCCAGCGCTACCACTCCGCGATCGTCATGGTCCCCGAGAAGGACGACGTCGCTGCAGTCGCGAAAGGAGTGGCCGACCTCGGGCTCGAAGTCGCCGACACCGGCGCGGAACAGGCGGCCTTGCTGATCGCGATCTTCACGTTGATCTTCGCCTTGGTCAGCGGTGTGATCGTGGGGATCGCCGCGGTCAACATCATGCACGTGTTTTTCATGCTGGTGTACGAGCGCCAGCACGAGATTGGGATCATGCGGGCGGTTGGGGCCAGCCGCGGCGACATTCTGCGCATCATTCTCGGCGAGGCCGCGTTGCTTGGGGCCATGGCCGGTGTCGTGGGCGTGGCGATCGCGTTTGGTTCGAGCCTGGTGTTCGACTGGATCTCCGCCAACTACGTCCCCGACTTCCCCTACAAGCCGGAGACGTACTTTGTGTTTCCCTGGTGGCTCGTGGCGTCAGCGCTGGGGTTTGCGGTCGGATTTTGCATCCTGGGCGCACTCCTGCCCGCGCGCAGGGCCGCACGCATGGAGCCGGCAGCGGTGCTCTCGGGCCACTGAAGCGACGGCGCGTCAGCAGACCGGCGGCCATTCGCCTTGCCCGCAGGGGTCGCACATGCACGGGACAAAGACGAGCATGCAGCCTTCGCAGTAGCTACCGCCGGTGCATCCCACCCCGCAGGTTTCGCGAGCCAGCCCGTCGCACTCTTCGTTGCCCTCGACG
>CADEGN010000320.1:0-7045 GCA_902826865.1 uncultured Myxococcales bacterium
GGCTTGGTACTCGGGGATCTGGAACCGGTAGTTGACCACCATCATCGCCCGCTTTTTGCCCTGCTCACCCTGCTGGTCGGTGACCCACACGTGGGGCTGCTTGGGGAGCGGGCACCGCTCGCCCTCGGGGCACGGCGGCGGCACGTAGATCTCCTGGATCCAGCCCTTGACCTGGACTTCCTTGCCGTCTTTGCCGTCCTTGACGTTCTCGTCGAGCTTCTGGCGCAGGCCGTAGATCGAGAACGAGCCGTCCTCCCACTGCGTCGGCGACTTGCCCTCGTCGAAGTTCGGCGACGGTGGCAACTCGACCTTCACGTTGGTCGCCGGTGCCTCCTTCTCATCGCTCTTTTGGACTTCGACCTTTGGCTTACTGTTGCACCCGGTCGCGGACAGCGGCAGGACCAGGCAGGCGAGGACGAGTCGGGGGGTGATCATCGCGGCAACGGCCTTTCGGGAGCCCCCGCGAGCAGGCGCGGGCACGTTTGGAGCCAGCCGTAGGTACCATGGTGAGCTTGCCGGTTTCAAGGGCCCGACATCCGAGGTAAACGGGATCGGATGGTGGCCGGCTGCCGGCTTGACTCAATGCTCGCGCGACTCGTGGGGGGGCTCGCGTGCGCTGCGGGCTGTGGCGGGGTCGAGGGCAAGCCCGACCAGGACGTGGCGCAGGCGGCAGCGTCCGCCGAGGCGGGAGATCCACCCGCCGCTGGCCCCGGGGCGGAGCCCTCGACGGGCGCCGGGACCATCGTTATCGCGCTGCGGCGGCTGCCGAGTACGGTCGATCCCTTTGGAGAGCTCGATCCGTGGGGCCAGCGCATCGTCGACGACCTGGTGTTCGAAGGGCTGACGCGGCGCGCCGGTGACGCTGCGCCGTTCGTCGAGTTCGACCTCGCCGACGAGTGCCGCCTGTCGCCCGCGGCGCGTGACGTTTGGTGCCACATCCGACCGGGGGTGCTCTTTCACGACGGCAGCGCGGTTACGACGGAGGACGTCGCCTGGAGCCTCGAGTTTTGGCTCGACCCCCGGCGATCGAGCCTGCGCCAGCGCCACGGGTTGCATGGCCTGCGTCGGGTTGAACTGGCCGACGGACCGCCGCCTTCGGTCCCCCCGCGCGTTGGCTCGGTCGGGCGAGACCCGGGGCGCTGGGTTCACCTCGAGTTCGAGCGCCCCGAGCCGCTTGCGCTCGAGCGCATCGCCGCCATGAAGGTGGTGCCGCGGGCCAAGCGGAGGGCGCAGGGCACCGCGTTCGGGCGCGCGCCAATCGGCACCGGTCCCATGCGTGTCACCGCGGTGGAGAGCGGGCACTGGTTGCTCGCCGATGCCGAGACCGCCCGGCGTGCGCCCGCGGTGACATCCATCCGCTTCGAGTTGGTCGGCGACGGGGCGGCGGCCCTCGTACGCGCGCGGCGGGGCGACGTGCACGTGGTCGCGGAGGTGACGCCCGCGCATGTGGTCCCTGAGCTGGGCAAGCCGGGGATGGCTCCCCGGTTTCGCGCATTTCGCCTGAGCCCGCCCCGCTACGACGTCCTCTTCTACAACCTGCGCCGGGCGCCCCTCGGTCAGGCGCGCCTGCGCAGCGCGCTGGATGCCGCGCTGCCACGGGTGGCGCTCGCCCAGGCCCGCGATCCGATGCCACCGCAGGTCAGCGACGTACCGCTGGATGTCGACGCCCCTTCCGAGATCGACATCGCCGGACTTCACGCGGCCAAGGCGGCGGCGGATTGGGGATCCCACGGGTTGCCGGCGCAGCCCGACCCACAACGCGACGAGCAGGGGCGGGCCGCGGCGGCCGAGGCATTCGATGCCCTCGGTTGGCGGATGGATCGGGGGGCACGCCGCCGCTCGGACAGTGCACTGCGGATCGTGCTGATGTGGGACGCGGCCCCTGGCGTGGCCACGACGACGGCGCGCGCCGTCCGCGACGGATGGCGAAGGGTCGGGGTGAACGTGCCGCAGGTCAGCGCGAGCTTCGCGTACCTCCTGGGCCTCATGCTCCGCGGCGAATTCGACGTCGCCCTCGCGCGGCTAGCGATGGGCTCGGACGACGATGTCTTCGCCTACTTCCACTCCCAGGGCCCCTTCAACATCTCGGGGGTTTCCGATCCGGAGATCGATGCGGCGATCGAGGCGGGCCGCTTGGCGACCACGGCGGCAGCGCGGCGGGCCGCAAAGCTGCGCATGGCCGAACGTCTTCGCATACTTCGTCCCGTCAGCGTGCTCCATGCGCCCACCGAGATCATGCTCGTGAGCCGCCGGGTCGAGGGGCTGGAGTTCGTCGACGCTCTTCCGCGGCTCGATCGAATGGAGCTGTCACCGGCGAAGGACTGGCCGTAGGGCGGAGCCCCCCGGGTACCCGACGCGCCGCGCTGCCGCGCCCTGCGGACCCGCCGATTTCTTGCGGCGTCGTTCGACGTCGGACCATAGTGCGCTCCGACCAACAACCAACGAGGACCCGATGTACGTGTGGATCGTGTTATGGAGCCTGTTTCTTCCGGCTCAGATCGACCGCGGCGACACCGAGGTAGTGGCAACTTCGCCGTTGCGCTACCGCGGGATCGAGCGCCTGCTGGCGAAGTTCGACGCCCAAGCCGAGGCGCCTCCGGCGAAGTGATGCTGGGCAGCCGGGATTCGGCCATCGGCGCGGGCGTGCACACGGCTAGAAGCGGTACGCGATCCCGGCCGTGACCAGCAGCATCGTCGCGAAACCCGGGACCGGAGGCCGTTGCTCGGTCCCAGACGCGTCCTCGAACAACGCGCCTTGGGTGCGCGTATGCGTCCCGTACGCCAGGCCGTAGGCCCGAAACGACAGGATCAGCGCGACCCGTTTGAGTAGAAACTCCGCGTCGACGCCAGCGCGCACTGCGAACGCACCGAAGCTCTGGCGGCCCTTCGCGCGCTGGGTCTCGTAGCGCACGACGGTACCCAGCCCGCCGAGTCCACCGGAGAACGCGAGTTGGAAGATGTCTCCGCGGCTCAGATACAGCAACAGCCCGAGGTCGGCGAGGACCTGATCCTGCGCCATCGTCGTCTTCCCCTCGTTCTTACCGTAGCGCACCGAGCCCGAGCTCACCTCGAGCTCGAGACCGACCAGGGGGCGCAACCGCATCCGCCCGAACAGGCCGAGACCGCCCATCGCCACCGAACGGCCGACGTCACGCGGGTCGAGATAGAAGAGGCGCGGGCGCAGTGGCGCGGCTTGCATGAGCACGCCGGCGATGCCGATCATGAAGCGCCGCGCCGGGGCGGGTCCCTCGCGGCCGATTCGCTCACGCAGGGACTTGCGCGTGCGTGAGCCAGGCGGATCGGTGCGCGGCATCACCATCGGCTCGGCCAGGCGCGCGGTCGGGAGGGCCACCGCCGCTGTCAGGCCAACCCCGTGCTGGAGGCATGCAAGCGAGAGCACGAGCGCGGCGGCCGACATCGCGGGTGGGAGGATAGGCCAGGGCCACCGCGTGCGGTAGCCTGGCCTTGCCAATGCCGATCCACAGCATGACAGGCTTCGGGTCGGCCACCCGCGCGTGGCGCGGACCCGAGGGGCCGCGCAGCGTCGTCGTGGAGATCCGTTCCGTCAACGGTCGCCATCTCGAGGTCCGCATTCGCCAACCATTTGCTCCCGCGCTCGAGCACGAGCTGCGCACCCGCGTGAGCGGTCGGCTCGGACGCGGGCGCGTCGATCTGATGGTGACGCTGCGTGGCCTCGACGGTGCGGTCGATGCCGATAGAAGCGACCCGTTGGCGGCGATCGGGATCGACAGTGCGGCGCTCGACGCCGTGGTCCGGGCGAGTGTGGTGGCCGCCGAACGGGCGGCTCGTGCGAAACTCGAAGTCGTCCCACCAACGTCCCTGCAATTGCTAGAGTTTGCGATGCGATCGCAGCGTGGGTCGGCCGAGCCCGACGCCCCGGAACCGCCTTCGTTTCTCCTCGAGCTTGTCGACGGGGCCATCGATGCGCTGGTGGCGTTCCGCAGCCGCGAGGGGGAGGGCCTTGGGGTGGTGCTGGGTGGCTTGGCGGCCGAGCTGCGGGGGATGCTGGGTCGGGTCGCTGCGATGGCGGCGGGCGAGCCGGCGCGGGCGGCTGCCCTCCTGCGCGAGCGTCTGCGCGCCCTGATCGATCCCGCCGAGCCCACGGCGATCGACCCGGCACGGCTGGCCCAGGAGGTGGCGCTCTTGGCCGGTCGAGGGGACGTGGCAGAGGAACTCGCACGGGCCGACATCCACCTCACGCGCTTCGCGGAGGTCCTGCGTCAACCGCCCACGCCGGGGCAGGGGCGGACCCTGGAGTTCGTGGGCCAGGAACTTCTCCGGGAGTTCACGACGATCGGGAGTAAAATCGCCAATCACGCCGCGGCCGCGGTCGTGATCGACGCCAAGGGAACCATCGAGAGGATCCGCGAGCAGGTGCAAAATGTCGAGTAGACCGCGGGGCTTGCTGCTCGTCGTGTCGTCGCCGTCGGGCGCGGGCAAGACCACCTTGTGCAATCGTCTGCGCTCCGAATTCCCCAGGTTGTCATTTTCGGTCTCGACCACCACGCGTCCACCGCGGGCCGGCGAGACGCAGGGCGTCGAGTACAACTTCGTCGATGCGCCGACCTTCCAGGAGATGATCGCGCGGGACGAGTTCGCCGAGTACGCGATGGTCCACGGGAACATGTACGGCACGTCGGCCGCGCTGGTCCGGGCGGCCCTCGAGGAGGGCCGCGACCTGCTCTTCGACATCGACTACCAGGGCGGTCGCCAACTGCGCCAAAAGTTCCCCCAAGATGTGGTGCTAGTGTTCATCTTGCCCCCGTCGATCCGCGATTTGGCGGAGCGCTTGCGTCGGCGCGCCACTGACGCCGAGGAGGTGATCGAGCGCCGGCTGCGGGTCGCCCGCGAGGAGCTCCGGCACTACCATGAGTACGACTACCTCGTGATGAACGACGATCTCGACGGGGCCTACGATGCGCTGCGCGCGGTTTACCTCGCGCAGTTGCACAGCCGCGAGCGCCAGCGGGCCCTGGCCGAAGCGGTGCTTTCCGGTCAGGAGTGGCTGCTGTGAGCGACGGAGCGCGGCTCGGTCTTGGCATCGCGGACGCATCCGAGGCGAGCCGAGAAGCCAAGATCGCCGCGGACGTGCTGGTCGGACCTGCGATGGACCGAGAGGGCGCCGCCCCGCCGGGCGGGGCCGATGGTGGCGATTCGGCGCAGGATGTCGATGCGGGGCGCGCGGGCAACGTGGAGGACGTCGAGCGCGATGCCACGGAGGGTCCCGCGTTGGATGCACTCGCCGGAATCGCCGGGGTCGAAGCCCTGCGGCGGGAGCTCGCGGGCGCCCAAATGCTGCACTGCCCGGTGTTTACGGCCGCCGACCTCGAGGACGGGACTGCGGTCGCCGATCTCGTGGCCGAGGTCCGTCGCCACCATCCGCTCGCGGACGTGTCGCCGATCGAGCGGGCGTTCGCGCTCGGCGTCGCCGCCCACGCCGGTCAGACCCGCAAGAGCGGCGAGCCCTATTTCGTCCATCCCGCCCGGGCTGCGCGCATGCTCGCCGCCCTCGGCCTCGACGCGTGCAGTGTCACCGCGGGACTGTTGCACGATGTCATCGAAGACACCGAGATCACGGCGTACGAGATCACCGAGCGGTTCGGCCGCGAGGTTGCGACGATCGTCGACGGGGTCACCAAGCTAGGTAAGGTGCCCTATCTGTCGCGGCAGGAGCAGCAGGCGGAGAGCTTCCGCAAGATGCTGCTCGCCATGAGCGAGGATATCCGCGTGCTCGTGGTCAAGCTGATCGATCGGCTCGACAACATGCGCACGCTCGAGCACATGCCGCGCGACAAGCAGGAGCGGATCAGCCGGGAGACGATGCAGATCTACGCACCGTTGGCCGGGCGCCTCGGCATCGAGGTCGTCTACCGCGAGCTTCAGGAGCTGGCATTTGGCTACTTGCAACCGGCCGCCTACGCCGCGATGCTGGCTGATATCGGGCAGCTGGTCGGGGACCGGCAGGCGATTCGCGACGGGCAGCAGGCGCTGCGCGGGGCCTTCGACGATAGCGCGTGTACCCTCATCGAGCCCGGCGTTGACGACGCCCAATGGCTTCCCGAACACGGCCCGGTTGCCGTGCGAGCCACCCTGCGCAGCGCGTTCCGGGCCCACGAAACCCTCCAGGCGGCCGGGCGCGGGGTGGACCAGCTGTCGGATGTGGTCAGCTTCCAGATCGTCACCCGCGACCGCCGAACCTGCTACGCCGCGCTTGGTCAGCTGCATGCCCACTTCCAACCGGTCCCGGGCCGCTTTCGCGACTACATTGCGCTGCCGCGACCGAACCACTACCGAGCACTGCACACCAGTGTGATCGATCGCAGCGGCAATCGCCTCGAGGTCCAGATCCGATCCGAGCGTATGGATGCCGTCGCCGCACGCGGGATCGTCGCCGAATGGGAGCTCGATCGCTTCCAGGGGAGCGAGGCACGGCGCATGTCATGGCTGCACCAGCTGATGGACTGGCAGCACGCCGTGCCGGATCCGGGCGAGTTCATCGAGGCGGTCAAGGCCGACCTCTTCGCCGACGAGGTCTACGTATTTACCCCGGGCGGGGATATCCACACCTTTCCCAAGGGCGCGACCCCGATCGATTTCGCCTTCGCGATCCACACCGACGTGGGCATGCACTGCACGGGTGCACGGGTGAACGGGCAGGTGGTCCCGCTGCGTTACCGCCTGCGCCAGGGCGACACCTGCGAGATCCTGACGAGCCCTTCGGTGGAGCCGCGCGAAGAATGGCTGAAGATGTGCGTGAGCTCGAGGGCGCGGGCGAAGATCAAGCAGTTTCTCCGTCAGCGCGAGCGCAAACGGTTGCGGTCGCTCGGACGTAGCCTCCTCGAGCAAGCGCTCGCCGACCGCGGGTTGGGCCTGGCGCAGTTCGAGGCCGGCGGGATCGTGGCCGAGCAGGCCGAACACCTCGGGCTTCCCCGCGAGACCCATGACGATGGGGTGTACGAAGCGGTCGGTGCCGGGCAGATCCCAGCGACGCAGCTCGCCGATCGGCTCGCGCCCCCGCCCGGCC
>CADEGN010000320.1:7055-8120 GCA_902826865.1 uncultured Myxococcales bacterium
CCGAGAGCGGTCTGTTCGCCCGGGTGCTGCGGCGCATGACCACCCGGGCCAAGCCGGCCAGCGGCGATGGACTTGGGGCGCGTGCGACCGCGCCGATCCTCGTGACGCGGGATCGGGTCGAGGGCAAGGGAGGCAGTCGCGGTATGATTGCCCTGTCGCCATGCTGCTCGCCGGTGCCGGGCGACGCGCTGGTGGGGTTTTTCGAGCCAGGCCGCGGGATCTCCGCCCACGTGCAGGGTTGCCCCGAGGCCCTCGAGCAGGTGGGGGAGCGGCGTGTCCACCTGGCGTGGGAGCCAACCCTCGCGCTGGATTGTCCTGTAACCCTTGAGGTTCGGACGGCTAACACGCTGGGATTGCTGGCCGAAATGAGCCGCGCATTTTCCCATCACGGGGTAAACATCAAGCAGGCGAACTGCCGCGCGATCGGGGACGGGGAACGGGCGATTAACACGTTTCACGCCACGGTGTCGCGTCTGGATCAGCTCGAGTCGTTGGTGGCCACCCTCAAGCGGATCGACGGTGTGAGCGCCGTGGAGCGGGTGTTCTCCCAGGGCGGCACGTCGCCCCGCGGCGGCAGCTAGCCGACGCCGACGCCCTGGCTTGACACCGGGGGTCGGGCAGGGCTAGAAGCCTGGCTCGCCATGGCATCCTTTACCGCAATCACCCGCAAGAAGCGGGCGCGTCGGCACGCCAACGCCGGCCGAGCCCGCAAGGCCAAGCAAGGCCGCCGAAGCACAGTCTCCTACGCGGAGCTCTTTGCGGCCTGCGGCGAGCCGGGCAAGCCAGCGCCCAAGACCACCGCCGCGAAGTGACGGCGGTGGCAGGTTCCGCCGATGGGTGCGGCGCCCGCGTCTTTTCTTGATCGCGCGGCATCGTGCGCCGTAGTCTCGGGGTCCACGCCCTCGCGGCGCGGGGAGCCCCCTCGATGAGCACATCACAGCTTGCAACGGGGACCGTGCTGGATTCGTTCACGGTCGCCGCCCAGACCCGCATCCGCGTGGGCGCCATCACCTACGGCGCACTCGATGCGCGCGGTCTGGCGGTCGAGCTAACCGCGTACGACGC
>CADEGN010000321.1 GCA_902826865.1 uncultured Myxococcales bacterium
GGCACGGAGCAGGGTGTCCGGAAGAACGCTTCGCGTTCTTCCGCACCCTGCTAGAGCTAGACGTTGAAGCGAAAGTGCACGACGTCGCCGTCCTGCACCACATACTCCTTGCCCTCGGACCGCAATAGTCCCTTGCCGCGTACCGCGGCCTCGCTCCCGAGCTCCACAAGATCGGACCAGCGCATGACCTCGGCGCGGATGAAGCCGCGCTCGAAGTCGGAGTGGATCTTGCCTGCGGCGCCCGGGGCCAGCGTGCCTCGCCGAATCGTCCACGCCCGTACCTCCTGCTTGCCAGCCGTAAAGAAGGTAACGAGGTCGAGCAGCGCGTACGCCTTGCGGATCAGCCGATGCAGGCCGGGCTCTTCAAGGCCAGCCCCGGCGAGGAACTCGGCCTGATCGGCGCGATCAAGGGCGGCGATCTCCGCTTCGATCGCGGCAGAAATCGCGACGACCTCCGCTCCCTCGGCGCGAGCGCGGGCGACGACCGGGGCGACTGCGGGATCGTCGAGATCACGGGCGAGGGCGCTTTCGGCCACGTTGGCAACGTAGAGCACCGGCTTGCCGGTAAGTAACGCAAGTGGTTCGAGCACTGTCTTGTCATCGTTGGACAGGCCCTGGGCGCGGATCGGCTTGCCGTCTTCCAGTGCAGCTAGCACCCGCTCGGTTACCTCAAGCGCTTGTTTCTCTTCGGGCGACCCACCTTTTGAGTTCTTGCGCGCGCGATCGCGACGAGCCTCAACAGACTGCATGTCGCGAAGGATGAGCTCGGTGTCGATGGTCTCGATGTCGGCGTTGGGGTCGATCCTGCCATCGACGTGCACGATGTTCTCGTCGACGAAGCACCGCACCACGTGGCAGATCGCGTCGACTCCGCGGATGTGGCTGAGAAACTGGTTTCCGAGGCCTTCACCTTTGCTGGCCCCGCGAACGAGCCCCGCGATGTCGACGAATTCGATCGTCGTTGGCACGACGCTGAGCGGCTCGAAGATCCGAACGAGTGCGTCTTGGCGCGGATCCGGCACAGGTACGATGCCGACGTTCGGATCGATCGTGCAAAAGGGATAGTTTGCGGCTTCTGCACCGGCATCGGACAGAGCGTTGAACAGGGTGGACTTGCCGACGTTTGGGAGGCCGACGATCCCGACCGAAAGCGCCATCTCGGAGGGGGCAGGTACCACGATTGGGCGGCGTAGGCTATCCTGAGGCCGCGAGATGGCCGGTAAGCCCGAGGAACCGGAGCTGCACCTCGTCGAGGACGACGAGCGCCCCGGCGACGCGAGCGAACCTGCGGTCGACGGTCGCGCCGCGAGGGCCGAGCGGCGCCGGACCGAGCGGCGCGCGGCGGTGCTGTCGGCGGCGACCCGCGTGTTCCGCGACAAGGGTTACCACCAGGCTTCGGTGCACGACATCATCGATGAGGCGCGGATCGCTCGCGGTACGTTCTACCTGTACTTCGCCAGCAAGCAAGAAGTGTTCAGCCAGTTGGTCGATGATTTTCTCCACCTCATCCGCGGCCAGGTCCGGCGGATTTCGCTAGAGCCCGGTAGCGACGCGCCGCTGGGCCAGCTTCGCGCCAACTTCCGTCGCGTGGTAACGACCGTGCTTGACCACGACGATGTTGCGAGCATCATCTTGCGCGATCCGACCAGCTTCGACGAAGACAGCCGCACGAGCGTCAATCTGTTCTTTGAGCAGGTCCTGCAGATGATCGAGGACGCGCTCCGCGTCGGCCAATCGCTGCGGCTCGTCCGCGATTGCGAGGTTCACCTGGTCGCGGTCACAGCATTCGGTGGGTTGCAGCAGGCGCTTGCGCGAATGCTCATCGCCCATGGCGCGGACGATCCGGCCGTGCGCGCGCGGGAGAAGGCCTTCATCCAGCCCGAGGTTGTGGCCGACGAGCTCATGGCGTTCTTCCTGCGCGGAATGTCGCCGGCGCCCAGCGCCACCAGCTAGGCGGGACCGCTCGACCCCCGCGTGATCTCGGACGACGTAACCCCCAGGGCCGCGAGGTCGAACGCTCGCTTCGTCCACAACCACCCCTGGAGATCCGCGGCGACGGAAGGCCCGATCGCGACGAACTCGACCATCCGACCGGCAATGGCACGCAGACCCGAGCGCACCGAGAACGCTCGCCGTTGCCAACGCGCCTGGTACTCGCAAGCCAGCTGCCAACCACTCGGCGTGCCGGCGCCGTCGGTTGGTGCGGCAAGCGCTTCCGTTCCCAGGATCTCCGCGCCGCAGGAACGCAATCGTCGATGGACACGCCGCACATGGGTGGTCGGCGCGCCGTCGGGCGCGTCCGTGACGTGCAGCCAGGCGATGGCGGCACCGGAGCGCCTCAGCTCCAGCGCGATGCCGCGCGATGAGCGAACGACGTCCCAGTGCACCGGCACTTCGCATGCCAGTTTCGCACCAGCGACGCGCTTCGTACGCCCGAGTCGCTCGACCCCGGTGACGACGCGCGGGCCGAACGAGAGCCCGGATGGCCAAACCTGTGGATGTAGCTCTTGCCACCAGCGCTCGCGCGCCCGCACGTCGACGGTGAACAACCGCCCATCGTCGACGATACCCGTCATGATGCGCAGCTGGTCTCCGCCGGATCGATCGCGTTGGCGGGCCGCAACCTGCAACCTGGGTCCGTAGAGACCTGCGCCCCATCGCGCATCGACAACGCTGTAGCCCTCGACTGCGCAACGCAGTCGCAAGAGATCCTCAACGCCCAGTTCACCGCCCACGCGCGTGAGCGTCACCGCGATGACCGGGCTCTCATCTACGGGTTGGAGAAGGAAGCCGGCCAGCGCCTCGGGGACACCGAGTCCGACCTCGACGCTGCCGAAGGTTCGAACGACGAACCAACCCTTGGGAACGAACATGGTGAACGCCGTCGCGGCGTCCCCTGGTCTGCCACCGACCGTGACATCGTGGGTTGCCCAAATGCGATCGAGGCTCTGGGGCACCGGGGTCAGCAAGTCGAGTTCAGCCATCGCATCACTGTTCCTCGGGATCGTCGATGAAGCCCCAGTCGACAGAAGCGTCGGTGCAGATCGGGCGAACCCCCAACTTCGGGTCGCCCCGCTCGAACTTGGTTTTGCCATCATCGACGGCCAGCTCGATCTCGAGCTCTCCACCGGCGCACCCAAGCGTCACGCTGCCCTGGCCGCCGACCCGAAACGCCTTGTCGATCAACGGCAGATGCACGATGAGCTCACCGCCACCGCTGCCACGCGCGCCGCCGAGAATCGCCTGGAGCTTAGCGCGCCCATTGGCCTCCTGGGTCTTGAGGTCCCCGGCCGCACCGAGCTTGACGCCTGCGTCGAGCGTCCCCAACTCGCCGACGATGGGCTCGCTCGCGCGGATCTCGATGAGATCGCCGAGCAGGCGGATAGAATTGTCTCGCATACGCGCCTCGTACTCGACGAGACTGACCGCGGGCGCGGGCGGGCCGGCGAGCACCGTCGGGCAACCCATAGCGATGGGATTGGGTCCGCCCGCAGCTTCGATGATCGGGTCCCCGGCGCGAGCCAACGGAAAGCCGTTCACCAACACGGTGGGCGCGCCTCCTGTTGCCACACCACCGATGTGTGGCGTCGGCGTCGTCTGGGGACACGCGCTGAAGTCGAGGCCGACACGAAACGCCGGCTGCCCCCCGATGAGGACGTTCGCGCTCCCGATACCCGGCCCGAGTCGAGGCCCGTGGGCCGTGGGATCTCCGAGCCGAGCCGCATAGGGTCCCGGCGCGGTGAATGAGACCACCTTCGGGATAAATTCGACGGGCGATCCAGGAACCAGCACTGCCCTCACAGCCGCGGCTTTGGCCTGTGCGTCGACAATGTTGGCCTCGACCTTTCCATTTTCGAAGTCGAGCTCACCGCGGCCACCGAGAAACGACTCGGAGTGCGAGCCCAGTTCGACGTAGTCCTCGTCACCGGGCCCGTCACGATTGGTGGCAAGGCGGCCGCGCCAGCTGCCGAGGTCGACTCCAGGCGTGCGCAGGCGCGTGTCGGACTTCACGGGGGTGTCGCGGCGCCGACGATCACCGATCTTGCCCGCGTCCGAATCGACGCGTTCGACGCTTGGCTCCCAACGGATGTCCGACATGGTCAGTTGAGCCGGATGACGCCGCCGGCGATCTCGATCGCACCCCCGGCGCCGTCTGTGATGCGTGTCAGCGTCCCCTGGACGCACGTAAGTTCACTCGTCAGGGTCGCGGTCGCCGCGACCAGGGAGCAAAGGCCGTCGCTCGCGAACGTGAGTGCGCCCGCGCCTCGGATCTCCGTGAAGGGTGCATCGATCCGAGCGCCGCCCTGCAGCGTCAGCGAGCTCGGACCCTGCTTCGCCGTGACCGCAGCCGCGGACTCGAGGGTGGCTTGCTGATCGAGGGTGAGGGCCGAGCCGCTGCCTTCGCTCCCCGCGCGGATCTCCACCTTGGCGCCGTCCGCGGTCGAGATCCAGACGCCGGCCGCATCGATGCGCAGCTCGTTCTGGCCGACCCGCAGGCGGATGAACTCGGTGGAGGAAATGACAATGCCGGGGTGCTTTCCGCCGAGCCTTAGCTCGTGGGTTCCGCTGCCCTTGTGTTCCAGTGACGTCTCGAGCGGACCAAGCCAGAGCTCAGCTGGGGCACTGACGCTTGCGGGATGCGACCCGGCGAGGATCGAGGCCTGTCCCGACACGTGGAGTTGCGAGTTTCCGTCGACCTGGGTGCGGTCGCCCTCGAAGCCATACCCCTGCGGTGATGGCCGTGTGCCGGAGATACGGGTGAAGCGAGCTCCCTCGACGAGCACATCATCGAGCCCCTTGACGCTCGTGGTCCGGGAGCCCTGAACCGTCAGCGAACGATCGCCTCCAACCCTCGTGTCGCAGCTTGCGCCAATCGCGGTCTGACGGTGTCCTCCGACGTGCGTCACCATCTCGCGTTGCGCTCGCAGATAGACGCGCTCGCGGCCAGCGTCGTCGTCGAACGTGAGCTCGTTCCATCCCTCGCCCCCGGGTGTGCTCTTGCTGCGCCACGTCGTGCGTGCGCGTTGTTCCGGCAGCGCCTGCGGGGCATCGTTCTCACCGTTGTAGACGCAGCCGATCACGATCGGTTGGTCCGGATCACCTTGGACGAAGGCGATCAAGACCTCCATGCCCACGCGCGGGACGAACAACGTGCCGAAGCCTGGTCCGGCCCAGCCCTGGGCAACGCGCAACCAGCACGATTCGTCCCCTCCACTTAGCGGGTCTCGATCCCAGTGCATGTGTACCTTCACGCGACCAAGCCGATCCGTGTGGATCTCTTCACGCGGCGGGCCGACGACGCGAGCGGTCTGCACGCCGTGAATGCGGGGGCGCGCGCGGACCCGTGGCATCCACGGTGCATCGTCGGGGACGATGGCCGCATCGTTCGTGTAGGTAGCGACCGGTTCCTCGACGCCCTTTGCACCCGGCGCCGGGGTCAGCAGCAGGTGTTGAACAGAGAGGATGCACCATCGTCGGTCACGCGCATCGGCGCAACCTCCGATTTCGATCGCTGCTCCGGCGGTGATCTCGATCAGGTTCGAGCGCAGGTTGGCGGTGGTGGCCCCGCCGGCGAGCCGCCGCCAATCGCGATCGACGCGCGATGCGAGGTCGTCCGCCAGAGCGATGTTGCCCGGCGTCTCGTACGCTCGCCGATCGTCGATCCATTCGTGCTCGCGTATGGGCCCCGCCGACCCGGCGTCGCGAGAAGTCACCTCCTCCGACGCAACTGCGCCCGGGCGCGCTGCCCAGTTCCAGCGCGAGCCCGAGGCGCGGTCGACCCGCAGCTCGTGGGTGATCTCGAGACCGACGATTCCTCTTTCTCCGGATCGCCCTGCATCGCGTGGGATCATCGTCGCGTTCGGCAATTCGCCCAGGGATCCAGGACCGTCGACGACGATCGCCAGCTCGCACTGTGGCTGTTGTTCAAACGCGATCGCGAGCCCATCTTCGGCGAGGATGCGTTCGACGAAATCGAGATCGGTTTCGTCGTATTGAACGCAGTAGTCGCGCGTCGATGGTACGGGCACGCGGGTCACGTCCATCGCTCGGTGATGCGCGGCCAGCAGGGGACCGAGGACCTGCATTGCGATCTCGAGCGAGTTGCGGTCCTGGAAAATACGCGAGCGTCGGCACAGCCGGGCAAGCGCCACAGCGGGCTCGACGTCGATCGACCACACGGTTGTGTCGCAGGCGACCTCGACGAGCCGCGTGCGGGTGATCACGCCGTGGGTCACGCGCAGGTCGTCCCGCCGCCAGAGCTCGAGCTCGGCGTGGGCGCAGTGCCAGCTCGCCGGATCGACGCCCTCCCCATCGAGGGCGACATCGATTCTCAGCCGATATGGGGAGCCGAGTTCTTCGTGCAGCTCGACGCGTCGGATGGAACGTTCGTCGTGTCGAAGCTGGGTGCCGTCGCCAAGCCTCAGCTCCAGGCGGGGCTGGAGAGTGGGGGCTTCTGCGATCTCGGGGCGGGGCAGTATGGGTGGGTCGAGGGGCATTCGAGGGTCCCGCCTCCGTGGCCCACAGCCTGTCGGCGCGTCGCCGGCCGTGTTGCACAGGACTCGGATCCATCCGCTCAGGGCGTCGACCGCCAGGATCTTCTGCGGGAGCGTCGCGGCTCGAGATCCATCCGGTGCGAGCTCTCCGCGGCGGTGTCACGGCCCGAACGGCGGCACGTCTCAGGCCGGGCACTCCCGTCGTGGGACACGCAGTGTCCCAATGCGAGATTCGACGGGGACTACGCTCACATCGAGCGTCGAAGTGCCGATGCGGACGTGCGAAACCAGCATGCCGATCCTCCGCGCTCCCCATTGGTCCACCGTTCAACTCGTTCTGCGCGCCGCGCCGCTTCTCGCGCTCGTGGCTGCGTCCGGAATCACGACGCCCGCGCACGCGGCTCCCGGCCCATGTGGTGACGGCGTTGCGAACGACGGCGAGGTCTGCGACGACGGCAACACGGCGGGCGCCGACGGCTGCTCGGCGGACTGCAAGCACATGGAGGTCGGCTTCTGCTGCCCGGCCGCGGGCGCGTGTGTCGAATCGGGACCGTTCGTCGTGCGAGCCTCGACGGACGCGATGGCGTTGGCGTCCTCGTTGTTTTCGCAAGGCGTGACCGTAACCTCGGCCGTGCTTAGCGGCGCGGTTGGGCAGGGCGGTCTGTCGTGCCGTGCTCCGCTTGGAGTCTCGAACGGCGTGGCATTTTCGTCGGGCTTGGCAAGCGCCATGCCATCCGTCGGTCAATCGGCCTCGACAGATCACGGCGCCAGCAACCCGGCCTCGCTGTGCACATCGATCTCAGCCTCGGCGACCCGTGATACGGTCCGTCTGGATCTGACCTTCGATCTCGCGCTAAGCTATGATGGGATCGAGTTCGACTACATCGTTGGCTCCGAGGAGTACCCCGAGTTTGTCGGGCAGGAGTACAACGACGCGGTAGGCGTGTTCGTCAACGGCGAAAATGTCGCTCTTGATCTCGGTGGCAATGCCATCACGATCAACGGCCCCTTTTTCTCCGGTAGCCAGGTCCTCACGACCAACGGCACGATGTTCAACGGAACCACGCCGCGACTCACCAGCCGGGCACCGATCATGGGTGGGACGACGGGCAACACGTTCACCGTGGTGGTGTGCGACGCGTCGGACGGCCTCATGGATACCGGCCTTCTCCTCGCGGCCGTCGCCGGCTGCCAAGGCACATGCGAAGGCACGACCTTCTGCGGCAACGCGATCGTCGAGCCCGGCGAGGGTTGCGACGACGGTAACAACGACGACAGCGACGGTTGTGACACACAGTGCGTGCTCGATACCTGTGGCGACGGGGACCTCGACGCGGGGGAGATCTGCGACGACGCAAACACAGACGAGCTCGACGGCTGTACATCGGCTTGCGTCGCCAGTGACGGCTGGTCGTGCGACGCCGGTGTGTGCTCACCGACTTGCGGAGATGGGTACGTCGTCGCCGGGCAGGAGACCTGCGACGATGGCGACGCCGCGCCTGGGGACGGCTGTGATGCGACTTGCGGGATCGAGCCCGGCTTCAGTTGTGAGACACCTGGCGAGCCATGCGTCGACGTGGACGAGTGCTTAGGAGACCCGTTCGATGTGCATGCGCCCC
>CADEGN010000322.1 GCA_902826865.1 uncultured Myxococcales bacterium
GTGGCCGTACTTCCGCTGTCGGCGCTGCTAGGTAACGCCGTGGCGGCGCTGGTGGCACCGTCGGTCCCGGACTCACCGACGCTTGGGCCGCCGCCGCACGCCAACCAAACGCACGCGCAGGCGGAGAAAGCGAGGACAAGGCAATGCGATGCGAACACACCACGCATGCGGGAATTCACGCGAGCAACTCGGCAAAAACGATATCATGCAGCCATGGACTTTTGCCTACGTTCGCTTGCAAGCCTGCGCAGGGGCAGGCACCTCGCCTTGGTCGCGATCGGCCTAACAATCGGCTGTGGGGCCGGCGGCGAGGGCGGCGACGACGACGCAGCGAGCGCAGAAGAAAGCGGATCGGGAGCCATGGGCTCGACGTCGGGCGTAACTACGACGATCACGTCGGGTCTGGACACCAGCGGTTCGGTCGGGACGAGCGACCCCGCGACGGACGATGGCTCCGAGGGGCCCGGCTCCACAGGAACAAGTGGCTCGGGTGCGATCGAGTCCTCCAGCGGCGGCGACACCACCTCGGGAACAGCGGCGGCGACCAGCGATGGATCGACCAGCGGGGGATCGACCAGCGGCGGATCGACCAGCGCGGTCGAATCGAGTACCGGTGGCGAACCGAACCCCGCATGCGTCGCCGGCTGTGCGACCCAGGTCACCTGCAACATGGATTTCGAGACCGAGGACGAGTGCGTGACGTGGTGCGAGGAGAACCTCGGCGCCGCGATGGTGTTCTCGGAGCCGTGCCACGACGCGTGGCAGGCTCTGTCAGCCTGCTTCGGCGGACTCAGCTGCGACGAGTATGCCGAGTACCTGTCGCCGTCGATGTTCCCCTACCCGTGTTCGGGGGAGGCCGACGGCCTGGCGTTCGAATGCGACGGCCAATAGAGACTGGCGAGCGACGTTACGGGGTCCGTGGCGCGCCTTCGCGCGGGCCCGGCGCGCCGGGCCCACCCTGCGCCGTCGATCACGGATGCGTCGACACAAGGCCGTCCTGATCCCGGTACGCGACCGCCTGTGGCCCGCGCCTTCGACCCGGAATAAGCTGGACCGAGTTGCCGTCGACGCGGGGCGCCCAGATCGGTGTCGCGACACGCGCGTTCCCCCTCAACCGAGGTCGCCGACCTTGAGTCCAACATCCACCGAGGCCACCCCGACGACGGCACATTTGCGCCTTTGGACGTCGATCGCCAACCGCCGCAGCTTGGGCCACGAACTCCTGCGCGGCGCGGCCCTGTGGGCGGCGGTCGCAATCGTGTTCGTTGGCCTCGACCGGCTGCCGGCGGCGCTGCGCTGGGTCGACGTCGTGGTCCCTGCGACCTGGGACGATGCCGCGGCAAGGCGCACGGTGCTGGCCTGGTGTTTCGCGGTCGTTAGCGTGGCGCTCGCGCTTTGGACTGCATTCCGAGTCCGTCGGCGCCGGACCAAACCGCTGCAGCTCGCGCGCGCATTGGATGCCCGCTTTGTCACCAAGGACCTGCTCACCACCGCATGGTCGCTCGAGGCTGGGGCGGCGGTGGGCGCATCGCCAAGCCTCGGCGCGTTGGTGCGCGAACGAGCCCAGCGAACCGCAGCCGGGCTCGGCACGCCAATTCCCGCCTGGGTGGCGCCGACCCGCGCCATCGCGGCGGCGGGCCTGTGCGCCGCCGTTGTCGGGCTCGTTCCAAGTGCCGCCCCACTGCCAGATCTCGCCGCCACTGCGTCGGCCGCCGACCCCGCCAACGCCCCACCTCTGGACGCAGCAGCCCAACAACAGTTGCGCAAGGCCGCCGATACCTTGGCTCGGCTGGAGCGTCGGCCGGCCCTGCGCTCCGAGATGCGCAAGTCGCTGGAGAACGCCCGCCGGCACCTCGAGCGGATCGATCGAGACCCGGCCAAGAGCCTCGGGGAGCTCGCGCGCGCCGAGCAAGCCCTTCGCGAAGCCGCGCAGGCCGCAGAGCGCGAAGGCGTGTTTGATCCGAAGGAGCTGGCCAAGCTCGATGCCGCGACGCTCGCGCGCGAAATGGTTGAGGCGCTCGAGCGCGGTGACACCGACACGGCCGCAGCGATGGCCGATGAGATCGCGCGCCGGACCCACGACGCCGGCGATGAGGAACTCGCCGAGCTCGGGCGCGCCCTCGATCGTTCGATGCGAAGCACGGAATCGGGCGACAACGCCTCGCGCGAGGCCGGTGGATCGGGTGCCTCGGACGAACGCGGAGAAACCGGCGAGCGCGGAGAGACCGGCGAGCCTGGGGAAGCGGGCAAGCCTGGGGAAGCGGGCAAGGCCGGGGAAGCGGGCAAGCCTGGGGAAGCGGGCAAGCCCGGGGACGCGGGCAAGCCCGAGGAAGCGGGCAAGCCCGGGGACGCAGGCAAGCCCGGGGACGCAGGCGAACGCGGGGACGCGGGCGAACGCGGGGACGCCAGTGGTGCCTCGAGCGAACGCAGCACCTCGGGCAAACAGAGCGAACCTGGGCAGTCGGGCGAGCGCGGACGATCGGGAGGATCGAGCGAACGCGGAACGTCTCGTGACAACGGTGCAAAGTCCGGCGAAGCCGGGTCGTCCGATCGCACGGCCGGTCGAGGTGAAGCCGAGCGACGGGCCAAGTGGCGCAACTCGACCGAGGGCCTGGCCGAAAAGCTCCGTCGCGGCGAGTCAGGGGGCGCCCGCTCCGATCTCGAGGAGCTTGCCGAGAAGATGCGCCGCCGCGGCGGTTCCGGTTCCTTCGGCCGCGAAATGGACCGCGCGCTGGACGATATCCGACGGGCCCGGTCGCGCCAGTTCGACGAAATGAACCGGGAAGCCGAATCCGCAGACGGCGAGGGCAGCGGCGAGGAGGGCAAGGACAAACGAGGGTCGTCGCGTCTGCGCGTCCGACCCGGAAGCCCAGGGGGCAAGCCCGGCCCCGGGGGTGGACGCGGCGCCGACGGCTACGACGACGGCAAGACCGCCCCCGAGGTCACGCGCGGCGCCGCGGAGCAGGTGGACACGCCATCGGCGGGCCCGGCCCGCGGCGCGGTTCGACACATTCGCGGGTACGCGGAGGGCCGCCGCAGCGGCACCGAATACCGCGACATCCACCAGGATTACCAGGAGATCGCCGAGTCCGCCGTCCGCCGCGAACAGATCCCCCTCACCCGCCGCGACTACATCCGCAACTACTTCGAGGCCGTGCGCCCGGACTGAATCCGACCGATGAACACCGCCATCTCATCCGTGCCAGTGGCCAACCCCGCGACCGGCGTCGGTCCCACCGAGGACCTGATCAGCCGCGCGCAGGATGCCCTCGGCGCGCTCAAGGCCGAGATTGAAAAGCGCCTGTACGGTCAGAGCAGCCTCGTACTCCAGGCAATCATCGGCCTGCTCACCCGCGGCAATCTTCTCGTGGAAGGTCAGCCCGGACTGGGGAAGACCTTGCTCGTCAAGGTGATGGCCGAGGCGATCGATCTCGAGTTCTCGCGCGTGCAATTCACCCCGGATCTCATGCCCGCGGACATCACCGGCAGCCAAACGCTGGTGCACGACGAGCATGGCCGCGCTCGACTCGACTTCCGCCCCGGACCGATCTTCGCCAACCTCGTGCTCGCCGACGAGGTCAACCGGGCGACGCCCAAGACCCAATCGGCCCTGCTCGAGGCCATGCAGGAGCACGCGGTGACCGTCGGCGGTGTGCGCCGTGCCCTCGCCGAGCCGTTCCTGGTGGCCGCGACCCAGAACCCGATCGAGATGGAGGGCACGTATCCGCTGCCCGAGGCCCAGCTCGACCGTTTCTTGCTCAAGCTCGAGGTCGCGTTCCCGTCCTTTGCCGATCTCCGCGAAATCGGCATGCGAACCACCGGTCGCAGCGAGGAGACCACCACCAAAGTGATGGATCGGCAGACCTTGCTCAGCCTCCAAGACCTGGTCCGCGACATCGTCGTTGCCCCCCACGTGGCGGAGTTCGCCGCGGCGCTCACCATGGCCACGCATCCCGAGTCGGCCAACGCACCGAGCGACGTCCGCCGTTTCGTGCGCTACGGCGCGAGCCCGCGCGCGATGCAAGCGTTGATCCTGGCCGGGCGCGCCTACGCGCTTCTGTGCGGGCGAACCTGGGTCGCCGAGGACGACATCCGGGCGATCGCCCATCCTGTGCTCCGCCACCGCATGATCCCGAGTTTCGATGCGAAACTCGAGGGCGTAACGAACAACCGCCTCGTCGACGCGCTGATCGCCAGCGTGCCCAACGTTGCCACCTGAGGCGGCATGCGGATCGATCGGGCCGCGCTGAGCCGTTTCGCCGCCCTGCGTCTGCGCGCTGGCGGGGCCGCGACGGCACTGCAGGCGGGCGATCGCCGCTCACCGTTTCGCGGCCGCGGCCTCGAATTCGCCGACTTTCGCCCGTACGACCCCGGCGACGACCTGCGATTGGTCGACTGGAATGTCTACTTCCGGCTCGGCGTGGCGCTCGTTCGCCAATTTACCGAGGAGCGGAGCCTGTCGGTGCGGATCTGCCTCGACACCAGCGAGTCGATGGCCTTCGGGACCCCGCGCAAGGCCGATCATGGTGCCCAGCTCGCGGCCACCTTGGCGATGATCGGCCTGCGTCACCGGGATCCCGTCACCTTGGCGTGCTTCGGCGCCGGGACCAACCCGGTGTCCGCCCGGGCCGTCAACCTCGACGGCTTGCCCGAGCTCTTGCACATGCTCGAGCGGACCGAGCCTGGGGGTCGTGGCGACGCAATCGCTCAGCTCATCACCCAGCTCGGCGATCGCCGCTGCGATCGCCTGGTCGTCATCTCTGACCTGCTCTTCGACGAGCAAACCACCGATGCGATCCTGCGTCGTTCCGCCGCGGCCTGCTCGCGACCCATCGTCCTCCACGTCCTCGGTGAAGATGAACTCGCGCCCAACCTCGACGATATCGAGAAGGTCGTCGACGCCGAGACGGGCGACGAACTCGCGGTATCCGACGGGCCAGCCGCGCAGGCGGCCTATGCCGCCGCGTTGACCCGCTGGCTCAGCGCAATCGAGGAGCGCTGCCGTGGCCTCGGGATCCAGTACATCCGCGCCGACGCGCGCGAGGCCGCGGGATCGCTCGTACAGGACGAGCTCTACCGCGGCCAAGTCGTCGAACACATCGCTGGGGGCGCGCGATGAACCCAACCCAGCCGTGGGCGCTGGTCGGTCTCCTGCTCGCGGCGCCGCTCATCGCCGCGTACTTGCACTGCCGACGCCGTCTGACGAAGCGCGTCCCGTCCATCCTGCTGCTTCGCGCGATCACCGGGCCAACCCAACCGACGCGCCGAGCGTGGGCGCGCCCGCGCCACCTTGTGTCGCTCGCCCTCATGCTGCTGGCACTCGGGGCCATGGCGCTAGGATTGGCCGATCCGCGAGAAGACGCAGCGCAGCCGCGTGATTGGATCATTGTGCTCGACACGTCCGCAAGCATGGGCGCGGGCGATGGCGAGACCCGGCTCGATCACGCACGCCGCAGGATTGCCGACGCAACCACCGGCATGCGCCCAGGGGATCGCGTCGCCTTGATTGCGGCGGGCGCCCAGACCTCGGTGCGGGTCGGGCTCACCGAGGACCTCGCGCGTGTGCCCGAGGCGGCGGCGGATCTCGAAGCCGCGGGCACGAACGACGGCATGCCCTCGGCGTTGCGCCTGGCCGACGAGATCTGCAAGCACGGCACCGACGGGAGGGTTGTGCTCGTGACCGACGGCGTCGGCGTCGGCGTCGGCGTCGGCGTCGGCGTCGGCGGGCCCCATACGCAGTGCCCGATCGAGACGATCATCGTCGGTCGCCCAGGAGCGAACGCTGGCATCACCGCGCTTTCGGTTCGCGAGGCGGACGCGCTTGGGCTGTCAGAGATCTACGTGGTCGTCACGTCGGCGCTCGGCCACGCCGCCGAAGTTGAGCTGACCCTGCGGGTGGACAACGATGTGGTCGACGTGTTGTCCCTGGATCTACCCGCCCAAGGCGATGCGGAGAAGCTCCACCGCGTCCCACTGCCGCCGGGGCAGCGCGTTTGGGCCGAGATCACCCATCTTGCCGATGACCGACTGGCCGACGACGATCGCGCCGCGGTCGCACGACACGGTGGCACACGCGTTTCCGTGCTCCTCGTCAGCGAGACGCGATTGTCGTTCACCGCCGAGGCGCTCCGCCTCCATCCGCGCGTCCATCTGCGCGTCGTTGGGCCCAACGATGCCCTGCATCCCGACGACCAGTTCGACCTGGTGGTGCTCGAGACCGACTATCGAGCCGGTCCGCTGCCAGCCGGGCGCAAGCTGGTCGCTTTCGGCATCCCACCGGCGCGCCTGGGCGTGCGGGCCGCTGAGGAAGTCGCGACCCCGGAAATCCTGCGCTGGTCGTTCGACCATCCGCTGTTTCGCTTCGTCGACCTCCAAGGCCTGGATCTCCCGCGCGCGCTCGCGCTCCAACCGAGCGCAGAGCAGACCTCGATCATCGACGGCGACTCCGGGTCACTTGCGCTGACCGGACGCGTCGATGGCCGGGAATTCGTCTACGTCGGGTTCGTCCCACACGAGTCGGACCTAGTTCTGCGGGTTGGATTCGTCAACTTGGTCGCCAACCTCGTCGAGTGGGCAGCCCCGAGCTCGCGCTCGGGTGACGAGGACACGCAGGGCGTGTTGTCGAAGACGGAAACGCGGCTTGAGGCGTCCGCGGAGATCAGCCACGCGCGGCGCAGCGAGCTGGCCGCCGCCAAGCCGCTGGGTGTGGCCTTGTGGCGACAACTCCTGGCCGCCGCCGCGGCAATGTTGGCACTCGAGTGGATCCTCCCGGCCGCCGTGGCCTTTCGCCGACGCCTTCGCCGCCGCTCGCCCACCCGCGAGGCCGCTGCGTGAGCACCATCGGCCAGGTGTTTGCTGCGCCGACACTGCTCCTGCTGGGCTTGCCCGTGGTCGCACTCGCCGTTTGGGACCTCCTGCGCGGGTGGGGTTCCAACGCCGGGCGTCGCATGGCTGGCACCGGCATCCGCACGCTCGCGTTGCTCGCGATCATCGCCGCTCTCGCGGATCCGCAGTGGGTGCGACGCAAGCAGGTAGGCCACGTGATCTTCGTGGTCGATCGTTCGGCATCCATCTCCGACGCCGCTTTGCAGACCTCACTCGCCGAGGTCGACAGGCTGCGGGCGGGCCTCGCCGAGGAGGTACGCGCGGGATTGGTACTCTTCGACGCAACCGCGGAGCTGGCGGTGTTTCCGGGAACACCGTGGACGCCGGCCGCGGACAGACGCCGTGCGTCGGCGGACGGTAGCGACCTCGACGGCGCTCTCGCCCTCGCGCTTTCGCTTGTGCCCGACGGCGAGTCCGGCGAGATCGTGCTGCTCTCGGATGGCCGCGACAGCGCGGGCGCGGTGCACTTCGATCCGTGGGGGCTTCGCGTCCCGATTCACACCGTCGTCGTCGATCCGGTGCGCGACGACCCGGCAGTGCTGGCGGTGACATTGGCCGAGGGCCAAGTACGACCCGGCGCAACCGCAACCGGCAAGGTCGAGCTCGTCGGCGGTGACGCGCCGGCGAGCGGCACGTTGACGGTAAGAATCGGCGACAAGGTGGTGCTCCGCGACAGCGTCGCGCTCGCCCCCCGCGAGACGATCGAGGTCCCCTTCTCCCACGCGATCGAGGCCACGGCGCCCGGGGGTTCTCGAGCGGTGGAAGCCACGCTGGAGATGGATCCCGGGTCGAACGACACCGACGTCACCGACAATGCCGCTGGCGCGGTGCTCGTGATCGGCGAGGCGCCAAAGGTTCGTGTGGTGGTTGGCGAAGATCCCGATGGCGGCGCGATCGCCGGGGCGCTTCGGGCCGAGCGCATGGAGGTCGACGTCGTCAAGGCCAGTGCGATGGAAGCCAGGCACCAGGATCTGTCCGACGTCGACCTAGTGGTGCTGGCCAACGCACCGGCCCACGCCGTCGCGGGTGAACGTGGCATGCCCGATGCGTTCATGGGCAAACTCGCCCGCTACGTCGACAGCGGGGGCGGGCTGATCGTCTTGGGCGGCCCCATGGCCTACGACATGGGCGGGTATGGCGATACGCCGATCGAGCGGATCTTGCCGGTCAAGATCGACCCGGTCGAACAGGAGATCGA
>CADEGN010000323.1 GCA_902826865.1 uncultured Myxococcales bacterium
AATTCGCGGTGCCATGCGCGCTGATCGCTGCGATACCTCATTACCGGCAGGGTGCGTGCGCCGAGCCACACGGCCGTGACCGGTGACGGGTGCGAAGGGGTCGGCACAAGTGTTAGCTTCGGCCGCCAGCTGCTGCCGGCGATGGGAGCCCCGGATGACCGCCACGACCACAACACGCGACGAAGCCCGACCGCGTACGAGCGGCCCGCGCAAGTTGCCGCCGATGTTGCCAGGCGGCCTACCGCTGCTTGGCCACTCGGTCGAGATGCGCTACCGCCCGATCGATCTGTTCCAGCGGGGGCGGGACAGGTTCGGCGAGATGTTCTCGCTCAAGCTCCCCGGGACGCCGGTGTCGGTAATGATGAGTGGGCCCAAAGCCCACCAGAAGTTCTTCCGGCTGACCGACGAGGAGATCAGCATGCGGGAGGTCTACAAGCTGATGACCCCGATCTTCGGCAAGGGCATCGCCTACGACGCCGAACCGGAGATCATGAAGGAGCAGCTGGCGTTTTTTCACGACGCGTTGCGCGAAACTCGGCTCAAGACATATGCAGCGGGCTTCGTCGAGGAGACGGAGGAGTACTTCGGGAAGTGGGGTGACGAAGGCGTTGTCGATCTTTATCAGGCGGGCAATGAGCTCACGATCTACACTTCGAGTCGCTCGCTGCTCGGCCGCTCCTTCCGCTACAAGCTATCGAGCGAATTCCAGCGTCTCTACTACGAGATGGAGGCTGGGCTGAATCTGCTGGCGTTTTTCGCCCCCGACCTACCTTTACCATCGTTCCGCAGACGCGACGCCGCGCGCAAGCGACTTGGTGAGCTTGTGTCGGCGATCGTCCGTGAGCGCCGCGAGAAAGGCATCGGGGAGGAGGACTTCCTCCAGACGCTGATGGATGCGCACTATAAGGATGGTCGCGGTCTAACCGAAGACGAGATGACCGGTCTCCTGCTAGCGATCATGTTCGCAGGCCACCACACAAGTGGCGTTACCTTTGCGTGGACGGGGATTTTGCTCAATCAGAATCCGCAGTGGATCGGTCGGCTCCGCGAGGAACAGGATCGCGTGTTGGGCGACAGCGATGAGCTCAGCCTCGAGAAGCTGAGGGGCATGAATTTGCTCGAATGCGCCGTCAAAGAGGCACTGCGGCTCTATCCGCCGATCATCGTGATGATGCGCAAGGTCCTCAAGGGGTTCGAATACGGCGGGTACTACGTGCCACCCGAGGCGATGATCATGACGTCTCCGGCGATGGCCCATCGAATTCCAGAAGTATTCGCCGACCCGAATCGGTTCGATCCAGAGCGCTTCGGCCCGGAGCGAGATGAGGACAAGAAGAACCCGATGGGTTGGATTTCGTTCGGAGGAGGCCGTCATCGCTGCATGGGGATCGTGTTTGCCCAGCTGCAGCTGCGGGCCGTGTGGAGTCACTTGCTGCGCAACTTCGACTTCGAGTTGCTCGAGCCCCGCTACGAGCCCGACTACAATCGCATGCTCGTGGGGCCACGGATGCCGTGCCGCGCACGTTACCGCCGGCGCAAGCGCCGGGTCGTGGTCGCAGTGGCCTGAGATGCACCGCGGTCGCGAACTCGCCGCGCGCCCGCCTCAACCGGCTGACCGGAATGCACCCTCGGGCTGAGCGCCTTGCTCCCGGCGTCTGGCGCCTGGGATTGCGCACGCCGACGCTTCCGCCGGCCATGGCGACGAACACGCTGGTGGTGATCGGCGATGGCGTCGCCGTGATCGAGCCGGCGACTCCACACGTGGACGAGCGGGCGGTGCTCGATGAGGTGCTGGCCGAGTTGGGGCGAGGTGGCCACCGTCTCGTTGCGATCGCCATCACGCACCACCATCGCGATCACGTCGGCTATGCCGCCGAACTCGCCGCCCATCACGGTGTGCCGATCTACGCGCACGCCGCAACCGCCGCGCGGGTGGATTTCCCCGTTGCGCATGTGCTCGACGACGGCGCCCGACTCGAGCTGGGTGACGGCGTCGTGCTCCGGTCCGCATACACGCCGGGGCACGCGCCGGGTCACCTCGTGTTTACGGAAGAGCGCTCGGGCATCGCCCATGTGGGTGATCTTGTCGCCGGCGAGGGGACAGTCATTGTCGATCCCGATGACGGCGGCGACATGGCCCGCTACTTCGACTCCTTGGCCCAACTTCGAGATCTCGAGATCACGTTGGCGGTCCCAGCCCACGGCCCGGTGTTGCCTGACGTGCCGGCGATCGCGACCCAGTACCTTGCGCACCGCCGGGCGCGGGAGGCCAAAGTCTTGGCCGCACTGGCCGGGGTACCGCGTTTGCTCGACGAAGTCGTGGCGGTGGCCTACAACGACACGCCACAGGCGCTGTGGGCGCTCGCCCGTCTGTCGGCGCGCGCGCATCTGGCGAAGCTGGTCGACGAAGGATCGGTGCGGGTGAGCGATGGCGCATGGTCGCGGACGTGATTCTGCGGCCACCCTGCAGACCGGGCGCCCAGCTTCGCGCGCGCCGGCGGGCCAAACCGTAGCTGGGGGCGGTCGGTCGCTGTTCCCGGGTTGGGCCGCTCGGGTCGCGGTCCGCGGCTTCGGTGTGGACGTTGTCGGTCGATACGCCACGCATTGGCGAGGCTTCGCTCACTGCCGGCGGTCGTCGCGTTCGCGCTCGCGGCCGGATGCGACGAAGCAAACGCGCCTGCGCCGATCGGGCGCGCAGATTCACCCGCGCCCGAGGGGACCACGAGTGAGGCGAGCGACACCGGGGATTCGAGTGGCGGTGGATCGGTTGCCGACGCCGGGAGCGACGCCGGCGACGACCCACGTTGCGCCATGGTCGACCTGCTGTTCGTGATCGACAACTCAAGCAGCATGGCAGATGAGCAGGCAAGCCTGGTTGCGAGCTTCCCCGGATTCATCGCGGACATCGAAGAACTCCTCGGACAGGCGAGTTACCACGTGGGTGTCGTCACCACCGATGACAACGAGTTCAACGGTCCGGGTTGTCGTCGGCTCGGTGCGCTGACCACTCAAACGGGAGGTGACGGGTCGAGCGATTCGATCTGCGGCCCGTATCACGGTGGCAAGCGGTACATGACGGCCGAGGACGATCTCGAGGTTGCATTTGCCTGCGCGGCGCGGGTTGGCATCGATGGTGCGGGAGTCGAGCGGCCGATGGACGCAGTGCAGGCTGTGCTCACCAACGACGCGGATGTCGCGTTGTGCAACGACGGTTTCCTCCGATCGGCCGCGTTGCTCGTGCTCGTGGTCATCACCGACGAAGACGACGATCACTCCGCCGCCGATCCGCTCGGCTGGTACGCGTCGATCGCGGCGGCGAAGAACGCCGAGCGCGTCGTGATGCTGTCGTTGGTGGGTCTACCCAAGCCCAATTCGTGCATCGCTGAGCAGTGGGATGGCAAGACGGGAGCCGAGGTGGCGCACCGAATGATCCAGCTGACCGGCTCGTTCCCCTACGGCCAGCTAGGCGACGTATGCGCCGCGAGCTACCAGCCGTTCTTTCGGGCCGCGATCGCACCCATCGCCGACGCCTGCGGGATCCCGCTTGTGCCCGATTGACACATCGCGGGCAGCAACAAGCGTCGCAATCGTGCGTGTGATCGTTTTCGAGTTGCGATACAACTTCGGGCGTCATGCGCGGCAACCTGCTGAATTCGCTGGGCCTCGCCGTCGGTCTTGTCGCGTGTGTGCCTTCGGCGGGCACCGACAGCGATGGCGAGTCGACGGCTAAGGAGGAAGATAGCGCGGGCGCCCCTGTGGGAATGACCGCCGCGACCACGAGCGAGGATGGCAGCGATGGATCCTCGGCGGCGGACACAGGTGGCGAGGCGTCCACGGACGCGGCCAGCTCCGCTGCTGACAGCGGATCGAGCAACGATGACAGCACCGGGGGAGGTAGCGACGCCTGCGCTGGCGAGTTTCCGGCGATCGTCACGGACATTGATGCGACGCTGACGACGGCCGACAGCGAGTTTTTCATGCAGCTCGGCGACGGCAACTACGACCCGGTGGAGCGAGCGGGCGCCTCCGTGTTGATCAACGCCTACGCGTCTCGCGGTTACCGCGTGATGTACTTGACCGCGCGGGCCGAGACGCTGGTCGCCGGTGACACCGGTGAGACCGCTCGTGAGTTGACCGAGCGGTGGTTGATGGAACACGATTTCCCGCTCGACGCGGACACCACCACGGTCGTGCTATCGCCGATGCTGGTGCTTGGCCCGGCCACCGCGACCTACAAGAGCGCGGCGCTTGCGGAGCTTCAGACCGCCGGCTGGCGCTTCGACTACGCCTACGGCAACGCCGCCACCGATATCACCGCGTACGCCGACGTCGGAATCCCCACCGATCGTACATACATCATCGGTCCAGAAGCGGGAAACGGTGGGACCGTGGCGATCCCGCAGGCCGACTGGTTGTTGCACACAGCCGAGCAGATTCCGGCCGTGCCCTCCGCATGTGGCGGCGATTGATGACGGCCCGCACGCTACCGCGGCGGCGCGGTCTGGCAGTAGCGTAGCGTGAGCAAGTTGCTCGCGCGCTCTCCCACCATCGTAATGATGAACATTCGATCGTAATCATCGTGGCCGATCTTGACCTCTCGGCCCGAGAGCTCCCAGATGAGCGGCGGCAGGGTATTGGAGTGCGCAGCGGCGAGGGCGACTGTGCCTGGCGGCAGGTGACGCATGCGGTGGAGCCAGGCGGCTTGATCCGCGGCGGCGATGGCCTCGACCGCAACCGCTGCCCGCGTGGCCGTGGGCTCGACGGTGTCGCGTGTGCGAGCCATTTCAGAGCTCAGCGTCACGCGGACGCCCGCGTCGACCAGCATATTGGCCAAGCACTGCGCCCTTGCGCGACCAAGATCGGAAAGACCGGCGTCGGGCTCGTTGCCGGTCTTCTCACCATGCCGCACGAGCACAACGACGCTGGCTTGCGGCACGACGTCAGCGGAGGGCAGGGCGCCGGAGGTCACTGGAGGGGCTGCCGTGGGCGGTGTCGCCGTCGGCGGGGTCGACGAGGCACAGGCAAAGGCAATGAGCGGGGTCCATGACCAGCGGAGCGACATGCCGGCGTATCATCGCAGCATGCATCCTCGACGTCTCGCGTAAGCGACACGTTCGCCGTCGGCGGGTCACGGGGCGCGGCGCCGGGGATCGAGCGAGAACGCCACGCAAAGGGCAACTTGACCGAGTGCGACGAACAGCACGGCGAGCAGCGGGACGCGCTCGAGCAGCAGGAATTTGCCGATCGCGGCGGCGAGAACGATCCCGACGATGGCCGGGACAACCCGCGCGGATGGTCGGCTGCCCATGCGGCGCGCGGCCGCCTCCGTCACCCGGCTAAGCCCAACGCTGGCCGCGAATACCACCGCGACCGCCAGCGCATAAGCGGCTGAACCGAGTTGTTCCACGGGAAGCGCGGCCCCGGCGAGGTGGAGAAGCAGGTAGTGCCAGGGCACGAGCGCCAGGCTTGCGAGCCCGCGCAGCTCGAGCGCGCGACGAGTCCCCCGCGGCGCGGCGCGAGTCAGGACTAACGCGAGGGTGACGGCGGCGACGATGGCGACGAAGCCGGCGGCGTAGAACGCCAACGTTACGAACCCCCAGCGGTGGATCGCGCGACCACCGTGGACCAGCCACCACGAAAACCCGGTCGCCGGGAGCGCGACAACAACAGCCGCCGCGACGAAGCCAGGCAGATTGCGATCGACCCACGGACGCGCGTGCTTGGCCAGGCATCCGACGGCGAAGCCGGCCAGCGGATAGGCCAGCCACGGCAGCGGCGGATAGGACACACCCGCGATCGCTCGCCCACCGAGCACCGCCTGCGCGAGCCCACCGTGCGATTTCACCATCTCTCCAAGCCCGTAGCGCGCGACGGTGATCGCGGCGATGCCAGCGAGGGCCCATAACAGCGGGCGTCGGATCCGTCGCAGCGGATCAAGCGCGAGCATCGACAATGCGATGAATCCCAGGAAGTCGAGGCCGAGCAGCTGATCACGGCTCGACCAAAGTAGTGCGTCGGCGGCGAATAGAATCCCGGCCTTGCGCGCAAGCGCGACCCGATCGCCGCGCGCGCCACCGACGGCCAAGCCGTTGCCGATCCCGCTGGCGGCGAAGAACACCACCGGCGCAAAGCTGCCCGCGAACATCAGGGCTGCGACGACAGGATCGGCGAGCGCGTCAGGCGAGAGCCAAGTGAAGCCCGCATGGTTCGTGACCATGAGAAGGCCGGCGATGCCGCGCAGGATGTCGAGCTCATCCCAGCGCGTGGGTGTGGCGGCGGCAGGCATCTGCGCGGGGTCTCGTGCAGCTCAACCGGGGCTGGACGACCCGATGGAAGTAGCGCGATTCGGGGGCTGACATCAATGGCCGCCGGCACGATCGTCGGGCACGGGGTCCAACGCGCGGCGAGCATGGCGACCGCAATCACCGCATAGCCGATGGCCCACGGCCACGCCGGGGCCAGAGCCACCGCCGTATCGCCGAAGGTGTATCGAAACGCGTGCATTAGGCCGAGGGCCGACAGCAGCGCCGCCAGGGCGCTCCAGCCCGCGGCGACGACGAAACGCCGCTCGATGATCGCCACGGTGATTGCGGCCAGGATCATCGACGTGAAAATGAAGCCCTGCTCGAGGGCGAACGCACCGAGGATCCACGTGTCCGAGGCTGCGAACCGCTCGACGATGTCAGCCGAGAAAGGCGGGCCGCCCGGCACACCCACGCCCGCGGCGCGGAGGCCGTTTTTCGCCATCAGCGCACCCCAGGCGCCGACGCCGGGCAGCAGGCCCATCACCACGGCGGGCGCGTGTTCGCGCGGGGTGGCGGCGAACGCCTGGGCGGTGATGACGATCCCGATCCAAAGTACGATCGCCATTCCAGCGTCCACCGGCACTGCCCAGGCGATCGCCGCGAGCGTGCCGGTGGTGCACACCACGGTCACGAAAACGCCGTTGGCGATCGAGTAGCCGGCGCGGGCCCCGAGTGACTTCCATCCCGGGTGCCCGATGTAGATCGTCGTCGGGAAACACGAGCCGAACATGCCCGCGGCGATCGAACCGAGCCCGTTCATCGCAAGCGACGGTGCGGTGGCGTAGCGATCGCCGGCAGCCTCGGCCGATTCGATGTTCTGCAGCGAGCCGACGAGGTTGAACAGGCCCATCGGAAGGATCACGGAGAAGTACGTGACGAGGTGCCCGTCGACGATCGACGTCCACAACTCCCCGATCACCAGGACCGGCGCGTGGATCCCGGTCAGCGTCGGGCTCGGCCCGACCGGCGCGAGCCCGGTGCCCCACGATAGGAGCACGCCGAGCGCAACGGCCACCAACCCGCCCGGAATACCGCCGCGAAAGCGCACCCGTCCGAAGTAGGTGAGCATCACGATGCCCAAGGTCGCCAATCCGACCTCGGGATGGGCGAAGGTGCGAAACAAGAAACCCAGCGAGATGAAGCCGAGGGCGATCCCAGACAACGTCGCGAGGAGGGCCGCGCGGGGTGTGGCCCGGCGCAGCCGCTCGGCCACGAATGCGCCGGCGAACTCGATCGCGCCCGACCCAAGCGTCGCGGCAAGACCGGCCTCCCAAGCAACGCGCGCCGGATCGGGATGGCCCGCGGCCGTCGCTGCCAGCTTGGCGGGCAACATCACCAGGAAAACATGCCCGAAGAGCGACACCGTGTTGATGCCGTAGGGCAGGGCGCACACGTCGGTGCGCCCGGTCGCCGCGGCGAGTTTGCGGGCAGCGATCGCGTAGTAGACGTTCCCGACCAGGAGAGAGATGGCCACGCCCGGCAGCACACGCCCATAAAGGAGCTCGTCCGAGAACCCCAGGACGCCGCGGCACAACGCGTCGATGAGGAGCAGCTGGACCAGATTGTCGAGGGCGAGCCCAAAGAAGCCGTCGATGTCCCCCCGCACGAACCAACGCATGGCCCCTCCTAGCAGCGCGGCGCGCGATCCGTCCAGGGGGAGGCGCGGATCACGGCGCCACCGCGGGCAGCTCAGCTGCGCCTCCGTTTGGCGCAATTGCCTC
>CADEGN010000324.1 GCA_902826865.1 uncultured Myxococcales bacterium
AAGGCAGCGGTAGGCGAGGCCGTACTCGCGTAGAAGGAGGGTCCCACAGGTCGCGAACGCGAACGCCAAACCCTCACGGCCCGGATTCGCCGGCGACGGCGGCTGGACGTGCAGCGGTCGCGGCCCGGGGCGAAGCCAACGCGACGGCGACGGCGGTTCGCGTGCGGGGCCCGGCGCGAGAAAACGCCACGCGGAGATCAACGCCCAGATCTCGTCATAGGCGATGGTAAACGGCCGAGCGTCGCGCGCTGTGCCGGCGAACGCATCGGGCATCAGCGCGAACTCGCGGACGCGAATCAGGTCGGGCACAGCCCGAACCGCCGGCAAGACGACGCACTCGAGCCCATGCGAACGCAACAGTGTCGCGACCGCTTCGATCTCAGCGCGATCATGAAGAACACCGAGCACGATCGGATCGGGGCCGGCCAATCGCAGCCGTTGGCCGATCTCGGCGGTCGAGCGACCGAGGCGGGGGGCAAGTTCTGCGATCAACTCTTCGGGTGCCTCGCTGGCCCGGAGGATCGCGATCGCCTCCACGAATCCAGGGTCGACGCTCGCGTCGCCGCCGGCAAGCGCGATCAGTGCGGCGGGTAGCGGGAGGTGTCCACGGGCAGCCCGATACACGCTCCCGCAAGGTCGGTAGCGACGGTCGCGATCTCGTCGCGCAACTCGAGCGCGGCCAGCCACTCGCTCGGGATCGCCCCGTAGCCGAGGGCTGTTCCGAGGAGGTTGCCCGTCATCGACCCGGTGCTGTCGCTGTCGCCGCTGTGGTTGACTGCCCGGCGCACGCCGTCGGCGAAGTCGCGCGCCGTGAGCGCGCAGTAAATCGCGATCGCCAGGGCTTCCTCGGCGACCCAACCCTCGCCGAGGGACTCCACGGTCTCCGGCGCGGGTGGGGCCATCGCGACCGCCGTCAGGGCGGCATCGATGGCCCCGCGGACGTCGACCCCGAGGGCCTCGCCGTCGTTCTCACGGACCGTCGCCACCGCCTCCGCCAATGGAGTCCCGCGGACGAGATGGGCGATGATCTGCGCAAACGCCCCGCCGGCGAGATAGCCCGCGGGGTGTCCGTGGGTGAGCGCACATGCCCGCGCGGCGAGCTCGAACGGCCGGTCGGAGTAAAGGCCGATCGGTGCCACTCGCACCACGCCCCCGCACCCTTTGCTGTTGTTGCTCGGCTGCTGGGCACTGCTGGCATGGGGCAGGCGCAACGCCGACATGCACGTGGTGCTCGGCGCGCGCTGGCTGTGCAACCCCGGCACGCGGATGAGCCACCCGTCGAGGGCATCGTCGTAATCCGCGCTGGCCGAGCGCACCGCTTGGGTGTGAAGCCAACGCAGGTAGCTGCGATAGACGGCGGCGGTGGGATCCATGATCCTGCCGCGTTGGCGCGCCGCGCAGATGCGGCACATGGCCTCGGCGGTAAAGAGGGTCATCTGCGTGTC
Source organism: uncultured Myxococcales bacterium (assembly GCA_902826865.1). Lineage (GTDB taxonomy): Bacteria > Myxococcota_A > Polyangia > Nannocystales > Nannocystaceae > Xiheibacterium. The sequence goes on from CADEGN010000324.1 coordinate 1,446, forward strand.
GTCGGTGATCGCTCCCCGACGGCCGTAGACCTGATCATAGTCGCAGATGCCTGCCGGTCCGTAGCGGGCGAGAATGTCCGAGAGCGCGGTGAACTCCACCGACGCGCCCAAGGCGTCGCCGACGGCTCCGCCGACCAGGCAACCGGTGAAGCGTTCGACCAGCTCGGGTTGCTGCATCGCCCGCGTCCAGCGTAGCAGGGTCTTCAACGGTCGGGGCAAGCGGTGATATCAACATCCCATGCGAGACGGCACCAAGGTCGGGTACCAGCGGATTGGACCCCGAGTGCGCGGCGTGGTGATGGCGGTCCTCAGCGCCGCGGCCAGCTCGGCGTGTGCGGAGATGCGACAGATTATGCGTAACGAATTCGCCAGTTATCGGGGGGCGTGGTTCTGCGCGAAGGACGGTTGCGCGCTCGGCCAGATGCAGCGATCGACCGCGGCCCATCGCGAGGGGGACATCACGGTCAACCATGGTGACGTCGGGGCCGGGGCCGCGCTTGCGTTTTCCGTCGGCAAGTCCCCCAAGACGTTCACGGCGACGGTGTCAGACTGCAAGGGCAAGACCGTCGACGTTCCCGCGGAAGACATCCTGCAGCCCGGCAACCACGGTCTTGCAGGTCAATCCGACGCCTGGGTGGTTCGTGTTAACCCCGCGAAGCTTCCGGACTTGCAGTGGGGCAAAGGCTGCAAAAAATGGATGGTGACGACCCAGGCCACGTGGGACAAGGGATCCACGTGGGAGCAAAAGGGCGGGATTGCCGACAAATAGCCCAACGCGCGCGAACCGTTCGACGGGCTCAAGGGAAGCACCGCGTGCGATCGCGGGGAAACAAGGTCGCCATGCGCACGTTCGGCAGGTGCAACAGTCGCGCGAGCAGGCGCTCGAGCCCGATCGCGAAGCCGCCGTGCGGCGGCATGCCGAAGCGGAAGGCCTCGAGGTAGCCCGCCATCGGCTCGGCCGGGATCCCCGCGCGGGTCATGGCAGCGACCAGCTCGTCGTAGCGGTGCAGTCGCTGCCCACCGGTGACGAGTTCGGTCCCGCGGAAGAGCAGGTCGAACGAGAGCGTGTGCGCTGTGCGGGCCGGATCCGGGTGCGTGTAGAACGGACGCTTCGCGATCGGATAGCCGGTCACGACCAGGAAGTCACTGCCGTGCTCGCGGCGCGCGTGCTCGCCCAGCCAGGCCTCGTGCGCAGGCGCAAGGTCGGGCTCGCCGACGACGCGCTCGCCGGTCGCGAGCTCGACGAGCTCCTGCGCCGCGACGAAGTCGAGCTCCGGCAGGCGCGCCGGCACGACCGGGAGCTCGGCGCCGAGCAGCTCGAGCAAGGGCGACCGTTCCGCGAGCGCGTCGACGATCTCGACCAGCGTCTCACGCAGCACTGCGATCACGTCGTGCATGCCCTCGATGAAGCCCATCTCGACGTCGAGGCTCACGTACTCGGACAGGTGGCGGACCGTTGCATGGGGCTCGGCGCGGAATACGGGGCCGACCTCGAAGACGCGCTCGAGCACGCCCACCATGATCTGCTTGTAGAGCTGAGGGCTCTGCGCCAACGTAGCTGGGCTGCCGAAGTAGTCCAACGCGAATACGTTCGCGCCGCCTTCGCTGGCGGCACGGATGATCTTCGGGGTCTGGATCTCCGTGAATCCGCGCGCGACGAGGCCGCGCCGGAACCCCGCCATTGCGGCGGCGCCCAGCTGGACGATGGCGCGTCGCGTCGGGTCGCGCAGCACGGTCGGCGCGTGATCCAAGAGCGCGTTCGGCTTGGCTTTGGCGAGCGCGCGGCCCAGCGGCACCGGCAGCGGCTCCGTGACGGCGACGAGCACCTCGATCCGAGGCGTCACGAGCTCGAAGCCGCCAGGCGCGCGCGCATTGGCCTGCACTTGCCCGACGACCTCGAGCACGGACTCCGGCCCCGCGTTCGCGCGCTCGATCGGTGCGAGCGCGGCCGCGTCGGCCGTGACCTGCAAAGAACCCCAGCCGTCGCGGAGCACGACGAAAGCGATGCCGCCCAGACGGCGGATCTGGGCCAGCCAGCCCTGGACGCGGATGGTATTGCCAATCTGCTGCGAAACCTCGCAGCTGCGAATGCGTTGCATGACGAGCGCTCCTCGAACCCGCACGAACAAGGGGGGGGAGCGGACGCCGTGCAGGTTCGAGTTAGGCGGCGCGCCCCTTTCGATCGTGGCTGGTATCGTCGGGATCCATCGTGGTCTCCTGGGGCGCGGCCTGTTCTGCTCAACGTACTGGATCTGTCGGAGGGCGCAACCTCGGTTTGCTCACGGTAACGCAGGAGCGGGGCTGCCGACGCCGGGGCGCGGCGGGACGTGTGGACATGAGCGGGGTCCCCGTCGACGCCGCGATTGACCAGACAGTGCCACCAGACGAGGACGTCGAGCGCGCGGTACTCGAAACGATCGGGAAGTGGCGCTTGGTCCCCCCGCGCGTGTTCACCGAGGTTGAAACGGTGTGGGCAAAGCACCAATTCGACTTTGCGTTCGAGTAGCACCGGGGCATCTCCGCCTTTCGCCCGCGCCCTGAAAATCCGCGTGTCGCTGGTTCGTGATCGCGAAAGGCTCGAACGAATGTGCAGGTACTTGCTCCGCCCACCAATGCGAGAACCCCTTTTGGGGGTTTGCGCACGACGCGGCGGCCGAGCTGCCCGACGGTCGTGTCTGGCTCTCGTTCAAGAGTCCCACGCGCTCGGGTGCCATCCATGTCGACCTCGAGCCCCGCCGCTTCCTCGCACGATTGGTCGGACTCGTCCCTCCGCACGTGACCCTCCGGGAGGGCGTGCGTGCTCCGCTAGCGGCAAGACAGTCACGCCGTCCGGTGGCGCCGCTCGCGATCGAGCAGCGCCCGTTTTCTGTCGGTACCCCAGCGGTAGCCGCCGAGCGACCCATCGCCACGGATCACGCGATGGCACGGGATGAGGAGCGCGACGGGATTGCTGGCGCACGCTCGCGCCGCCGCGCGCGTGGCGGTGGGCTGGCCGACACCGGCCGCGACCTCCGCGTACGAGACGACCTCGCCGCTGGGAATCCGCTGGAGGAACGACCACACGCGGATCTGGAACGCGGTGCCCCGCACATCGAGCGGCAAACTCGGTGAGGGCCCGCCTTCGGCCACGTGGCGCTCCAGCGCAGCGATCCATCGCTGCAGCTCGTGGATCGTCGCGTTCGGCATCGCTGAGATCGTCGCCGCGGGGTACTCGCCGCGGAGCTCTTCGGCGAGGGCGTCGGCATCGTCGCCGATCCGAATTGAGCAGATGCCGCGATCGGTGGCCGCCATGAGCAACCACCCGATCGCGGTGGGGCGGACGACGAACGTCATCGTAACGCCGCGCCCGCCCTCCCGGTACTGCCGCGGCGTCATGCCGATGCGACCGTCGACGCGCTCGTAGACTCGGCTGCCCGACCCGAACCCCGCCGCGTAGATGGCCTCGGTCACCGACGCAGCCCCCCGCAGCTCGGTCCGCAGCGTCCGCAACTTGGCTGCCTCGACATAGCGCTTGGGTGACACGCCGACAAGACGGGTGAACACCCGCTGGAAGTGCGTGGGGCTGATCCCGGCCCGCTTCGCAGCCCGACGACGGGGCGGGACCCGACGCCGGGCCCCCGCTCGCCTGCGGAGCAAAGAAGCGGATGGCGAGGCGGATGGGGGCCGCTCCGCTCGCGCGGTCGCAAGAAGCGGATGGCGAGAGTGGCCAGGGCCGAGGCAAGACGCGTTGCCGTGCAACCGAGAACTCCTCCTGCGCTACTCCGGGCCGCCCTCGCCGCCACGCACCACCTCGACGGCTTGCAACGCCGCCGTGTAACTCCCTCGTCGGACGCCTCTACTCTGCGCGCGCGGCTGGGCAAGCCGCTCACCAAGCGGGGCATCGCGCCGCCAGATGTGATCGACGAGCTCATCGCGGACGTCGAGGGTGGGATCATGGGATCGGCGAGCGGTCGCTTCTTTGGGTGGGTGATCGGCGGCTCGCTCGAGTCGGCGCTCGCGGCCGATTGGCTCGCGTCGGCCTGGGATCAGAACGCCGCCTTGTTCGCGTGCGGTCCAGCGGCCGCGATCGTCGAGGAGGTCGTCGGGAGCTGGACGAAGGAACTCCTCGGCTTGCCGATCTCGGCCAGCTTCGCGCTGACAACCGGTTGCCAACTCGCGCACGTGACGTGCCTCGCAGCCGCGCGACATGCACTCCTCGCGGCGCGCGGCTGGGACGTCGAGCGACGTGGCCTCGCGGGTTCCCCGGCGATTGCCGTCCTCGTCACGGCGCGCGCGCACGGTTCGGTCGAGCGTGCCGTGCGGCTACTCGGCCTCGGCACGGATAGTCTGGTCGAGATCGCCGAGGATGCACGGGGGCGCATGGACGCGGCGAGCCTCGCACGCGCAGTGTCCGATCGATCAGGGCAGCCGACGGTCGTGCTGCTGCAGGCCGGCGACATCAACACCGGCACGTTCGACGCGTTCGACGAGATGATTCCGATCGCCCACGCTGCGGGCGCGTGGGTTCACGTCGACGGCGCGTTCGGCCTGTGGGCCCGCTGCGCACCGATGCGGAGCGACCTCGCGGCCGGGGTTGATCAGGCCGACTCGTGGGCCACCGACGCGCACAAGTGGCTGAACGTGCCCTACGACTGCGGCCTCGCGCTCGTCCGCGACGTCATCGCGCATCGCAGCGCGATGTCTCACCGCGCCAGCTACCTCACGCACGACGACGATGCACGCGACCAGATCGACTGGGGCCCGGACTGGTCGAGACGTGCGCGCGGCTTCGCCGTGTACGCGGCGCTGCGCGAGCTCGGTCGCGAGGGCGTCGCGGACCTGGTCGAGCGCTGCTGCGCGCACGCGGAGCGAATGGTGCGCTCGCTCGCGGCGCTGCCGGGCTGCGAGATCCTCTGGGCACCGACGCTCAATCAGGCGTTGGTCCGATTCCCCGATCCGAGTCCATCGGCGACGCCGGCCGACCACGACCGACACACCGAGGCCATCATCGCGCGGGTCGTCGCGTCGGGCGAGGCGTACTTCGGGGCGACCACGTGGCGTGGCATGCGTGCGATGCGAATCAGCGCGTGCAACTGGCGGACGGACGAGCAGGACGTCGACCGGGCCGTGCTCGTGATCCGGGCGGCGCTGCACGGCCGGGCGACGTCGTGAGCGCTGCGGCGACGTCGTGAGCGCCCGGGCGACGTCGTGCGGCGTGGCCGCGATGGCCGCCGGCGCCGAGACCCGACATGCGGACCGAAGTCGATCTCGTGGTAGGGCAGATGGTACGCGAGCGCGCGTACGCGTCTTTCGAGCACGCGCGCGACGCTGAACCGGCGGATGAACGCGAGCGGCAGCACGAGCCCGCGGAGGGTCGTGACGCGGCCTCGCTTAGGTCAGGGTTAATCCGTGGATCGCAAGGTCGCGGCCTTGGGGCTGCTGTACTTCTGCCACGGTTGCCCGGGGGATTTCTCGCGGTGGTCCTGCCGGTACTTCGGCTGGATCGCGGCCTCAGTCTTGCCGCCGTAGGCTTTGCATCGATGCTCTCGCTCCTGTTGGCAGATGATCGACGGCGACGTCGCGCTCTGGCGCGGCGGTGAGCGGGCGTCTGCGTGGTGGCTGCTGGGCCTACTCGCCGCGCGACGCCGTCGTCGTCGTGGGTGAGCCCGACCCCTGCGACGCGACGCCGTCCCAGTCCGTCATCCCGAACACGCGGTGCGACTGGCGGCCGTCGAGCTCGCGACGGCGCAGCAGCAGCGCGCGGGTCTCGGAGCCGCATTCGAGCGCGACGGCAAGCTCGGCCGTCACGGTGCGAAAGTAATCACGCGCGAACGAGGTATCGGCGTCGTGCGGGTCGCCGCTCTGCGCCAAGGCGGTGAAGTACGCCGCATCCTCGATCTGCCGCGTCGCGCCGGTGGGCACGCAGCCGCGCACGCCTCGGTCGGGATCGGTGAGCACCGCCAGGGCCGCGCGGCGGAGCTGCTCGCGCGCGCGGCCGGTGGAGGCGGCGGAGCTGCGCGCCCCGACGATCCCCGCACGGCGCCGGCTCGTGCTCGAGGCAGTCGCTGTGCAGCGCGAAGCCGACTGGATCGAACACGTGGTCCGCGAGCGCGTCGCGCCGCGATAGCCCCGCGAGCGCGCGCGGCGATCTGCACCGGGCCCGGCGTGAAGCGGGCAAGCGCGGCCTTGCATGCCCGCGCCGTGAAGTACCAGGCGTCGACGTCGTCGGGGTGGTAGGCGAGCACGGGTTGGAGGTTCGGGCCGGGCAGCAGCACCACGCGATCGTCCGCGTGCCCGACCACCGTGAACAGCTCGCCGCCGCCTGCCGCCCCCGACCACGCGATGGGCGTGCGGTTGACCGGGGTGACGCTGGGTCCGTGACGCTACCCACTACGGCCCCAAATCACTGGAATCACACTGCTATCCCCTGTCGCAAGAAGATCCGCTCCCCCTCCGAACTCGCCGACGCCATCCTCGCCAACCGCCCCGACCTCACCATGCTCCTCCGGAACGTCCTCGACGCTGCCCGCACCGCGATCCGCATTTTTCATCCCCACCTCGAA
>CADEGN010000325.1 GCA_902826865.1 uncultured Myxococcales bacterium
CGCCCTCACCTTCGCCGTGCCTGGACTGTGCTATTCTGCCACCCAGAGCCGAGCGCGTTTCGATGCAACCTCGGATCAGCTGTCGCGCCTCACGCCCGCGACCACAGAGTTCATCGGCAGCGTTTCGGCCGAGCGTCCCGTGGTCGTTCACGCCTTCGTCTCCAAGGAGGTGCCGCGCGAGTACGTGGAGGTCCGCCTGCGCCTGCTGAACCTGTTGCGCGAGATGGAAGCGCGCCAAGGTGCCGGCCTGACGGTTCGCATCGTCGAGCCGGAGATGTACTCGCCCGAGGCCGAGGAGGCGATGGAGAAGTGGAACATCTTGCCGCGCCCGCTGGTCGACCGTGAAGGCGGTCGTCTCGAGGAGCGCGAGGTGTTCTTGGGGCTCGCGTTCGTGTCGGGCCCGCGCGAAGAGGTCGTGCCGTTTCTCGATCGCGGTTTGTCGGTCGAGTACGAGATCGCTCGCGCCTTGCGGGTGGTGACGCAAGAGAAGAAAAAGGTGGTCGGGATCCTCCGGACCGACGCGACCATCATGGGTAACTTCGACATCCAAAGCCGCAGCCAGCAGCCGGCGTGGCGCATCGTCGAAGAGTTGCGCAAACAGTACGAGGTTCGCTCGCTCGGTCCCAAGCAACCAGTGCCCGAGGACATCGATCTGCTGTTTGTGCCCCAGCTATCGAGCTGTGGCCAAGACGAGCTCGACAACGTGCGCGCGTACATCGATGCCGGGCGCCCGACGTTGCTCACCGTCGATCCGTTCCCGCTCTTCGACGTTCGGACCGCGCCCACCGAGGAGAAGCTGCCGCCACCCGGTCAGGGGGGCAATCAGTTCGGCGGCGGTCCGCCCGGCGAGCCCAAGGGCGACTTCGTGGGGCTGCTGCGCGACGTCGGCGTGCAATGGGATCCGGAGAAGATCCTCTCGGACAACTACAACCCGCATCCGAATCTCGACAAAGTCCCACGCCAAATCGTGTTCATCGGGCCACGCGCCGATGGCAGCAGCAGCTTGGCCGGCGGAGATCCGGCCGTCGACGGGCTTCATGAGGTCGTCATGATGTTCGGCGGCGAGCTGCAGCCCGCCGCTGGATACCAGGACAAGTTCAAGCCGCTGCTTTCCACCGGGCCAACCGCCGGCTGGGCGCTGTTCGACGCGATGGTCCAAAAGCACCCGCTCTTCGGCATTCAGGGCCCGGTGCCCCCGCGGCCCGGGCAGCTCGAGGACGGGCGCCAGGCGATGGGCCCACCCGATGGCAAGCCGCATGTGATGGCGGCTCGCATCCAAGGCGGCGGTGTGACCGGCGAGGGCGGGCACAAGGATCGCAACCTCGCGGTCATTGCCGACCTCGATCTGTTCGCCGACAATTTCTTTGCCATGCACGAGCGCGGCGGCGACGTCGATGCGGACGGCCTCGACGATATCCGTTTCGACAATGTGACGTTCTTGCTCAACCTCGTCGACGAGCTCGTCAGCGACGAACGCTTCATCGAGTTGCGCAAGCGCAAGGCCCAGTATCGCCGCCTCACCAAGGTCGACGACCTCAAGAAGGAAGAGCGCCTGGCCCGTGAGAAGCAGACCGAAGAGGCCAACGCCTCGGCGGAGACCGAGCTTGAGGAGGCCAAGAAGGCCCTCGAGGCGGCGGTCGATGCGATCGAACAGCGCGCAGATCTCGACGACACGACCAAGGCGATCATGCTCAAGAGCGCCGAACAGGCCGAAAACCGGCGCCTGGCGACGCGGACGCAGGCGATCGAGCGCGAAAAGAAGAAGGCGGTCGGCAAGGTCGAGACCCGCTACCAGCGTCAGTCGCAGGAGATCGAGGACGAGATTCGCATCACCTCGGTGTTGGTCCCGCCGATCCCCGCCCTGCTGCTCGGAGGCTTCATTTACCTACGCAAGCGTCGGCGCGAGCACGAGGCCATCCCGCAGGCCCGGCGCAACGCCGCCGGCGGCAAAGGAGACAAGGCATGAACCGCGGTACCTTCATCATGGTGGCGCTGGCGGCCGGATCGGTCGCGTTGGCGTGGAGCGCACGTCCACAGCCGCTGCAGGCGGCCGCGTACGAGGACACCGGTTCGCCGATGTTCGGGACCTTCTCGGACCCGACGCTGGCGACCGCGCTTGAGGTTGTTACGTGGGACGACAAGGCCGCGAAAATCGTGCGGTTCGCCGTCGAGCAGAAGGCTGGGCGCTGGGTGATCCCAAGCCACAACGACTACCCGGCCGATGGAACCGAGCGGATGGGCAAGGCGGCCGCATCGTTCATCGACGTGAAGAAGGACATCTACTACGGCGACAACCCGGCCGACCACGCCAAGTTTGGCGTACTCGACCCGACCGGCGCCGACGGCAAGGGCGACGAGAAGGGCAAACACATCACGATCAAGGACGCGGCGGGCGCGATCTTGGTCGACGTGATCGTCGGCAAGGCGGTTCCTGGCAAGCAGGAGTACTTCTACCTCCGAGCTCCGAGCGAGAAGCGCGTATACGGGGCCCGGCTCGAGCTCGACATCTCGACGAACTTCACGGACTGGATCGAAAAGGACCTCCTCAAGGTCAAACGCGAGGAGATCGTCGCGCTGGTGTACGATCCTTACGTCGTCGACGAGCAGCAGGGCCGGGTGATCAACTCGTCACCTATTCGCGCTGATTTGACCCAGGTCGACGGCAAGGACGAGTGGGTGGCGCCGACCGAAATGCCGCTCCCCGAAGGCAAAGTCTTCGACGGCGCCAAGGCGCGGCAGATCGTGACCGCGATCGCGAGCATCAAGATCGTCGGTGTACGCCCACGACCCAAGCAACTGACGCTCCAGGCCCTGCAATCCAAGGGTTTCTTCGTCACGCAAAATCCGGGCAACCCGCGCCTGTTCGGCAACGAAGGTGAAGCCCGCATCGTCACCAAGGATGGGATCGTCTTCAGCCTCTACTTCGGCGAGGTCACGTATGAGTCGGGCCTGGCGCTCACGGCCGGTGGCGAAGAGGAGGGTGCCAGTGAGGAGGCGCCCGACGCCGCCGGCGATGGCGATGGCGATGGCAAGGACGAAAAGGCCGCCAATCGCTACATGTTCGTCGACGTGCAGTACGACCCATCGATGGACAAGTCCGGTGACACCCCGGCCGATACGCCGGAAGAGGACGCCGAGAACGCCAAGGACAAGGACAAAGACAAGGACAAGGCGCTCAAGGGCCAAGCCCGCGCGCAGGTCCTGCAGAAGCGGTTCGGGGAGTGGTTCTACGTCATCTCCGACATGAGCTTCAAACAGATCCACAAGGATCGCGCCGAGATGTTCAAGGCCAAGCCGGAGGACAAGGGCGCGGAGAAGGGCAAGGACAAACCCGCCGAAGGCGCGAAGCCGGCTGGAGGCAAGGTCCCCGCGAAATCCCCACCGGCCAAGCCGGACGTGCCCAATCCGACCAGCCCGATCCCCTGAGCGGGTTGCCACGACGCCCGGGCGGGTGCATAACCCCGCCCGGTCGCAATGACGACGTCGGACGAGCCTGGTCGAACGAAGCTTAGCTGGCGAGAGGGCTTGTATCTCGTCGGCCCCGACCCGCTGACCTCGCCGTACTACTCCTCGGGCGCGCTCATCGTCGCCGGCGTCGGTTTTGCGACCCCGGCGTTTCAGCTCGCGCTCTACGCCCTGTTGTTTGCGTTGGCGCCGATCTACGTGGAGGCGGTGCTGCTGACGCTTTCGAACGGCGGCACGTACGTCATGACGCGCTACGCCCTCAGCCACCTCGGCAAGATCGCCGTGGTCGCGGCGGCGGCGGTGGGTGTCATTATCTCGTTTTCCTATGTCGCAACCGCGATCGTCAGCCTGCTGTCATACAGCGGTTACGTGGCGTCGCTGGTGGGCGGCACCGGTGGCGGGCGCACGGTGGCGGCGATCGGCCTGTCGTCGATCCCCGCCGTCGGCTTCGGCACGTGGGTCATGCCGCATGCCTGGCGCCAGAACCTCTCGACGGTCGGGATCACGGCGCTCGTCGCGATCGCACTGTCGCCCACCTTGCCCGCGGGCGTCGTCATCATGCTCCCGCCGCTGGTGCTGCTCTTCGTGCTCAACAACTACGGGCTGCGCGAGAGCGTTAAGGTCAGCAAGGCCATTTTCCTCCTCAGCCTAGCCATCATGGCCGTCACGATCCTCCTGGGGTTCGTGTATCTGGTGATGCATGGGGTCGATCTGGATCGCTTCATCGACGGTGCCACGGTCCAGGTTGCGGCCGAAGGCGCTGGGGGCAATGGACACGGCGTGGGGTCAACCCTCGTCGGCACCACGCTGCCGGGGTTCGCGACGCTCGGGGCTGCGCTCATCCCGGTGGCCCTTGGGTCGTCGATCCTCGGCGCTTCAGGTGTCGAGTCGGTGATGAACATCCCCGAGGAGCTCGAGCGCCCCCGCGCGGACATCCGCCGGATCTACCGGGCGATGCTGACGATCCTGCTCGTGTTCGGCGGATCCCTGTCGATCCTGGTGTTCATGGTCCTGCCACCGGATCGCTTGATCGGGGCCGCGGACTATCTGCTTGCCGCGCTCGGTGATGCGGTGGTGACCGCCGCGACCGGGAGCGCGCTGCTTGGCCGGATCTGGGGCGGCGTGATCGTGGTCTCGGCCGCGCTGATGTTGATCGGTGCGACCAACACGGGCTTCGCCGGCGCGCGCGGCCTTTGGGTCACGATGGCGCGCGACAACCTCCTGCCACGCGCGCTCCTCGACGCCAACGACCGCGGTGTGTTCGATCGAATCAACCTGCTGTTCTTCGTGGCGATTTTCGCGCTGTGCTACGAAGGCGATGCCGTGAAGGAGGTGCTCGAGCGCTGGTACGGGGCCAGTTTCGGCCTCGTCATGCTCTCGGGCGTGATCGCGTTCATCTTGCTGCGCAAGTTCAAGCCCAACGATCGACGGGTCTACCGCGCCCCATTCAACGTCCGCGTCGGGGGCATCAGCATCCCGGTGGCGGCGCTGCTCGGCGTGGGATTGCTCTCGCTGGCGCTGCTCGGGTTGTACGACCGCTTCGGCGACCAGATCCGCGACTTGCAGTCGCTGCTGGTCACGGCCGCAGTTGCGGTGGCGGCGATCTTGCTCGGTTACAACCATCGTCCGCTCATCCGCGCTGGCTACAACTACTTCCGCCGGGTCCTCGATACGGTCGAAGGCGAGGCGATCGAGACCGAGGATCGGACCGTCGTCGTCGCGGTGGGCGGTGTGCGAATTGGGCGGCTTCTTCACCAGGCCGTCGAGATTGCCCGCGCGCAGGGCAAGGCCACCGGCATCCCCTACCGGCAGATCGTGGTGTTTCACATGACCCGCACTGTCGATCGCGAAGTGGTCTACCGGGTGTCGCGAGATTCGATCCGCCCGTCGAGCATCGAGGGCAACGTGGTTCGCATTCACACCGAGATCACAGAGATCGCCCCGCCAACGATCACGATGTATTTGGCACTCGTTCCCAACCGCAACCCGGAGAAGGACACGCTTCGGTCGGCGATGGACGAGTTGGTCGCCTTCCACGCCAAGCACGGCTTTCGCGGCCACATCGTGATCATCGGCGACTACGGCATCAGCGATGAGGACAAGGCCGAGCTGCAGAAGCGTCTGCCGGACTCCACGCTCCTCCCAGTACCGGTCTGACGCGCTCGGAATGCGCCGCCGCGCGCGCCCGCCGGGGACACCTGGCCGCCGGGCGCAGCAGGGTGTAGCGTCGAACGGGTGTCCCCGCGGGCGCAGCTGCTGCTATCGCTTGCCACGCTGGCTGGGTGCGCCGAGCTCGGGGCGCCCACGATCGGCGATGGGAAGACCATCGAGCTTTGTGTCGGCGAAGTCGACGTCCCTGACGACAAGCTACGCAATGCGCTGCTCGACTTGCTCCCTGAGCCACCGCCACCCGAGGATGGGAGCGAGCCACCACCGCCGGTAGTGATGGCCGAGGATCTGCGGGAATTGCCGGGACTGCGTGCCCCCGCCCTCGGGATCTCCGATCTTCGTGGACTCGAGTGCGCGCAGGGGCTCCGCAGTATCGGCCTATCTGGCAATGAGATCGAAGACGTGACCCCGCTGCTCGATCTCACCGGGCTCGAGGAGCTTCAGCTCAGCGACAATCGCGTGACGGATCTGTCGGAGCTCGGCGAGCTCACCCGCCTGCGCGTGCTGGTGCTCGATGGCAACGGAATCTCCGACGTGCGACCGCTCGGCCGGCTGACTGGCCTCGAGTATCTCGACCTGGGGCGAAACGAGCTGACCGACGTGTCTGCGCTCGCCCCGTTAACGGGCCTCGTCGGTCTCGTGCTCGAGGAGAACCAACTGTCCGACATTTCGGCGGTTGCTGGAATGAACGAGCTTTTTTCCCTCGATATTTCCGACAACGGCGTCGCCAGCATTGCGGCGCTCACGGACCATGCCGCCCTCCACTTTGTGGATCTCGAGGGCAACCGGATCAGCGATCTACGGCCACTGGGTGCGGCGGTTGGGATGATCGCCATCGAGGCGTCACGTAACGCCCTGACCGGCCTGGCCGGCGTCGAAGACATGGTGGCGCTCGATCGCCTCGTCGCGCAGGAGAATCAGATCACGGGTACCGCCCCGGTCGCCGACCTCGCGCTGCTCGCGACGCTCGATGTCAGCAGCAACAAGGTCACGTCGCTCGCCGGCGTCGAGGGGCTGCGCAATCTGCGGAAGATGGCGTTGGCCGACAACCAAGTCGTCGACCTGAGCCCGCTGACCGGGTTGCCCGAGTTGCGCGAGGTCGACATCCGCCACAACCCGGTGCGCTCGATCGCCCCGCTTGGCACGCTCGACCTCCTCGGCGTTCTGTTGGCCGGAACCCCCGAAATCACGCTCGACCTCAGCCCCCTGGCCGGTCGCACCGTGCTACGCCGGTTGTTTTACGAGGAGGGGCAGCTTGAGGAGCTGGGCGTGCTTGCCAATCTCCCGGCCATCGAGACCCTCGAACTCGACGACACGTCGTTGCCGGCGGGGGCCGTGGCCCAGATCGCTGCCGCAACTACGCTGCAGACCGTGACCCTCGACCGGACATCGGTCAGCGATTTGACGCCCCTCGCCAGTCTCCAGCTGCTCGAAGTCATCCGCGCCGAAGACAACGCCATCACGTCGATCGCGGTGTTCGCTCAGCTGCCGACGCTGCAAGAAGCCAAGCTCGCAGGGAATCCGCTCGCCGATCTCGCGGGGGTCGAGATGCTCGAGTCTCTCGCGCTCCTCGACGTTTCGCGGACGATGGTGGCCGACCTTGGGCCGGTCGTGGCCAACAACACGTTTCGCACCGGCGACACGCTCGATGTCCGTAAGACCCTCGTTGGAGCTGACGACTGCGGCGCACTCGCGACGATCCAAGGGCGCATGGCGACGGTGCAAACCGACGCGGCGTGTCCGTGATGTTTCGTGCGGCGGTTTCGAAGCCCAGGTCCGTCGGTCGATGACGGCGCACGCGGCGGCGCGCGGGAGAGACGATCCCAAGCACGGGCGCGGCGAGTGGTCGCGCCGGTTGTTTGGTCGGAACTGCGAGGCGCGCTAGCGTCCTCGTGGTGGAGCAGGCCCGCGACGACTTCCTGGCACACCTGGCCGACGAGCGGCGGTTGTCGGCCAACACCCTGCGCGCCTACGCCGGGGATCTGACGGCGTTCATCGCATTCGTTGTCGAGCTGCGCGGTCGCGCGGCGGAGCCCCGTGACCTCGACGTTCGGACGATCCGGGCTTGGCTTGCGCATCGCCACGGTCGCCAGGGCACCGCGACAGTCGCGCGCCGGCTCGCGGCGTTACGTGCCTTCGGCGCGTGGATGCGACGCCGCGGGATCGTGAACGACAACGAAGCCGCCTTGGTCGCAAGCCCCAAGCGCCGCGGCAAACTCCCCGTTGCGTTGCCGGTCGAGGATGTGAGCCGGCTGATCGACGAACCAGCCGTCGATACGCCGACAGCCGTGCGCGACACCGCGGTTCTCGAAGTCATCTACGGTGCCGGCCTGCGCGTGCGCGAGGCTGCGG
>CADEGN010000326.1 GCA_902826865.1 uncultured Myxococcales bacterium
GGTTGCTCCCGGATTCAGGGTCCTCGGTGGACTGACCTTTCTTGCATCCGGTTGCGAGACCCAATCCGAGTGCAAAAACCCACAGAAACGACGAGACGCGCATGTGCGGCAACCTCCGGCGCGGCAGACTAGCACAGCGAGTGGGCGACAACGAGCCCCGGCATATGACGCCGGCCTGGCCGTGGGTCCCCAGGGATCTGCTCCAGTGCCACCCACCGGGCTCCGGTCATGGTGGCGCTGCGCCCGGCTGCGGGCGGGACAGCGACACGCTCGCCCCCGTCAGCGCATCCGGGTTCACCACCACATCGAGCTCGGGGCCCTCGATCGAGCCGTGGCACCCCCCGCAAACCCCGTCGAAGAAGTTGCGGCTGATCCCGAGGCTGGTCTGTTCACCGGGTCCGAATTGATGTTCCTCGGTCATCGTCAGCAGCTTGCTATCGCCGTCGCGCAGCTCGAGCACCACCGGCTCACCTGCGGGCACCCGAACGAACGCCGAACCATCGGCCGCGAGCGCGAACGTATCGACCAGCGACCAGTTCTGGAAGGTCGCGCCGTCGTCCGCGCTGCCCGTAGGTGGAGCCGCGGCGCTGTAGACGGCGAGCGAGTCGGCCTTGAGGAACCGATCCAGCCCACGGTCACCGCGATCATTGTCCGTCAATAGCGTCGCGAGCATCGGCAGGTCCGGGAAGTGCGCCCACGCCTCGGTATCCGCAACCGTGCCGGCCAGGGAGGTACCCCCGAACACGAGCTGCGGGATGTTCACGAACAGCTTGCGCAGGGCCCTGGGGTAAGCGACCACGCCGTCGACCTGGAAGCCCGCACCGCCTGCGACCAGCGTTCGCGTGTTGGTCACGGGATCGTACACGACGAGGTCGTAGTCCACCGCCGCTGCGGTATCGGTGAGGTCGAGCTGGCCGGCGGCATAACTGACGAGCACGCTGCCATCGGGCGCAATGAACGGAGAACGGTAGGCCCCGGACGCCGGCCCCTTGCCTGCCCCCGCTGCCGCGGCATCGAGCACGTCGACGGCCACGAGGTAGCCCTTCTCGTCGACCCGCGTGTGGTCAAAGGGTCCAACCGAGCGATTGAAGGCGACGAGCGCTCCGCCGGAGAACCACGCGCCAGGATCCGAGAGGATCAGGATGAAGTCGCGGTCGAGCCCCTCGCGGATGAACGTCGCTTGACCGAACCCGATCGTGTCGCGCTGGGCGAGTAGCGGGTGGTAGTCGGTGAGGTCCCAGTTAATCCGGCGACCCGAGAGCTGATACAGATCAGCCGTCGCCTTCTCGGTCGTCATGGTGACCTGACCGTTCTGCATCACGGCCGGCATGAGCTCCGAGCCGTTGAGGAACGTCATCTGACCGAGGTCGTCGCCACCCGGCGTGATCCGCCACAGGTTGGTGGCGGGGAGCTTGTAGCGCGGAGACACATTGGCGCGGCCCGACCGTCCCGCGCGCGTCGACGCGTACACGATCGCCCCGTCGGGGGCGTGTTCCGGGTCTGGCGGCACAAACACCGGGTCGAGGTTGTGGATCGCCACACCGTCGGCCGCACTGCCGCCGTCGTCGGTGAGCTGGACGCAGTTGCCGCCATCGAGATCTGCGACGTACACATTGAGCCCGTCCGCTTCGCCGATGCGCAGCGCGAAGGTCAGCTGGCGGCCGTCAAAAGAGACCTCCGGACCACGAACATCGATGTCCGCCCCGGCCCCGCACGCGCTCAGATCCACCGGGGTCGGTGCCGAGAACGATGCGAGCTGCCCGAGGGGGCCGAGCGTGGCATCGACGCGTTGCAGGCTTGCGCCCGGGCGATACGTGGCAAAGTCGATCACCCGATCACGGTCGGCGGGGCGGTCGACGTAGAAAATCGGGACCGTGTCACCCTCCGCAAGTGCCGCGACCGTGCCGGCCGCGACCGCCACCGCACGTTCCCGCCGGATCCACTCGACGATCGTGCAATACGACGTGGGTTGGTCGTCCTGCCCGGGTTCACACACAGATGGGTCACCTCCCTTGTCGCGGCCCATCGCGTCGAGGAGCGTGATGCCGGCACGATGCGCGATCCCGCCGTGTTCGGGGGCCACGTTCTTCTTCAGGATCCGCGACTCGTTGGGATCCGGTGCATCAATGCTCACGAACTCGCGCAGGGTCGCTTCGTAGTTACGACGCAGGGCCAACGGGCTGAAGAACCCGCGCGAACCAGCCCGGAGGCGGTAGTCGTTGAACCCTTGCGGGCTATGGCATTGCGGCATCGCGCAGCCGCGGCGCAAAAGTGCGGGCATCACGTGGCCCGCGAAATACTCGAACTCGCCCGACTCCTGCGGCAACGTCAACGCACCGGCTTGCATCGCCCACGCGCGCACGGCCTTGAACTCCGCGTCGCTGGTCTCTGCCCAGACGTCCCCGCCAGAATGGTTGACGCCGCCTGCGTTGACGGCAAGCGGGCGGAGGAGAAGCTCGCTGCGATCGGTCTCCTCGGCCACGAACGACTGGGTGACCACGAAGTTGTGCTGACGCTGCTCGAGCGTGGTGCCGCAGGTCAGATAGAGATCCGATTGCGCGGCACCATGACAGCTGCCGAAGCCGCAGCGCTCGCTCAAAATCGGCGCGATGTCGGATTGGAAGCTGTCGAACGCCGGCCCGGTGGCGAGCGAGAGGTACGGCACCACGTCGGGTCGCAAGGCGCTGGCGCAATCGCCGTGGCCCTTCGGCTGGGCGGCCTCGGGCGGCTCACCATCCTCGGTGGCGCCATCGCGGAGCCATTGTTGGAGCTCGATGAACGCCTGCGACGACAGGCTCAGGATTCCGCCACCGGCGTGCAAGATCTCGCTCGAGTACGGCATGCCCGCATAGGGCAGCGTCAGCTCCGAAGGCTTGACCGCCTTCATGAGCATCACCGGTTCGGGGTAGCTGCCGTAGGCGGCGAGCAGCTCGGGGCGGCGGTGGACGGCTTCGAAGGTGCTCAAATCGAGGTTGCCGAGGGCTTGCCCCGGCGACTGCGTGGATTCGGCGTGACACAATCCGTCGGCCGTACCGCGCACGCAGTTTTCCTGCAGGATCGGGGCGATGCGCTGATCGTAGTAGGTCGCGTGGCCGACGTCGGGGTTGCTGCACCCGACGAGCGACGTGAACCCGGCGAGCCAGGTGAAGGTGCGGGTCATCGCGATGTCCTCCAACGGCAAGGCCCTTCATTTTCCGTGGATGCGCCGCGGGCTTCAAGGCGGGCGCATGACAAAAGTTCGGCAAAGTCGCGAGGCGACCGCGAACCAAATGCGAACACCCCTCGTGGACGAGGGGCGCCGCGTGGATTCGTGGCCCAAAGATGTGGGACAGCGGTGTGTCGCAGTCGCACAGGCCGATCTGATTCAGCGCAAGGTGTTCAGCGCAGCGCGGGCAGCTCCGCGAACAATCATGTCGCGATCGCCCTCGACGATGCTACGCAGGGCGTCGCGAGCGTTGCCATCGCCGAGCTTGCCGAGGGCCCAGGCCGCGTGCTTGCGCGTGGTGGCCGAGAGATTCACATCGGACACCACGTCGATCAGATCCGCGACGCCCGACAGTTCACGAACTGCACCGACGCTGAGCGCCGCCTCGCGGACCACGGCCTCATCGTCGTCGTGCAGCAGCTCCAAGAGCGCGACACCCTCGAGGTTGCCGCGGATCTCTCGCGCGCCCTTTGCGGCCGCCTGGCGCACCGCCGCCGACTCCGAGGTCATGGCGGCCTCGAGCACCGCCTTGCCCCGGTAGTCACCAATGCGTCCCACCGCTGTCGCGGACGCGGCGCGAGCTTCCTCCGACAAAGTATCGTCGTGAATCGCGATCTCGAGGGGCATGAGGGCGGCCGGGTGCCCGAAGCGCCCGAGCACCTCCGCGGCGTTACGCGCCTTCACCGAATCGGTGCCACTGAGGCGCGCGTACATCTCGTCGCGGATCTTGTCGCGTACGGCGCGGCCGCCCAACCACCACGCGGCGACGTCGCGCACGGCCGCGTCATCGTGATCGATGAGCGGTTTCACGAGGTCGATGCACGGTGCGCAGGGCAACGTCTCGCTTCGCTCGATCTCCGAGACGATGCTATCGCGGTTTCCGGTGGCGATCGCGTTGGCAATCGACTGGTAACTCGCGCCCTTGCCGGCCAAAGCTTGGTCCGGGGTTGTGAGCGCGACGCCGATCAGCAGGCCGGTGATCCACTTGCAGGCACGAATGCGGGTTGCGGTCGTCATGGTCGTGGGTCCTTTCACTCGTAGCCCTGCTGGCCTGGCGCGTTTTCGAGGCTGTAGTACTGACCGCCCATGTCGGCGGCGACGATGAACAAGTACTTCTCCGCCGTGGTAAGCGGGCGATGGGCGGCGGCGTCGTAGCCGGGTGTGCTGGCGCTGGGGTGCTGCGCCTCGTAGGGCTGACCGTTGGCCTTCATCTCGCCCGAGAACGCCAGTTTGTTCGGATCGTGGGCGGGGTAGACCTGCTCGGGCTGCAGGTACTTGATGAGGATCGAATCACGCGCCGACTGGGGAACCATGTATGCCTGATACGGGCGGGCGGGATCGAGGTTGGTCACCTCGACGTCGGGCTCGTCGGTCATGCCGGCCATGAGCAACATCGAGATGTGACTGCGCGAGTAGTTGCCGGTCATCATCCCGTAGGTGAAATCGACCTTCTCCCCGCGCAGGTCGAAGCACCATGTCACCGGCTCGGACGTCATGCCTCCTGGCATGTCGTTGGTGATGCTGACGCACGGGTTGCCTTGGTTCATCGAACCATCATGGCAGCCCGAAGTCGCGCAGCCGGCATCGTCAATGACCCCTTGAAGGGCGATGTCCCAGGGTAGACCGCGGATGCGCTCGGCTTCGGCGAACGCCGCGTCGTCGGGGAACACCAGCTTGTTCGCCATCGCGACGAAGTCGGCAGCCTCGGGACTTGCGAGGCGGCGGTCCTCGTAGGGCAGGCCGAGATTGGCCGCACCCTTGCCCATCGCCTGCGAGATCCCGGGATCAGGCGCGGCCGCG
Organism: uncultured Myxococcales bacterium; assembly: GCA_902826865.1. Lineage (GTDB taxonomy): Bacteria > Myxococcota_A > Polyangia > Nannocystales > Nannocystaceae > Xiheibacterium. Next base: position 5,006 of record CADEGN010000326.1, read on the forward strand.
GTCGCGCCGCGTTCCTCGTGGCACCCACCGCAGAAGCGCTGTTCGCCCTGACCGGCGGAGAACCACCGATCCTCGTTGAACGACGACATGCCGAAGGCATCGAGGGTTTGCAGGTGGATGGGGCGCTCCTCGGGGACAAAGGCCGCAAACGAGTTGTCGCCGTCGTGGACCACCGGGGCCTCGCCGAGCAAGATCGCGCCGTCGGAATTGGTCAGGCCGAACTTGTCGGGGATGCCCTCCTCCGCCGAAAAACCTTCGATCACGCGGACGCGGTACACGCCGCTCTCGGGCGCCCCGGGGAGGCTCGACTCGAGCACGTCGAGGGCGCCGATCAGCGCCGTCCCGTCGGGCGTTTCGGCCGTGGCGCCGGCCGGCGCCGTGGGCACTGGCCGGGTCCGATTGATCGCCATCGGCAACACGTCCCACATGTCCTCGTCGTTGTAGATCGGCAGCCGTGTGTTGGTGGCCGGATCCAGGACGAAGATCCCGAAGTCGGGTGGGCCGGCGCCCTCGCCGTAGTCGATGCCCTCCTCGCTCATGCCACCGGCAGCGACGTCGCTCTGAACCGGGCCGTTGGCCCATGACGTCAATACGTGGGTGAGCTTCCCGCCGTCATTGGTGACCGGATACGCGTCGTAATAACGACCGACCTTTTCGAACGACGGCGAGCGATCGAGCGGGACGTTGGGCGTCAGCACTTCGGCCGCCGCCGTCGCTTCATTCTTGCCCTGCTCGATCATAATGATGGCGCCGGCCTGGAACGTGCGCTCGCGGGCGGTCGCGATGGCGGGGGACTGGCGGCCGTTGACCTGGCGGGCCTTGAGGTAGCTGTTGGCCACCCCGCTGCCCTCCTTGCCGAAGAACTCGGCGCCACCCGTCATGTCGGGGTTCATCACCATCAGGTTGCCCTCGTTGACATCGGCGAGGTGGTCCCAGTTGGTGTGGAGGATCTGGCCGCGACCGTTCTCCATGCTGACCAGGGTGGGTGCCACCCGGTGCGAGAGGTTGCGCGGGCCAAACTTCAGATCACCGCCGCGCTTGTCGATCGTCGCGGCCTGGGCCGTGACGCCGCGCTCGTACTCATCGCGGAACTGGCGAACGCCGGCCTGCGATGTCTCGTTGGTCATGAAGAAGATGCGATCGTTGGGGAGGTAGACCGGATAGACAGAGTCGTACGGCCCCATGTGGACGAGGGCCGGCCCTTTCTTGCCCGGCTCCTCAGGGTTCGTCCCATCGATCTTGATCCGATAAACGTTGTAGTTGCTCTCGCCTTCGACACGGGCGGAAAAGACGATCTCCTTGCCGTCGAAGGAGACATCCATGGCCATGATGTCGGCGGCCGGCCAGTCGCCGGTGCCAAAGGGCGTGATCGCCTCGGCGTCACCGCCGCCCGAGACCGTCCTCATGCGCAGGATGTTGGCGCTCTTGGGATCCGTGGAGAACGACGTGTACTGAAAGACATCGCCCACCGACGTGCGCTTCGGACGGGAGATGAACGCGATTTCTGAGATCCCGCCCTCCGAGAGGACGCGCAGGCCCTCGTCGTCATCGCCGGCAGGAGCGCCGCAACTCGCGGCCCCGACGGGCAGCAACAGGGCTGCGGTCAGCAACGTCAAGACTCGCGTGCGTCGCATTCGTGGTTCTCCTCGTACGCAGATTTAGAAGAGCAGGTTCCGTGCGCAGGGGAATCGCGAACGATTCCCGATTGTGAGGCACGGCGAGGGCGGCTGGACGCACCCGCATTGCGGTTTTTTTGTGGGCCCATGGCCCCCAATGAACAGCGAGTGTCGGGGGGACAACGTGGATCGTAGCGCCAAATGTGGCCGCTGCCTCGATCCGATCGCGCGGATTCGCAGCAATGCACGCCCGTAGCCGCGCAGGCCTCACCCAAGATGCCGTGGGCGCATGTCGGATGCGGACCGCCCGGACCTCGGCGCGGCGGCGCGAAGCGACGACTGCGGTCGCGCAACCCCGCCAGGATCGCGCACGGCCTTGGCGCGTTCACGCCCCTTCGCCGCGACGGGCCCGTTCGACCCAGCGGGCGAGGATTCGATGGGCGTCACGCGGCGCGAGGGCGTCGGGATCGATCTCCAACAACTCGGCGAGCAACCACGCAGGATCGCTCGCGCTGCCCGAGGCCTGCGGTTCGGCACCGGCGGGCGCGAACAGGTCGAGCTGTGCGCGCAGGCTTCCATGGGGGTCGGCCTCGAGTCGCTCGAGGATCCGTCCGGCCCGACGCAGCACCCGAGCCGGCAATCCGGCCAGCCGGCCGACGGCGATGCCGTAGCTTCGTCCGGCGGGCCCGATCGCAAGCTGGTGAAGGAAGATGATCTTGCCGCGATCCTCATGCACCGCCACGTGGACGTTGTGCACGCCCGGTAGTACGCCCTCGAGGGCGCAGAGCTCGTGGTAGTGGGTCGCGAACAGCGTGCGGCATCCGATCTGATCATGAAGGTGCTCGACGATCGCCCAAGCCATCGCGAGGCCATCGAAGGTCGCGGTGCCCCGGCCGATCTCATCGAGCAGGACCAAGCTGGCAACGGAGGCTCGCTCGAGGATCTGCGCCGTCTCGCGCATCTCGACCATGAACGTGCTCTCGCCGCGGCCGAGATCGTCTGCCGCCCCAACGCGGGTGAACACGCGATCGCACAGGCCAACCCGCGCCGCCTTCGCCGGCACGTAGCTGCCCATGTGTGCCAGGACGGTAATGAGCGCCGCCTGGCGGATCGTTGTGCTCTTCCCGCCCATGTTGGGGCCGGTGATCATCCAAAGTCGCGCGTGCGGCGTCGTGCCGGCCGCGCGCAGGTGGGTGTCGTTGGGGACGAAGCGACGGGTCTCGAGCATCCGCTCGACGACGGGGTGGCGACCACCTTCGATCTCGAGCACGGGCTCCTCGACGATCTCGGGGCGCACGTAGTCGTGGCGTTCCGCGATCTCGGCCAAGCCGGCAACCACAT
>CADEGN010000327.1 GCA_902826865.1 uncultured Myxococcales bacterium
AGCAACGCCGACGGTGCGTCCGAGCGTGGACCCGCTTGGCAGGCGCAGCCGCTCGCGTCTCCGCCGGGCGCCATCGGCTCGCCGCCTGCACTCCCACTCCCTTCGACTTCAACCGCGCCGGTCGTGGCGCCCGGATCCGGATCCATCGCACCGGCGACTACAGCAAGTTTCCACCGATTCTCGGCAAGGCCGACGAGGTGAAAGCCCCGAACTGGACGCCGATGCCTGCCGTGACGAAGGCCACCTCATGACCGCTCCGAAGACCACCGCAGGCGTTCCGGCAGCGTGGGCGCAAGCACGCGGCACGGACGAGTTCGTGCCCGGCGGCAACGTCGAGGGGCACGACTTCCGCCGCGCCGATCTCTCGGACATCCGCGTCGAGGAACCCGCAGCGGATCGCGCGGATCTCCGCGAGGCCAACCTGCACGACTTCCGCTGCCTCGGTGGCTCGTGGCTCGAGGCGCGCTTCGACGGCGCCTTCCTGGTGAAGGCGAACTTCTTCGATGCGCTGATGAACCGTGCGCGCTTCGACGCCGCGCAGCTCGAGACCGCCACGCTGGCCACGTGCACGCTGAAGAACGCGAGCTTCGTCAGCGCCGACCTGCTGCTCGCGAACCTCGTGGGCGCCGACCTGACCGGTGCCGACTTCACGGACGCATCGCTCGTGCGCGCCAAGGCCAAGGACGCGATCTTCTGCGACGCGAAGCTGCAACGTGCCGACTTCACGGGCGCAGATCTCACGGGCGCAGTCTTCTCTGGCGCCGATCTGACGAATGTGAAGTGGGCCGAGGCGAAGCTCGACGACGCTCGCTTCGGCGACGGCGCCGACCCGCGCGGCGTGAGCTGATCGAGGTGGGACGGACCGCGAGACCGCGCACCGTGCCGAGATGGCATTCCTGCTCGCCGGACAGCGCCGCGAAGGCGCCGTGGGACTCCGCGTGAGGTCGTCGACGACTTCGCGGCCGAGCTGGGCCTGCCGCTCGGCTGGCCCAGCCGAGCTCAGTTGATCTTCACGACGCCGCCCGAGATCTCTGTGGTGCCCGAACCGGTGACGCTCACCGATGGTGCGGCCACACCGGCCTTCGCACTCCCGGACAAACTCGCCTCGGCGCCGCTGATCGTCGCGCTCGTGTCGAACTTCGCGCTCACTCCCTTGCCGGCGATGGTGGCTTGCGCGCCGCTGCACGCGAAGTTGGCATCGCAGAACGCCTCCCCCCGGCCTTCGCGGTCATCAAGGCGCTGCCGTCGAGGAACACCTTGCCGCCACCGCTCCCCGGCGACCGCTCGAGCTCGGTGCCGACGTCAACGCGGCCGACGAGCGAGGCTGGACCGCGCTCCACTTCGCCAGCGCCTACGCGTTTGTGCCACACCAGACCCACTTCGGGGAGCTGTGCGGTTTTGCCGACGACGTCGTGGCCCGTCCTCGTAGGAGCGGCCGCCAGCGCTCGGTCGTGTCGACGACCTGGATGGGGACTCGTCGATCTCACCGCGGTGGTGGCGGCTCCGTGGACGGATCGAGCGATTCGCCGAGCGCTCGGGCGGGCGTGGCGAGCATCGACCGCAGATCGTCCAGGACCTGCCCGGTGGCGCCCTGCCGGCGCGCGTCCGCGAGCTCCGCGACGGTTTCGCGCAGCCACGCCCGCGCACGCCCGGGCTGCCCCTGCTTCCACGCGATGACGACGAGGCGGGCGGTGGGCTCCGCAACGCGCACCCGAGTGCCCGCTGTCGGCTGAGCCGCGAGCTGTTGCCGTGCGAGCTCGCGGGCGCGCTCGAGGCTGCGAGCAGCGCGCTCGAGATCTCCACGCTCGAGCTCGAAGTCGCCGTGCAACAGCAGCGCGAAGCCGAGCTTGCTCGACGTCTCGGCGTTGGAGTGCTGGGCGACGACCCCTTCCATCTCCGCGAGCCCACGCTCGAACTCCTTGGCTGCGGCCTCCGCCTGCCCGCCTCTACGCAGGAAGTTGCCGAGCTCCACCCGCAAGAACCCCAGGTCCAGCCGGACGTCCCAGGCGTCGGGGATCCGCTGCTCGAGCAGCGTCGTGACGGCTTCGATGTTCGATCGTGTCGTGGCGATCGCAGCGTCGAGTCGCCCCTGCCGCGACTCGGTGTCCGCGAGCGTGCGACGGGTCCGCGAGAGGTTGCGCGCCCAGCTCGTGTTGGCCGGCTCGAGCTCGAGCTCGAGCAACAGCCGGTAGGTGCCGATCGCGGTCTGCAGCTCGCGCTCGGCGTCGTCGAGCCGGGCCGTGACCTGCAACGCCGACGCGAGCTCGAGCCGTGCCCCGGCGACGGCCGCGATGGCCGTCCCGTTGCCCGGGCGTAGTCGTCGCAGCTGCTCGGACACCTCGAGCGCGGTGCGAAAGTACACGACTGCCTGGTCGGGCTGTCGATCGTTCAGCGCGAGCAGGCCGAGCCGGCTACCGACGAGCCTGCGCAGGTTGGCCACCCGCGCGAGGTTTTCTCCTTGCCACTGGTCGCCCTCGATCCGCGAGAGCATGCTCGCCATCGTGCCGCGCGCTTGCTGCGATTGCCCACGCGCCAGCTCCACGAGCGCCTGCGCCATCTCCAGCGATGCGATGGTCAGGACCCAAGCGGCCGCACCTGGATCCTGTGCCAGGTGCTTCTGCGCGACGCCAATGCACTCGAGCGCGGCGCGTTCCGCATCGTCGAGCCGACCCAGTGTCTTCAGCGCCGCCGCGAGATCGCCGAGCACCTCGCAGCGCATCAGCTCCGCGATCTCGGAGCCGTCGTCGTTCGCGACGCCGACGAACGTCGCGTTGGCCTGCTCGAGCTTGACCACCGCCGTCGCGTCGTCGCCGATGCGACTTGCGATTCGGCCGTGCAACCACAGCGCCCGCCCGAGCCGGAGTGCCGAAGCGCGATCCGTGCGCGGCGCTCGGCCGTCGTAGTAGGCGTCGACCTCCTCCACCACGGCGCGCAGCAGGTCGATGCGTCCCAGGCTGCGCAGCTGCTCCGACAGATCCTCGAGCGCGAAGTCGATCAGCTCCTCCGCGGCCTCGCGCTCGGACTCGGCCTCGCCGCGGCGCATCTGGGCGTCGGCGAGCGCGAGCTCGGCGCGATCGCGTGCGGCCGCCACATTGCGATACGACCACCCCGCCATCGCCACGAGCAAGACGCTCGCCAGCGTGGCCACGGCCACGGCCGCGCGGTGGTGGCGAATGAACCGCGCGAGCCGGTCGAACAGGCCATACGCGCGGGCGCCCACGAGTCGACCGGCCTCGAAGCGGCGCAGGTCGTCGGCGAGCGCTCGCGCGTCGGCGTATCGATCCTCGCTGCGAGCCTGCGTGGCTCGACGAGCGATCGCGACCAGATCCGCCGGCGCCCCCGCTGCCCGCAGCAGGCCATCGGTCGATTCGCGCGCATCGCCGGTCACGATCTGCGCCAGGATCACGCCGAGGCTGTACACGTCGGTCGACGTGGTCGCCGGCAGCCCGTGCAGGATCTCGGGGGCGATGTAGCCCGGCGTGCCCATGACGGATCCGGTGTTCGTCAGGCCGTCGTCTACGCTGTCGCCCCCAGTGCCGCCATCTTCCGGAATCGCGGCGTCGACAGATCTCGCGAGGCCCCAGTCGAGCACGACCGTCTCGCCGAACGGGCCCACGAGCACGTTGCGCGGCTTGAGGTCGCGATGCACAAACCCTTGCGAGTGGGCGTACGCGACCGCGTCGACCAGCGCGATGAACGGCCGTAGGAGCGCGAGCCGTTGCGCGACCGTGACCGACTCGCGGATGCAGGTCTCGAGCTCGCGCCCGTCCACTCTGCGCATCGCGTAGTACGGCGCGCCGTCGGGCAGCGTGCCGCCGTCGTAGACCGGCACGATCGACGGGTGTTGCAGGCGTGCGGTGACGAGCATCTCCCGTGCGAAGCGCCCCCGCGACAGCGCATCGCGGCTCCGCACGGTCTTGAGCGCGACGGGTCGCTCGAGGATCTCGTCCCACGCGGCCAGGATGCGGCCCATGCCACCGCGGGCGATCTCTTCGCCGAGCGTGTAGCGCGACGCGGACTCGCCGTGAAGGGGCGGATCGGTGGCGCCGAGCAGCGCGACGACGCGGAGGCACTCCGGACACTCGTCGAGGTGGAGCTCCGCGCGTCGTGCGTCCGGCTCCGACAGTCGCCCCTCGACATACGCGACGAGAATCGGCTCTGAGAGACACTGGTGATCGGGCGGCGTGGGCTGCATAGTCGATGGGCACCGACGGTAGCTCAGTCGTCGAATCGACGCAGTTCCTGGTCGCCACGCCGCTTCCACCGGCGCAGCTGGGCCAAGGCGTCGACGAGCAGGGCGCGCGCGAGCTCGTCGCGTCCCTCGGGGGTCTGCTCGGCCTGCTCGACGATATGGGCCAGCGGTGACAATGCTCCCTCGGCGTTCGGCACCGACTGGTTGATCCCCGTGCGCGCGAACCGGGCCGCCTCGTTGGTCGCACCGAAGGCCTCGCCCAGGGGGAACGCGGCCTTCTGCACGCAGAATCGCTCCGGCGACTTGTTGTCGACGAACAGTGGGTCGAGCGCTTCGAACACACGGTCGACGTCCTCGGGCCGCGCGAGCTTCGTCTGCCTCGCTCGGCGCGCCAGCTCGGCGGCCTTCGGCGCCTTGCACGATTCGAGTAGGTCGGGAAACGTTCGCATCGCGACGTTCGCCGCGTAGAGAAACACCTGCACGTTGCTGCCGCGCGCGGTGTCCGAGCGGTCGTGGCCGAGCAGCTCGCACTGGCCCGGTGCAGTGACGTGCTTGCTGACCGACTCGAGGTAGAACACGAGCGCCGGATGCACCGGCTTGCGCTTCACCGCGGCGATCGCCTTGGGCTTGCCCGTGCGCACGAAGTGATCGAACGCGGCCAGCTCGCGCGCCGCCTGTTCCGGCACCGGCCACGGTGAGCCGAGCGTCTGCCCGTACGCGAGCACCCGCGCCCAGCCGCGCACGACCTTCGCGCCCGCGCGGTGCGGCGCGTCGGACTCCAACTCCGACGCCGCTGTCAGCGTCTCGCCGACCAGCGCCGCGACGTCGGAGATGCAGCCTTTGGTCTGGTACTGGGACAGCTCGCCACCGGGTCGACTCCCGATCTCCGACTGCCCGGCCTCCCTCCATCCGTTCAGCACGCCTGTGGGTTTCGCCGCATCTGCAGGCGTTGCGAACGTCTCGATGCCACGTAGGTTCGCAGCCATGCGCCCAGCGCCGCAGTACTCGACGAGGCGCGCTGCGCCGTCGAGGCTGCGGTGGGCGCCGTATAGGTAGATCGCGAGCGGATCCGTCGCGGTCTTCGCCGTGTGTCCGATGTCGACGGCCCACAACATCGCGACTTCCTCGCGGCCGACGGTCAGCGCCATGTGGACGCTCATCAACCAGCCGGCGAGGGCCGGGTGCGCCGCCGCATCGCTCAGCCGCGAGTAGTCGACCGGCGGCTCGGCGGCGGGCTCGGCTGGGCCGGTCGACGGCGCACCGCCTGGTTCCGTGGGCTTCGGGGAGGATCCTGCGGAGAACAGGGCGCACGCAGACGGCGCCAGGCCCAGCAGCGCAGACGAGAGGGCGAGGACTCGAACGTTCACGAGGGCTCATCACGCCCAGCGGCGCCCAGTCGCGCCGCTTCGGTCGACCGCGAATGCGACGCGACTCACGTCGCCCTAAACCCGGGGCGAGGCGCGATGTTATCGTCGCGGGCGGGGTGCAGGCGGCGAGACAGCGGCTGCTCGAGCGCGTACGGGCAGCGGTCCAGGCCCAAGCGCGGCTCCCGGTGGACCTCGACGTCGTCGAGCGACTCGCTTGGCAGCGGGTGGAAGCGGCGGCGACCGCTGCCGCGGCCGACGTCGAGGCGATCATAGACGCGCTCGATCTGGACGCGATCATCCTCGCGGTCGCCTGCGCCGGCGGACAGGCACGCGCGATCCGTGAGTTCGAGTCGCGCTACTTCGGGCCCGCGACCGCCGCCGTGCGCCGCATGGGGTTGTCGCAAGAGCGGCAGCTCGACGCGCTGTCGCAGACCCGCACGATCCTGTTCGTGGGCGACGACCCTGCGCAGCCGCGGATCCTCGAGCTCGTCGGCAAGGGCGATCTGCGGGCGCTCGTCAAAGTCGTCGCGGTCCGGCGGGCGCTGAACCTGCAGCGCGCGGATCGGAGCCTGCAGATCGAATCGAGCGAAGCGCTCGTCCACGCGATCGCCGAGCAGACCAGCCCGGAGCTCGGCGCACTCCAGGGGCAGCAGCGCGCGCTGATCAAGGAAGCGCTCAGCGCGGCGTTGGCGGGCCTCGACGCGGAGGCGCGCACGCTGCTCCGGCTCTCCCTGCTTCATCAGCTCTCCATCGACGAGCTGGCCGCGATGCATCACATCCATCGCTCGACGGTGGCCCGTCGGCTCGCGAAGATCCGCGATGCATTGCGCGCGGCGCTGCACGAGCGCCTGAGGGTCGCGCTCGGGAGTTCGTCGCCCGATCTCGAGAGCATGCTCCGCATCGTCCACAGCGGCCTCGACATCAGCTTCGACCGCCTCCTCGCGCCGTAGCAGTTGAGCTGCGGGTCCGACGAACAGAGTGAAGGCGTGTGCGTATCCGGAATTCTCGCATCCGGGGACAACGCAAACATTTGTGGGCAGCAAACGAACGGGACCGCATGGTGCTGGGGGAGCAACACTTCCGGCCAGATCGGCAATGGCACTAGCGGCGGTGGCATGTCCCTGGTCGAGCAACCTGAGCCTACTCCAATCGCCTCGCTCGCTGCGACGGTTGAAGAGGTCAGCGCGGGTGACCGCCACACTCGCGCGCGCAAGCGAGACGGAACGCTCGTGTTGGCTCCCACGAGCTTTCCCCCTTCGCGGGGCAGGTTTCTCACGAGCTTTCCCCCCGCGTGGGGTGAGTTTCTCACGAGCTTTCCCCCTTCGCGTGACCGGCGGCACCTTCCGCCTCGACCCGGATCGACCGGGCTCGGAGGCGCATGGCGTACCGCGAGGTCACGATGCTCGAGATCAAAGAAGTGCTGCGGCTGTGGCAGGCCGGTGTGGCGAAGAAGAGGATCGCAGCCCAGCTGGGCATCGACCCGAAGACGGTGCGCCGCTACGTGCAGCTCGCCGTCGATCGCGGGCTGACGATCGGCGGCGAGCTCGTCGATGAAGCGGTCGAGGCCGTCGTCGTCGCGGTGCGGACTCTGCCCGAGCGCGCGCGCGGAGATGCGTGGGCGACCTGCATCGCCGAGCACGAGTTCATCCGGACGAAGCTGGCGGATCGCGTTCGCCTGACGAAGGTGTGGCGGCTGATGACGCGCCGCGGCGTGCACGTGCCGTACTCGACGCTGCATCGCTACGCGAAGGACGAGCTGGGATTCGGCCGCGGGCGCGCGACGGTGCTGGTCGACGACGGTGAGCCCGGTCGCGAGCTGCAGGTCGATACCGGCTGGGTGCTGACGCTGCGCGATGCACAAGGTCGTCGACATCGGAAGCGCGCCTTCATCTTCACGTCGAACGTCTCGCGCTACCGTTTCGTGTTTCCGGTGGAGCGCGAGACCACGGCAGACGCGATCGCTGCGTGCGAGGCCGCGTGGGCCTTCTACGGCGGTGTCTTCCACGTGCTCGTGCCCGACAACCTCAAGGCGATCGTGAACAAGGCCGACCCGCTCGCGCCCGAGATCAACCACGTCTTCCTCGAGTACGCACAAGCGCGTGGCTTCCAGATCGACGCCGCGCGTGTCCGCACGCCGACCGACAAGGCGCGGTGCGAACGAGCCGTCCGCGACGTCCGCGACGATTGCTTCGGCGGCGAGGAGATCGAGCAGATGGAGCTCGCGATCGTCCGCGCGCGGACGTGGTGCTCGACGGAGTACGGGATGCGACGGCACTCGACGACGCAACGCATGCCGAAGGAGCACTTCGAGGCGGTCGAGGCGGCCGCCTTGCTGCCTGAGCACGGGCGCGTTGTTTGAGGGGGAGCTTCGCGGGAGTTCTGAGGGTTCGA
>CADEGN010000328.1 GCA_902826865.1 uncultured Myxococcales bacterium
TCCCCCGCTCAGTGTGGTTCCGCACTTCCAGATCCGCACGGGCTGAACGCTTACGACGACACCCCCGACGTCGCTGGAGCTGACATTCCACAATGAGCAGAATGGTCCATCCAGCGCTCGTGCTTCTGCTGCTGCTTGTGCCACCCAACGGCTGCACCGAGGACGCCGCCGCGACACTCGCCGAAGCATCGTGCTCGCGGACCGGCCCGCGAGCAGCGAGTTGTTGCCAACGCTCGTAGCGAGATCCAACTCGGCGCTCGCGCGGTGGCGACGGTCGAGCAGCAGGGCGCTGAGTTGCGCTGGACCGTCACGGGAGCCGACGTCTCGGTCGTCCAATCCGCGGGCGTGGCGACCTACCGTGTGTCGTGAGACCCGTTTGCGGTCGAGACGCCAGCAGGCGTCGTCACGGTCACGGTCACGGTCACGGTCACGGTTCGAGGTGGAGGTCAACCCAACGATGGAACGACGAACACAAATTGGTCTGGGGGTCGGTGCAATCCTGGCCACCGCAGCTGTGGTCAGCGTCTACGACGGCTCCGTGTTGCTGTCGAACGACCGCGGATCGGTTGCGGTCGCCAAGGGGGAGCGGGCCATCGCGGAGGCAGGCCAAGCGCCGACGCGCATGTCGACGGTTGAACGCGCGCAAGATCCGGGACGATCGGGGGCGTTGGGTCCGAGCTGGACGCAACGGACTCGCCTCACGGACCGGCGGCGGGACACCAACGACGATGCGCGGGCGAAAGCCCTGAATGACCGAACCTGTGGCGAGTCGGCGAGCCCAGCGAGTTCTGTCTGTTGTCGTGCGCGCGGTTTTGCGGGACGCTCTACGACGCCGTGGTCAGCCAAGGATCAACCGCGGGCACCGCGGGCGGCTGAGCCCAGGAGTCGACCGTCGTGGTGTCCGCGCTGGGGATCCTCGTACACGCCCTCATGGCCGCGCCTGCCGGTGGGGGAGCGACCGCGCCGTGCCCGGATGCGCGCGCATTCGCCAACGACCTTCGGAGCTTGCTCGGGCCGGAGCGCGGCCTGGTACCCGCCCGCGTGGACGCGACCCGGCACGCCGATCGCTTTCGCGTGACGATCGTCGTCGATATCGACGGCGTACCGCGTACCCGCGTGCTCCAGGGCTACGATTGCGTCGCGTTGTACCGCGCCGCGGTCCTGGTGGTCGCATCGGCGGTCGACGCGATCGCGGTGGCGCAACGCATCGCGGAGCCTCGGCCAAGACCGCCCTCCGGCGCGACCGCAACGCCCTCCACCGGCGTCACCCAGGGGTCGGCCGCGCCCCCGGGCGAGAACGCCGCCGGCCCGATCACCGATGAAGCGGCGCCAGAGGTGGGCCGCGACGCGCGGCCCGCGGCCGGAGGCAAACCACGGATCCTCGCGCTGGTACGCGCCGAGCTCGGCTACGGGACCGGCACGACGATCCGCGGTACGGCGATCTTCGGCGCGGCCGTCGGGTTCGAGGTCGGTCGCGCGCGACTCGAGCTGAACGGTCGCTACTGGCTTGCGCGTGGCTTTCCCGGTGCGGATCGAAGGTGGTTCACGCAGCAGATGGGCACACTTGGGCTGCTTACGTACGGGTCAGTCGGCGGCGGGCGCGTGTGGGCACCGATGGGCGTCGGTGTCGAAGCGGGCGTCGTGCAGGCATCGGGGAACTCGGTTCCTCATGCACGCGTGATCCGTTTGCCGTGGGTCGCGGCCGTGGGGCGGGCGGGGTTGAATGTTCGGCTTTCGGCCAAGGTGGCGCTGATGGCGGCGGTGGAACTGGCGGTTCCTCTGACGCGGATCCGCATCGAAGCAGGGCCCATGCGTCGCTTCGCCTTCGCAGATCTCTCAGGAAGGGTCATCGTGGGCTTCGAGGGCCGGTTTGGACCGTGACGGATCCGCGCGGTGGTGGAGATGTTCTCACAGACGACGATGCCCACGGCCTGCGAAGACTCCGGCACGAGGGCCGGCGCCATGGCGGCGGCCACGACCGCTGCCGGGGTCGCAGCGGAATTCGCTGACCTGTACGGCCGCTACTTTGCGTTCGTTTGGCGGCTTGCGGCGCGCTTCGGCACACCCGCTCATCATCGCGAGGACGTTGTCCAAGAGGTCTGGATGGCGGCGTATCGCCGTCGCGACAGCTTGCGGCACGATGCGTCGCCGCGGGCATGGCTCGGCACCATCACGCGGCGGATCGTCGCCCGCCACCATCGCAGCAGCTCCCGCACGGCTCGCCGGCACGCCGCGCTCACGGCGGTGAACCTGGCGATGGCCGACGCCCATCCGTCGGAGAACCTCGACACGGCCGGTCGCGCCCTCGCATCCCTCGCGGATGAGCAACGCGAGGTGTTTGTTTTGTCGCAGATCGATGGCCTGAGCGGACCGGAGATCGCCGCCGTGATCGGAGCGCCGCTCAATACCGTGTACTCGCGGCTGCGTCTGGCTCGGTTGCGCCTGGCCGAATCTCTCGCCAGCGATGATGGGGGCCACAGTGCCGCGATTCTATCGGTCCGGCGCGTCGACGAGCGCGATGCGCCCGCGCGCGTTCGCAGCGCGGTTTGGGCCGCCTTGGTGCGGCCCTGGGCACCGATTCAGCTCGGTGGCGTTTCAAAGATCGCAGCTTCGCTCGCCATCGCCGCGACGACGGTGATCGGGGTAGTGGCGACCCAGATCCGCGACAGCGGTCCGCTCGCTGAACTAACGTCGACGCGCCAAGTGTCCACGGCAAACGCAGGCCCAGCGACGCCCGTGGGCCCCGCGTCCGCGGCGAACGTTGGCGCGGCGATGTCGTCTGTGGGACCCGCGTCCGCGCCGAACGTTGGCGCGGCGACGTCCGTGGGACCCGCGTCCGCGCCGAACTTCGGCGCGGCGGCGTCCGTGGGCCCCGCGTCCACTGCGGACGTGGCGACGCCCGACGCATCGCGGACTGCTTCGCGCGCTGGCGGCGTGGCTGACCTCGTCGCGTCTACGCGAGGAGGCGGGGAGTCAGGCGCAACCGCGGATCCCGCGGGCCGGGGTCGTTCGACCGAGGGTGCCGTTGCCGGACATACCTCCGCGCAACCGACCGATCGTGCCGTGCGATCGGCGAATCCCCCGCGTTCCGCGCTCGCTGCAGCCGACGACGCGCTACTCGCCGAGGCGATGTTGCTCCGTCGCGCGGAAGCGGCACTGCGTGCCAGCGATCCTGCGCAAGCCCTGGCGGCGGTGCGCGAGCACCGGTCGAAGTACGCACGGGGCCGCCTTTCGATCGAACGTCAGGCGGCGGAGATCCGTGCCCTGTGCCAGAGCGGTGACGCGGACCAGGCCGGTCGCAAATTGGCCGTGTTGCGCCGCACTGCCGGCGAGCTGCCCGCGGTCGCCGCGCTGCGACAGGGATGTGCCGGGGTCCGCTAACGGATCGTGGCGGGTGTGGAGATGCTACGGTTGGGAGTCGGTAACGCGATGAAGACAGCTGGATGGATCGGGTGGTTGGCGGGCTCGTGTTTGGTACTTGGCGGTTGTGTGTTGACGGGGCAGGTGGGCGACGATTCGGCCGGCAACGAGTCCGATGAAAGCGGACTCGTTGGCGGTGAGTCGTCGTCGTCCACGTCGGGGATGTCCTCGGCATCGTCGGCGTCGGCATCGTCGGCGAGCGCGACGACGACGACGACGACGTCCTCGGCGTCGACCACCGAGGGTTCGTCGGCATCGGCCAGTGCGACCTCGACGTCGACCGAAGGCGGCGAGGATGGCTCGGTGAGCACGGCAACCACGGCGTCGGGTGCAACCACGACGTCGGGTGCAACCGAAGACACGGGCGAGATCGACCCCGCCCGCGCCTGTGGGATCGAGATCGTCCATATCGACACCAACAACATGTTTGGCTGCGGCTGCGGCGACTGCGATGTGTTCTACGAGAACATCGACGATGCGACCCGTGAAGCTCTGCTTGCAGCTTGCGATTGCTTGTGTTCGGTGTCCGGCTGCGGGTTCCCCACCACCGGGGAGGTCGGCGGGGAGGACGGCGGCGATGGGGAAGCCGGTGGGACGTCGGCGGGCGGAAGCGGCAGCGACTCGGGCGCGGGTTCGGCGACAGCCACAAGCACCACCGGGCCCGGTTGAGCCGTCACTCGCGGTAGTAGTCCGACCCACGCGACAAGCGTGGGCGGCCTGCGCAGGTGCGCGCGGCGCATCGATGCGGAGCGGCTCGAAGGCCCGGCGCCCGCCGCCGCTCAAGCCGCGGCGGCGTTTTTCTTGGGCGTCCGCGTAACCTCGGGGGCCCTCGCCGGTGGAACCGAGTGGTGCGCGCCGTCGACCACATGCCGCTGCCCACTCAGAACTCTCCCGGCGCTCGGGAGGTCGACGAGGTCACGCTCGCGGGCGCGAAGCGCGGCAACCCGCGCGCGTGCACCAAACTGGTGGAGAACTACGAGGTCGCAGTGTTCGCGCTGCTCGGTCGCATGTTGAACCCACGCGGGCTCGGCAGCGAGATCGAGGACATCGCCCAGGAGACGTTCACACGCGCGTTCGCGGCGTTGCCCCGCTTCGATCCGCAGGGGCCGGCGAAGCTGTCGACCTGGCTGTTGTGCATTGCGTCGCGGCTGGCAATCCGAGAGATCGAGCGGCGACGTCCGATCGGTGAGCCCGCTGAACCCGCGGTCGCCGGTCCGCATCGGCGGGTGGAGGCCGCGGCGGATCTACGCCGTGCGATCGCGTGTCTCACCGCCGATCAACAGGCGGCGCTGGTGTTGCGCGAGTTCCACGGGCTATCCGATGCGGAGATCGGTGAGGCGCTCGGGCTCGAGGCCAACGCAGTCAAGGCGCGCGTGTTCAGGGCGCGCGCCCGGCTACGCGAGCTGATTGGGAAGGAGGTGTGTGATGAAGGATGAAGACGATCGTCCGCTGCCCGCGGCGCTGCGGGCGGCATTCGAACCCGCGTTTCCGCCAGCCGGGTTTGCCGAGCGCGTCGTGGCGGGCGGGCACGCGCCACGCGCTGAGGTCGACCGTGTGCGTGTGCTGCCACGCTGGTGGCCGCTTGTGGCGGCGACCGCAGGTGTCGCGGCCGCGGTCGTGTTTCTGTGGGCGCGCTCGGACAGTCGCGAGAGCTCAGGTCGCGCGCAGCTCGACGAGCGCACGTCGATTGCGCTGTCCGATCGTGGGGTCGTCGTCGGCGAGCCCGGCAGCGAGTTGCGCTGGCAGATCGAGGACGACGGGCGCACGACGGTCGAACAGACGTCCGGGCGCGCTTTCTATCGGGTCGATCCCGGCCCGGCGTTCAACGTGGTGACTCCACACGGGACCGCGACCGTGACGGGGACATGTTTCGCGGTCGAGGTGAATCCGATGTCGCAGTCGTTGGTGAAGGGGTTGGTCGCGGGCGCGGCGCTGGGTGCAGCCGTGGCCGTGACCGTATACGAGGGTGGAGTCGTGTTGGCGCACGAGGGGGAATCGGTGGCGCTGACGCCCGGGCAGCGTGGGATCGCCGACGCCGACGGACGCGTCCGTCGCGACGACGGCGACGAGTCGAGCGAGCCCGGAGGCGATCACGTTGCGGCGGCCGGTATCGGTGCTCGCGCCGACGCTGCGAGCTTGCACGCCCAGGCCCACGCGCGTGCGGTCGATCAACTGCGTGCCGATCGCCAGGCACGCGACGCTGAGATCGAGCGGTTGCGGGCCGAGGTCGAGCGCCTCGGCGGAGATCCCGGCAAGCGCGAGAAGGAGGCGGGCCACAAGCCGGATGCCGAGCGCTGCTCGAAGGCCAACACTCGTATGCCCGAGTGCGATTTTGTCGAGCCTGATCAGGACACGCTGCTCGAGATGGCGAAGTGCGCGACAGTTCGCGTCGACTCGCCCGGCTTCCTGTTTTCAGGCGGCGACGACGTGCGTCTTCCGGCCGATTTCATCGAACAGGCCAAGCTCGATCCGGGCGAACGGGCCTCGCTCGAGAAGGCGATGTCTGAGTTCAAGCGCGCGTACATCTCCGAGTTGCGCGACATGCTGGTCGAGGCCGGCGGAGGCACGCCCGAGACCGCGAAAGAAATGCCTGAGACCGCGCTGGGCTCGGTCGTCGAAGGGCTCCTGTCGGAGGACGAGATCGACGACGCGCTCCGTCGTGTTTCCCACGAGCGGGCGGGGATCGCCGAGCCGCCGGGCGTCGACGCCGAGCTATCGCTCGCGGAACGCTACGTGCGCCACACCGCAGAGCTGGGCAACGCACTCGAGGCCGCCGTTGGGCGGAGCCTCGGGCCCGAGCGGGCCCACGAGCTGCGCACGCTCCACAACGGGTGGCGGGGCTCGACGTCGGTGCACTCCGGGAACTGCGAGGAGCTGCCCAATTGAGCTGGAACAGGCGCAGCCTGTTCGCAGCGTATCCCGCTCACCCGCGGTCCGATCGCCGCAGGCTGCTCGCCGATGGTCGCGGGCCGTTGACGCCCAAGGGCGGAAAGCGCAAGCATCCCGTCATGATTCGTCGGTCGATCTGCGCAGCTCTCCTCGTCGCCGCGTGCCATCACGAGAAGCCGGCCACCACGGCGCCGCCCGACGCGACGACGTCGCCAGCGGTGTCGATCGCCCCAGACATCGTCGCGATTGCGGCGAGGCCGGGCGCGGCGAGCAAGTTCAAGCTCCGCGTCGAAGGCGACGGTTCGATCGCGAAGCAGTCGCTGTACCATACCGACGCCGCGGCGGTTCCGGCCGACGCGCGCGCGAAAGCCGAGGCGAAATGGCCCGGGTCGAAGGCTTCGCGCTACGAGACCGAGCACTACGCCGAGTACGGCCGCGTCGACGAGGTCGAGGTGACGACTGCGGATGGCAAGACCTGTGAACTCGCGATCAAGGCCGATGGCACCGAGCTCTACGAGGAGTGCGAGATCGACCCCTCGACCCTCCCGGCGGCCGTCGCCGCAAAGGTCGGCGAGCTGTTCCCCGGCGGCAAGATCCTCGAGGCCGAGAGCAAGCGCGTCGGATCGGTCGACGAGTTCACCATCGAGGTCGAGTCCAGCGGCCAGGAGTTCTACCTCCGCTGCGGCGCCGACGGCACGGTGCTCGCGAAGCACATACGTATTCCGGCCGTGTTCGAGGTTCCGATCCCGTAGCCGTGGCCGCCCCAGCTATCGCGCAAAGTACGGGGCGCCGGCGTCGATCCACGCACCGAAACGGTCGGTGTCCTCGATGGGGAACTGCGCGCCGAACTCGTTGGTGATCTGAAGGTACGTCTGGCTTGCCGCACGGTCGAAAGGCTCGACGAGGAGTAGGCCGGTGGTCGCGGCCACGCCGTCGAGGGCAATTCGGACCTCCTCGTTGGTGATCTCGACGCTCCCCAACACGAGGTTTCCGTTCATGTTGGTCGCGTGGCAGGTCACGCAGTTCGTGCGCATGAAATCTGCCACCCACATGAATTCCTCGTCGTACGCCGGGTCTCCTCCCGTGCTGTCGCTGCCGCCGCTCGTCGTCGATGCGCCCGCGGTGTCGCTGCCCGGGCTCGACGTATTCGCGTTGCCTGAGCCATCGAGATCGGCCTCGTCGTCGGCGGCGCTCGAACCCGTTGCACCCGGCATTGCCGCAGTAGAGCCATCGCTCGCGTTGGTCGTAGGCGACGATCCGTCGGACTCTGACCCGTTGGCGCCGTCGTCTCCGCTCGCGCCGCTGCACGCGACAAGCGCGACGCAACCCCACAGACCCAGGCGGCGAACGATGATCGACATCGTTCGACCTTATCGGAGGCGTGCCCAGTGTCAACGCCGTCACGCTGTCTTCGTCGCAAGTTCGGGTCGCGAATTCGCGGTCGGACGTATCGACCGTGGGCGCCATCACGTCGCGCGCGTTCATCTCGAGGGCGTGCATTTGCTCGCTTACGCGACGGCCCAGGCGCACATTTGCCCGCGCATTCCCCGACGTGCGTCCGTGACCGATCGCCAGAGCGCAGGTCGACGCCGGCGCGCGGCGGCGCGCCGACCCT
>CADEGN010000329.1 GCA_902826865.1 uncultured Myxococcales bacterium
TCCGCGCCGCGTGACCCGTCACGCGAACGCCCTCCCGGTTTGCAACGCTGGGGTTGACTCTGCGCGAATGGTGATCGGCGACCTAGTCGGTGATCTGGCGGTCGCGCGTGCAGCTGCCCGGCGACTCGCTGAGAGCGGCGACAAGATCGGCGCGATGTACGACGCCCTTTGGAGCGGTGACATCCAGCGCGCAGCGGCACTCGCCATGGCGAGCGTAGAGTCTGAAGCGGTCAACGCAGATTCACCGTGGTACGCGCACGTGAACCTCGGCCGGTCCCAGCTGGCGTTGGGTCGAGCGTGGGCGGCGGCGAACGACCCCAGATCGCACGACATGCTCGCCAGCGCCGTCGCCGAACTCGAAATCGGAGCTCCGTACGAGCTGGCGGGCGTTGCGAGACGATGGCTCGGCGTCGCGCGGCGCGAACTCGCTGCCCTCCGAGGTCGCGAGCCCCGAAGTCCGCCCCAGGGCACATCTGGCGGCGGAGGTCTGTGACACTTACTGCGGGTCGTAAAAACGCACCCAGCCCACCTGGTCGCCGTCATTGCGGGCATCGAATCCCCACACTGCGATCATTCCGTCGGCCCGCGTGCGCAGACCGTAGACCGAAATACCCTGATTTTGGCCGGGCTCGCCCAGCGGGGGCACGACTTCAGAGATCAGCAGGCCGCCCGCCGCATCGTAGCTACGAATGAAGGTGTCGGCGTTGTCCGGATCCGTCAGGTCATTGATCAACGCAACGAAGCCGTCGGTGAGTGAGTCGACTCGGATCAGCTGATTCTCGCTGGGCGCCGAAGAGTCGATGACGCGCGGCCCTAGCTGCTGGAACTGCTGGTCGAACCGCTGATGCCAGAGCCCGGAAGTATTCGAGCCGACGAGCAGCCATCCGCCGGGGGCCCGCACCGGCGCGTGAACGCTGTCGGTCCCCAGGGTCACTTCGACCCGTGCGAGCTCCACCGCCGCCGCATCGAGCCGGATCACCGTTGCCGTTCGCGGAGTTCCGTCCGTCACCGGATCGAGCCACACGACGATCTCCTCGTCGGGTAAGGCCGGCTGCCCCGCGCCCGCGAGCTTGACCTCTTCGGGGACCTCGTCGACGACGGTCGTCCAGTTAGCGCGCGGTCCTTTGTCGTCAAAGACGACGAGATCAACGCCGGCGGGCTGATAGCGGTAGGTCAACAGCTGGACCCCACCATCGACCACGGCACGCGTGCCGCCCGGAGAACTCTGGCCTTCGACGGGTCCAAACACAATCGCCCCCTGTGCGGTGCGGATGGCGACCTGCGTCCGCTGCTGCTCAAGCGTCTGTGTTGTCGCGATCGCCCCGTTGAACACGATATCGGACGATGCACGGTCGGATGCGAGGAACCCGACTTCACCATCGACCGAGACACGGATGACTTCTCGCTCGTTGTTTTCGCCGATACGACCCACGAGAAGGTCGCCTGCGTCGTCAAAGGTTCCGACGAGCGGCAGGCCGTCGACTTCGATCGCTGTCGACGGGCAGGCCGGATCGCAACCCGCGGACGATGAGTCGTTAGGGCTGTCCGCACCATCGTCGTTCGTCGCCGTCGCACCGAATATCTTGGGATCAGTGACGCATGCGCTCGCCAGCGTCGCGGCAAACAAGACCTGCTGTTTCATCGGGGCTCCTGCCCGTAGGAGTCCCCGCGTCGTGGCGGATTGACGATCGGCGCTGCAGTTTCCAAATCGCGTGCGATGTCGCGGCGCAGATCTCCGAGGCGCGAGACTGCGCCGAAACGCCGGGCGTGTTCATCCAGCAAAGCGTTGGCGCGGGCGCGTTCCCCGGCCAGCGCGGCGGTGCGGGCGGCCGCGAGCAGGGCGACTTCCTCCGCCTGCGGATCGCCGCCCGACGGCGACACACTAGGCTCCAACGGTTGCCTCGACTTGGGCCGATCGGGGGCGCGCACGGTCGCTTCCACCGGCGGTGGCGCTTCGGGTGGCGGGTTGGGACGCTGAACCGTGGACACCGCGGGAGGCTCCGCGGGTACGCTCGCCGCTGCAGCAACACGCCCGGCCCCGCCGTCCACGGCGGGCCGCGGCTCGACATGCGCAGCAGGTGCAAGCGCGGTCGCTGCAACCGCCGTGAGGCCTGCGGCCAACGCCACCTTCCCGACGAGGGCGGAAAGCGCAATCGGCGAGACGACGTTCCGGGCGATCGTCGGCGCAAGGATCAACCATCCTCGCGTCAGCGCGTCTGCCACGGGCACTTGGTCGTCGTAGGCACGCAGGACCGCAGCACACTCGGTCTCGCGGAGGCCGGCGAAGTGATCCGCGAATCGCCGCCGCGCCGATAGTAGGCGCGAGTAGGCGGTGCTCGGTTGCACGCCTAGCGCCGTCGCCAACTCCGGCCGTGACAGCTGTTCGAGCTCACCGAGCACGAACGCATCACGGCGGTGATCATCCAGCGAATCAAGGAAAGCGGCGAGGGACCGCCACGCCTCGCGCCGCATGAGTTCGTCCTCAAGGCCCCTTGGTGGGATCGACATCGACGCGAGCGCCTCGATGCGGTGCGCACGCCGGTCGCCGCCACGACGGTGGCGAGATGCGATCCGTCGCGCGATGCCCAGCACCCACGCCCGCGGCCACCCTACGTCTCGCAGCATCGACCAACGGCGATGGGCGGTGACAAACACCTCCTGCGCAACGTCATCGCGCTCGGCGGTCGGCACCCCGAAACGCGACAGCGCCCGCCACGTCGCCGCGAAGTGCTCGCGGTAGAAGTTCTCGAATTCGCGCCGTGCGGGCACGGCCATCGCCGGGAGATCCACGAGACCATACCGATTGTCCCCGCCAAGGCCCCGATTGACGAAGCCGAACCGCAAAAAACCCGAAAAGACCGCAGTGGACCGGTCAGCGTGGGCGAGAGAGGCGGACGAGAACGCCGGCGGCACCGCGCACCCCGCCTGCGCCGGCCGCGACCGGTTGGAACGGATTGTCCTGGAGTCCGAACCGCGGGCGGCGGATCCCGAGGACGAACTCGGCTCCGATCTCGAGGGCAACCCGGGGATGGATCCAACCGCGCAGGCCGACCGAACCCAACGCTGCGACCCACAGGGCAGCGCGGCGATCCATCTGTCGAACGCGCTCGGACGCCCCTATCAGGGCACCAAGCTCGAGGCCGCCGCAACCCAGGATCGACAGAGCACGGTCTCGCCACTGACCGCAGACGCGCGCCGATCCGTTCGCTGCCTGCAGCCGCGCCTGTGCCGGATCGAACGTGGGGATCGGCGTGCGCTGGGGGAGCAACCACCCACCGCGGAGTTGGATCGACAACGCACGTCGCTCGACCGCCAGCGATACCGTGGGCCCGAGGTCGGCACGCGGCAGTTCGGCGACCCCAGCAACGCCGCCGATCCCCAATAGCGTGGTCCAGCGCGGGCGCCGAACGGCGGTGCGATCCGGGCGCGGCGACGGGCTCTCGGTGGGCGCGGCGATGCCCCGTTCGCGGTGGCGCGCCGGCGTGCTGGGTGCGACGTGTGACATGGCCGAGGTCGCGCGCATCGCCGTCGCAACCGCGACGGGATCGGCCGCGACCGCGATCGAGAGCGCGGCGAGATCCGCGAGGGCTTCGCAGTCCCGACTGTTGTATTCGCGAACGAGCCCGCCGATCCGCAGCCTCAAGCGCCAAGATCCCGCCGACACCCCCTCGACAATCGCCTCACCCGCAAGCGTTGTCGCCGGATCGCGGGCGAAGCGACGCGCCCGCGCGCGTACGTCGACGACGTCCGGGCAAGGCGGAGGCGCATTCCATTGCAGTGGGTCGCCCTGGGGCTGGATCGCCCACGCGAGGGTACCCGCCGTAATGGACCACACGCGTGGAGCATACCAAGGGGCGGACGCGTCGGCCGGCGACCTTAAGTGCTACGGTTCCCGCTGCCATGCCGATGAAGGAAACGACCGGATCGCTGCGCGCGTACTTCCTCGTGATCGGCGCCATCGTGCTGGTCCAATACGGTCAGGACGCTGCTGCGCTCGCGCTGGACGTACCGTTCTGGATCGCTGTGGTGCACTTGCCCGTGGGGCTCGCCTACATCGGCCTCGGCCTGTTCACCACGCGACTGCTGCGGACCGCGCCCGAGGCATTCTACTACGTGCTGGCGATCAACGCGGTGTCCATCACGGTCTTGACGGCGATCACCGCAGTCCTTTTTAAGGTCGTGTTCCCCGGGATGATCGGGCTCGCGCTCACCTGGCTGATTACGATCTACTTGGTCCGCAGCGTTCGCCGGCTCTCCACGGAAGTGCGTAGCGGCGTGCGTGCCTGATTGCCGCATTCGTCGCCCCCGAACGGGGCAGGAGATAACGACACTTCGCACGATCAGGGTTGGAGTGATCGATTCTGCTCCCCGCCTGTCTAGGATGGGCATGCAACCCACGCAACGTGCACTCGCCCTCCTGCTGCTGTCCTGCTCCGCCTGCGGTGCCCAGTCAGACGAGCCATCGATCCGCGTCCGCGCGGCGCAGATCGAAGGCGGCTTCCAGTACTTCGAGGTGGTCATCGACGGCCATGAGCGCGAGATCTTCGTCGACGAGGGCCAAGAAGGCGATCATGTCGCCGTGATCGTCGATGAAGCCCGCCACGGAGTCGTCGTGTTCGCCTCCGCTGAGTGCGACGCGGACGAGCTCACCTGCACCCTCGCCGAGGGCGCTTTCGCGGGGGAACTTGCCCAGCTGGCCGACGAGCAACTCGAAACCACGATGCGACTGAGGTTCCTCGGGTGCGACATCGACTACGACGGGACCGGCAACTACATTTGCATGTCCTGCTCGGGTCCGTTCTCGACCAGGGTGGACTGCTTCCCGGCGTGAGCTTCTCGACTGGTCATGATTCGGCCCACATGATCCTCAACAGAAGCGCGATACCCAGCGAGCGAGGTGCGGCTCGAAGAAGTCTCCGAAGGCGAATCCGCCACCGAAAGACGCGAATCCACCGCTGGGCGCAGGCTTCACGTGCACATCAGCCAGGAAGCGACCAACCTCGTGGTATGCGTCGCTTGATTCGAGCCGAGGCCGATCCCCCGCTTGGATCAGAACCCCGTCGCCGAGTGGGCTCGCGCTGTCCCCAAACGCCACGCGAACCTTCTCCAGGCCACCCTTCTGGGCGGTGAGCTCGGCGCCCAGCAGAGTAAACCAGCCCACCGTGCGGATGCCTTCCAAATGGGCGGGGGTGACAAAGTTAGGCCCCATGGTTAGGCCGGGGTAACGGAGCAGCCAGTCGCGAAGAACGGGAGTCTGGGCTTCGTGTTCTCGCATCAAGTGATATCCGGCGTTCCACGCGATCCCGAGGCCGACCCAACCGCTGCCAAAGCTGGATGGCGTGACGCGCCCAATGAGCTCCCGCCACCACTCGGGACTGCGGCGAGCAAACTCCGCCGGCAGGGAGATGGCGATCTGCCAGTCGTAGTGGGTCCGTGGTGGCCATGGTCGTCCGCCCGCTGGTATGGGGAACTCCAGAGCTCCAACCAAGGCGGCACGATCTCGACCCGGCTTCCCGCATGAAAGCGGTGGCCGAGCAGAGTGCCCATTCGAACAGGATCCGTGACCCGGTCCTTGACCTTGTCGAATGTCGAACGCCTCGGAGGTGACGTGCTCGTTCCACCTGACCACCACATCTTGACCTGATCGCGCCACCGTTCGAGGAACCCTTCGTAGGGTTGGGCGAGAAACGTCGTTGGTTCACTGGAGCGCCCAAGCAAGACGAGCTCGATGCAGGGAGTCAGAAGGAGTTGTTCGTACGGAACAAGGCGCGACCTCCCTATGAGGGTTTCGATACCCAGGTGATCGCGCTCCACGAAGGAGAGCCCCTCGAATGTCTCGAGCTCGCTCACCGGCGAACCCTAGTCCGTGCCCGATCGGATTTCACGGTCGGCCTGCATGGCGCTTCGAGGGTGTGAAGGGACACGTGATCCGCGCACACTTCCAGGTCGCAGGCACGGACACCAAGGCGGCCTTCGGCGCGCTGTTTGAGGCACGCTCACAGCCGGCGAAGTGAGTCGTGGTGCGGCGGGGACGGTCGGCCCGGCCGACCCCACCGCACCCGGCATCCTCGAAGAAAGTAGAATCCCGGGGCCAAGTGACCGAACCGCCGCATCCAGCGCTCGACGATCACCTCCGTGGTGCGGCGCCGGGCGATTCGCTCGATCGGCGCGTCATGCTGGCCCGCGTGATGGCGGGCATGGGCGTGCCGCACGAGGAAGCGCCGGCGGTGATCGGCCGCTTTCGGGTGCTGGCCCGGCTCGGCAGCGGTGGGATGGGCACGGTGTACTCGGCCCACGACGGTCGGCTCGATCGCAACGTCGCGATCAAGTTGTTGCACGACCGGGCCGATCCAGACCGACGACTGGCGCACGAGGCCCAGACACTCGCCCGCCTCCGCCACCCGAATATCGTTGCGGTGCATGAGATCGGCGACTTCGACGGTCGCGAGTACGTCGCAATGGAGCTGGTCGACGGCGGCGACCTTGGGATGTGGATGCGCGAACAGGCCCCGGCGTGGCGCGAACTCGTGGGGTGCTTCGTCGCGGCCGGCCGGGGGCTCGCCGCTGCGCACGGCGCGGGCATCGTGCACCGCGACTTCAAGCCCGAGAACGTGCTCATCGCGCGCGAGGGCGCGGGCTTTCGCGTCTGCGTCGCGGACTTTGGCCTGGCAGGTGTCCACGCGCCGAGCTCGCCGAGCAACGACGAAACCGGCGACGTGATCGGCACGCCTTCGTTCATGGCCCCGGAGGTCGGTCGCGGGGGGATCGCCACACCGCAGAGCGATCAGTACTCGTTCTGCCTCTCGCTCTCGTTGGCGCTGTGGGGCGAACGTCCCGGTGCATTGCACCGGCCGGCGTTACCGCTAACTAGCGATCGCGCGCCGGCCCGCGTGCGCCGAATCGTGCGCCGCGGGCTGTCCCTCGATCCTGCGTCGCGCTGGCCCGGCATGGATCCGCTATGTGATGCGTTGGTCGCCGCGCTGCGTCCGCGGCGGGGTGCGGCGATCGCCGGCCTCGTCGTGCTCACCGCGGTTACGGTCGCGGGGCTGTCCGCGCCTGCGGACTCCGATGCCTGCGCGCGCCAAGCCGACATGCTGCCGCGCGTGTGGCAAGAGCTCGGTCGCGATGCCACGCTCGCCGCAGGCACCGGCGACCATCCCGCGTGGCCGGCCGGCGCGGCGTGGTTGGTCAGGCGCATCGACACGCTCGCCCCTGCGATCGCCGATCGCCGCGCAGGGCTCTGTGAGAGATCCGCAGGACCGATCTCGGGCGAGGCCGTCGCCGCGAAGCAGGGCGCGTGCCTCGAGCTCGCCGAGCTCGGTATCTCGCTTGCGCTCGAGCGGTGGTTCGAGCACGAGCTGCCCGCGCTCGAACACGTCTATGGACTCTTGCCCTCGATGTACGACATCGAGCGCTGCGACGAGGTCGGTATCCTCGCGCAAGAGGTCGCACCACCCGAGGACGCGGCCGAGCGCGTGCGCGCGGTGCGGATCGAAGTGGTCCAGGCCGGGATCCAGGCGCGGCTCGAGGAGCACGAGGCCGCACGCGTGCGGCTCGAGGCGGCGCTCGTCGAGGCCCGGGCGATCGATCATCCGCCCACGACGTCGCGTGCGCTGATCGAGCGCGCGCGCGCGATGGTGCTAGTCGGTGATCCCAAGGCCGCGATCCCGTGGTTGCGGGACGCCGTCGTCGAGGCCGAGCGCGGTCGCGCCGACGCGATGCGGATCGCTGCGCACGAGCAGCTCGCGCGCCGGCGCGCCGACGTCGGCGAGGTCCAGGCCGGGCGCGAGGCGCTGGTCCAGGCCGATGCCGCCCGCGCGCGCAGCACTGTGACTCCGACGACCGAGCTCAGCGCGGCGCTCCTGCACGGCTACGTCGAGCACGCGCTCGGCGACACCGTCGAGGCCCACGCGCAGTACT